>JAYVSU010000027.1:0-10652 GCA_043775055.1 Polaromonas sp.
GTAATTTGCGGTGGAGGTGACTTCAAAATCTCGCGTAGAACCACCCGCGATCACACCTCCAGCGTTGCGGGTGTCGATGATCCGACAAGGTGAAACGGGGGTGAAAACCAAGTCTGTAGTTAATGCGCCTAACTGCGCTGAAGCGGGACTTGATAAAACTGTAATTAGGATGGGCAGCAGAGCGGTCGAAACAATTCGAGCAAGAGTTTTCATGAAGGTCTCCTTTAGTTTGGGTAAACACAAGGATATGTAAACTTTAGTTACAGCGCAACCCATGAACAGGGGATACGTTCGCTTATTTGAAGGGTAATATTACCCTAATCATGACGCCTCCATCAGGGTTAATACTAACAAAAAGGGCTGCACCAATAGCAATTGCTCTTGTTTGCATGTTACGCATACCATGCCCAGTAACTGTATTGGAAGCGCTTGCTTGGTTAGACAGTCCAACCCCATTGTCACTAATTTCTAGCATCCAAGCTGCAGGGGTATGTTGGTGGTACGCCTTAACGACAACTTGTGTGGCCTGCGCATGGCGCAAGATATTGGTAAAAGCTTCTAACAAAATACGCTGGATTTGCAGCACCATGTCTGACGTCAAATTTGTCATTTGCGGCAGTTCATCTACCTCCCAAACCATCGTAATACCAGCCGCTTCTAAGCGTGGTTGCAGCCTAAAACGAAGCGTAGCCAGCACCGTAGCCAAGTCGCCATTCATGGGCTGCATGGCGTCTACGGCCATGCGGAGCTCATCAAGGGCCGCGTTGACATGGGTTTGTAACGAAGTCGTTTTGAGGTCACCTTTCTTGATCAAACTCAGCAGGCCAACCAGCTGGGAGCCCACCCCGTCGTGAATGTCACGCATGATGCGTTCACGCTCTTGCAGCGTGACTTGCAACTCTCTTTCGTTCATTAATTGCTGATGAATGACTTGTAACTCATCCTCACGCGCAGCTACACGCGACGCTAGTGTGATGTTTAACTCACGATAGTTTTGCATGTGCAAGGCATACCGTTTAACAACAATCCAAAGCATGATAAACATCAAAACCAGCAAAGCGCGCGGCAGGTATCCATATGTGACGGAAGCAGATACCAATCTAGTCAAAATAAGGTCACGTGCAGCTACGACCAAGATTAAAAGCGTTGCAGCGGCTAAGAGTTTGTTTTCTAAAGCACCATAACGTAATGCGCGATAGCTAAGATAAACCAGACTCAGGCTTAAAATAAAATTGGACGTTACTGTTGCTGTCCATAGCCATGGATAGCGTCCATAAAAGGCAATAAATGCGGCTATGCATGCCGTGTAGAGATAGCACCATAGCGCAGCATAAACCCAGCGCGGTGGGCGACTAAGCACTTGAACGATAAAAAGCAATAGAAAAAAATAGGTGACGATAAAGGACATTGCCACAAATGCACCCCACAAAGGCCAAGGCAAGGGGGGCTCCGGCAGTAGATAGTCAAGCGGACGAAAGATGCTTGCCAATGCAAAAACGGCAAAAATACCAAAGAAGGAATCCCGTGTTTGCCACCAAAGCCCTGTGACTAAAAGACCTATCAAACTCATAGCGATGACGGAAGCTAGATTGAAATACTGCTTGTCTTTGAAATGCCCTTCGTAGTAGGGATGAAGCGTTGCTTGCGACCCATAGTAAATTTGTGCAAGCCCGCCCCAACGCCCTGACTGAGCCGTCACTTCTATTTCTAACGGTGTAGTGTGAACGGGGCTTAACATGGCTTCAGGTAGTTGCAGCCAGACGGGGCTATGAGCGGCGTTGATACGGGTGTCGCCCAAGGTGCCAATTTGTAAAACAAGTTTGCCGCCAACGCGTATCACGGCTTGGTTACCCACGCGTGGCAAAACCAATGCCATGGGTGTGTCTTGCTCTGAAGGTGGCAAATCTAGGCTATAAATAACACGACCATCTTGATGAGGATGGGTTAAGTCCCAACGGTGTGGCAGTGCTATGTCAAGCTCTTGAGGGCTTAACTTGGGTGATATTGTTGAAGCTGTGCCAAAAGATTCAGAAAAATCTGCGGTGGGTATGAAGCGAGCGTGTGCTTTGCTTAAAACCGTAATCCCGGGTGTTCCTTCATAGGGCAGGATAGGCGCGGACGATGAAGTTTGCGACTGTGCCAGTGTGTATGTTGCATTTAAAAGCAACAATACTGTGCAAAAGCAAAGTCTAAGAGCCGAGCAAACCCATTTGACGCGCTTCAAACACAGCTTCAGTTTTAGAATGCACAGCCAATTTGCCATAAATATGTTTGATGTGACTTTGTATGGTGCTAACAGACAGCCCCAACAAACGGGCTAACTCAGGATAAGTGTAGCCGCGTGCGAGGAGCGACAAAATCTCAGCCTCTCTGGGCGTTAGTTTTTCAATGGGCGATGACGGAATAGTCGAAGAAGTGCTTTTCTCACCAGTGGGTGTTGGGCTTACAACGTGTGTGGGGCTAGCAGGTGTTAGCCGAGCTAATAATTGCCGCGCAATGATGGGTGACATGGGGGAGCCGCCAGCGTGCAAATTTAAGACGTGTTGTGCTAAGTCTTCGCCAGCAGCATCTTTCAGTAAATACCCTTTTGCACCGGCTTCGAAAGCGCTGATCATGTTGCTTTCGTCCCCAAACATAGTGACCACCATGATTTCCGCTTGTGGCAAGGACTTGGCAGCTTGCTTAATAACTTCTATGCCAGGGCAGTCTGGCAAACCTAAATCCACGAGGAGTACATCTAACTGTTTTGCTGTTGTGTCTTGAATGATCCATGTCAGCATCGCTTGCCCTGTATCTGCAGCGAAGCAGACGTTTATATGCTCACTAGATCGTAGCGCCGTGAGCAAGCGCTCCTGCATATCTGGATCGTCTTCAACCAAGGCAACTTGAATGACACTTTTATTCATATTCCTGATGACTTAGATGCATAACATATGCACAGATGAACGATAGCGCCTTTGTCAAACCCACGATTCCCCTATTCATGGGATGCAACTTCTTGTTTGTGCACGCATACTACCATTGTGCTGTTACAACAATCTTCCAGACCTCACATGTCTCACATGTATATCCTAGGCGTACTCATTTTCTTGCTTATGGCATTTGCCAGCCTCGCCAGCTTGTCAGAAGAGGATTTCGACGAGCCTACCGTCGCAGTGCAGATGCTATCAACTGCTTTGCGTCGTTAAACGCTTGTTTATTCTCGGTTTAGCGCTTCGATAACATCCCATCCAGCGCCGAATTAATCAACATACTCAGCACCGAGTACAGTACTGAGCCAATAAACGCAGCCCAAAAACCTGTCACGTTGAAGCCGTTTAACAACGAGGCGGCGGCCCAAAACATCAACGCGTTGATGACAAACAGGAACAAACCAACTGTGACGACGGTGACTGGCAGCGTCAGCACAATCAAAATAGGTCGAACCAGCGTGTTGAGCAGGCCAATGACGAAGGCGGCAATCAGCGCGGCTTGGTAGCTTTGCAGCTGCACGCCGTCGTAAATGTAGGCCACAAAAAGCAGGGCGGCGGCACTGAGCAGCCATTTGAGGATGAGTTTCATAGGTTCCTAAAAGACGTTAGCGTAACATTTCTTAAATTGTGGGGCCAAATCTGGCCTAGCATTGTCTAAATGCCACCAAATAGGTATGATTCAAGACTACTGATTATTTATACATATCTTTTTTAAAGCGAGTTTGCTGTGAACGCCGCCCTGCACATCACCGATATTGAAGCCGCCATCAACTTTTGGCGCGACAAAAGCCCGTCTGACGACGGCATCACCCTGTGCAAAGAGCTGCGTGCCTTGGCCGAGGTTTACGCGCTGATGGTGTTTTACAGGCAAGTCACAGTGGCGGCAGAAGGCTTCCCTCCCAAAGCCATGGCTGCCTGGCTGGCATGGTACGAGACGACACCAGACACCCCCTGCATCGCCATTTGCTCCACCAGCCAAGGCGACGCAGAATGCAAAGGCTGCGGCCGCAGTTTTGAAGAAGTGCAACACTGGCCAGCGATGTCCCCCATAGAAAAACGCGACACCTGGCACCGCATCACGTTTGAGGGCACCTCGTGGCGCTTCAATACCTATGCCGAGCGGGCGGCTGAGGGGAAAAAGTTAGCTGAAACTTAAATCGACCACGGATTCAATAACTTCACACCTGTGGTTTTGAAATCTGTGACGTTTCGCGTTACCACCGTGAAGCTGTGTTCTAACGCAGTAGCTGCAATCATGGCGTCGCGCTCGGCTTGGGGGTTGGGCACATGCAAAGATGCGCAGATGACAGCTGTGTTTTCGGTAAAAGGCAGAGTGCGCCCTGCAAAGGCACTGCGTACACCCGTCAGCCATGCGCGTAGCGCAGTGCCTTGAGATGGTGTGCGCCGCTCCATTGCCAAGACACCTTGCTCCAATTCAAGTATGGTGATGGCAGACAAAAAGAGGCTAGCAGCCGGCTGAGTGACTGCCCACGTGCGAACATCTGCGGATTGCTTGGGTTTGCCTTGGCGTAGCTCCGAGATGACGTTGGTGTCGAGAATAAACATCGTGGAATGACAATTTAGTCGAAGCTGACAGGCCGCGTTTGCACGGTCGAACGTATCGGCTCAAATTCAATGCCTTCCCCACCGGGAATGCCATCCATCACATCAAGCAAAGAAGCCTCGTTTTGCCCAATGATGCGGTAATAGTCGCTGATTTGCAGCAGAGCAAAGGCGGGTTTACCACGATCAGTGATGAAGACGGGGCCTTCGTTGGCGGCACGTTTGGCAGACGACACATCACGGGTGAAGTCGCGGCTCGAAAATGTGTGAATAGTCATGATTGATTTCTCTGCTTGAATTAATGTTTGTATGTTACGACATTTGACGGAAAGCGTCAAATACTTAACAAGTACAACACCAAGCGAGCACACAGCAAACAGTTTTTACAACCAGCGCACACACTCCACATCCACCGTATTCGCACCGTCGCTCATCATCAGCGCGCCTTCTTGAATAGTGGCTTGCAGTTGCATGGAGCGGGTGGCGAGTTTGGCGAGTTCTTGCGATTGCAAGGTCGGGACTCGCCAGACTTGCAGGTTTTTAGCGCGGGAGACCTTGTTTTCCATGGCTTTCCACCAGATTTCAGCGGCGTGGTTGAAGCAATACACCATCGCCACGTCAGCTTTGCCGCAGGCGCGCATGATGGGCTTTTCTTCGGGTGCGCCGACTTCAATCCACAGCCGGGTCGCTTGGGTGAAGTCGCGCAGCCAGACGTCAGGCTCGTCCGGGTTCGACAACCCCGCGCCAAAAGCCAGTGTGCCGTCGCCGCCGCACACGGTTTGCAGCTGGTGCGCTTGCAAGGCCATGGCCACCAAGCGGATCATCATGCGTTCATCCGTCTCGCTCGGGTGGCGGGCGAGAGTCAGCTGGTGGTCGGCGTAGTAGTTGTGGTCAATGTCTGCAATCGACAAATTGGCCTTGAAAATAGTGGATTTGATGGCCATTTTGAAGAGTGAAGTGAATATTTAGATAAAAATGCTATTATAAATATAGCTAAATAAGCAATAAATACGCCGGATACAGCGTATTTATGCCTTAAAAATGAGGTTTTAGGCTCGTTTTGCCAATTCAACCGCTTTGCCGATGTAGCTGCCTGGTGTCATGGCCAGCAGGCGGGTTTTTTCGGCCACGGGGATGTCTAAACCGGCAATCAAGTTGTGCAAATCAGCTGCGGTGACGGTGTTGCCACGGGTCGCTTCTTTGAGCTTCTCGTAAGCGCCTTGCACGCCGTAGCGGCGCATGACGGTCTGAATCGGCTCGGCCAGCACTTCCCAAGCGCTGTTTAAATCAGCCGCCAAGGCTTGCTCGTTCAGCTCCAATTTGTTCAACCCGACCATCAGCGAGCTGTAGCCCAGCGCCGCATACCCCAACGCCACGCCCATGTTGCGCAGCACGGTGGAGTCGGTCAAATCACGCTGCCAGCGGGAGATGGGCAACTTCTCGCTCAAATGGCGTAAAAGCGCGTTGGCGAGGCCAAAATTGCCTTCGGCGTTCTCAAAATCAATCGGGTTTACCTTGTGCGGCATGGTAGAAGAGCCAATTTCGCCAGCTTTCAGGCGCTGTTTGAAGTAGCCCAAGCTCACATACCCCCACACGTCGCGCGACCAGTCGATCAAAATCGTGTTGGCGCGGGCCACAGCGTCGTAAAACTCGGCCATGTAGTCATGCGGCTCGATTTGAATGCTGTATGGCTGGAAGGTGAGACCCAGCCCGAAAGCACCGGTGGAGTCAGTCGTAGGTTCAGGGCGCTCGACGACGCCTTTGCTAAAAGCTTCCCAGTCAAACTCAGGCCAAGCGGACAAATGGGCGTTGTAGTTGCCGACCGCGCCGTTCATTTTGGCCATCAGGTTGACTTTGGCAACGTTGTCGCGCGCTTTGAGCAGGCGCACCATCACGTTGGCCACTTCTTTGCCCACGGTGGTGGGGCTGGCGGTTTGGCCGTGGGTACGGCTCAGCATCGGCACGGCGGCAAAGTTGTGGGCCATCTCGCGCAATTTGGTGATCAAACCATCCAAGGCGGGTAATATTACCAATTCACGTGTTCCTTTGAGCTGTAGCGCGTGGCTGGTGTTGTTGATGTCTTCAGACGTACAAGCAAAGTGGATGAACCCGCGCATGGCGTGCAACTCGGGCAGGGCGTCGAATTGGCCTTTGACCCATGTTTTGCTGTCTCCAGCGCCTGCAAAATAGCCCGCCAGCCAGTATTCCACGGCTTTCACGTCGTGGTTGGTGACCTTTTCAATGTCTTTGATGGCCTGGGCATCAGCCTCAGAAAAGTTAGTCATGATGCCCACTAAGTGAGTGCGCGCTTCGCTGCTCAGTGGCTTGAATTCAGCGAATCCAGCATCGCTCAAGGCGACAAACCATGTGATTTCCACCTGCACACGGCGCTGCATATAGCCAAATTCGCTCATCAAAGGGCGAAGATGGGCCATTTTGCCGGCGTATCGGCCGTCGAGCGGTGAAATGGCGGTGAGGGGGGAGAGTGCTAAAGAGGTAGGGGCAGAAGATTTCATCCCTCAATTGTAGGCGGGCTGTGCGCCTGCTCTGAACTTGCGCTGTACGGGTGTCGTATATGTCGTAAGTACGCACACAGCGAACGTGATTCAGCAATCACTGGCTAAAATGGCTGCATTGTGACAACTGATTGACTCCCCGCATGTTAAAACTCATTGGCGCCACGACCAGCCCCTACGTTCGTAAAGTCCGCATCGTCATGGCCGAGAAAAAGCTCGACTACCAATTTGTAGAAGAAAACGTCTGGGCCGCAGACACCACCATCGCCCACGCCAACCCGCTGGGCAAAGTGCCTTGCTTGATCATGGAAGCGGGCGAAGCCTTGTTTGACTCCCGCGTGATTGTGGAATATCTTGATATTTTGTCTCCCGTGGGCCGGCTCATCCCCGCCTCGGGTCGGGAGCGCGCGGAAGTCAAAACCTGGGAAGCCTTGGCCGATGGCTTGTTGGATGCCTCCATCTTGGCGCGCCTAGAAGCCACATGGGCAGGCCGCACCGATGAACAGCGCAGTCAAGCCTGGATAGACCGCCAACTCGGTAAAGTCCACTCCAGCCTCAAAGCCATGAGCACCGGCTTGGCCGACAAACCGTTCTGCTCCGGCATCCACCTCACCCTGTCCGACATCGCCATGGGCAGCGCCTTAGGTTACCTAGACTTCCGCTTCCCAGACATCAAGTGGCGCGACGACTACGCCAATTTGGCCAGACTGCAAGAAAAGCTGATGCAAAAGCAAAGCTTTATTGACACCATTCCGGGCTAAATAGCTTAGCGCTGTGACATTCACAGAAAAAATCGTCTCACGTCAAGACGCCAAAGCCCGCGTCGCAGCCCTGCCGCAGCCCGTCGTTTTCACCAACGGCGTGTTTGACGTGCTGCATGCAGGGCACGTCACCTACTTGGCGCAAGCACGTACTTTGGGTGGCAGCCTCGTCGTCGCCCTGAACACAGACGCCTCCGCCAAACGCCTAGGCAAAGGCCCTGATCGCCCCCTCAACACCGACATTGACCGCGCCACCTTGATTGCTGCGCTCGAATCTGTGAGCTTGGTGACTTGGTTTGACGAAGATACCCCGCTGGAGATCATCAACGAGCTGCGGCCCAATATCCTTGTTAAAGGTGGCGACTACGATATGCAGCGACTAAAAGAGTCACACCTTGTAGAAAGCTACGGCGGCAAAGCGCTGGCATTGCCGTTTGTGGCGGGGTATTCGACGACTGCACTGGTGGCCAAAATCCGGGCTGGAGACTGATTTAGCTGGCTTTAGAGGTGTTTTGTGACTCTAGCCGGCGTTTTTGTTCAATAGTTTGCTATTTTATTTGTAGTAATTTTTAATTCTTAAAGAGTAATATTGTGTTTAAAACTAAAATCTTTATTTTTGCCTTGCTTGTTTTTTCAGTTACTGGTTGCGGTAAAACAAGACCAGATCCTATGGTCACTGCATGCGTTGAACGCGGAGTGGCTTACTTTAAAGAAATTGGGTCGTATCCAACATTGAAAAGCGCTCCAAGTGTGGGCGCACGTGCAGAAGATGTCGCGAATGAGCGATGTAATCGAACCACGACCGCATTTTGATTGAGTGCCAAATTAATTCTCCCCAAACCAAGCGTCCCCTTGGAAGCCCCCAGAACCACCCAACCCTCAAATGAAGGCTCCCCGCTTCCGCCCGGCGGGGCGGGAGAGGGGCGGGGGGGAGTGAGTGGGGGCAACAAACCAGCTACGCAGTAAAAAACCTCAAAAATCACCCCAAACCCTCAAAAAACACAAATTTAGGGACTATTTATACCTCTAGTCGGCGTATTTATTCAATAGTTAGCTATAAATTAAATAGCAAAAACAGCATCCCAAAGCGCCAACATCGCCGCTTTCTCCGCCAAAAGCTCGGTAGCCGCCACCTGCGTAGGCGCTTCATCCAGCCGGGCGACGTGCTGCACATGCCGTAGGCTGCGGTAGGCATCGCCTGCAGCAACCCCCACACCCGCTGGCAGCAAGCCCGCAGTTTCGGCAAGCTGCATCAACGCAATATTCCCCACATTCCCCTGCAACGCTGGGTGCGCCGCGCTGTAAGCCAAAACCAGATACTGCACGGCAAATTCGGCATCAACCATGCCGCCTGGGCTGTGTTTGACGTCAAACAAGCCAGCTTTCACGGGGTGGGCGGCGCGGACTTTGTCGCGCATGGCGATGATTTCTTGCTTCAAAGCGGGTAAATCACGCGGGGCGCAGATGACGTTTTGGCGGACTTGGTCGAACTTGGCGCGCAGGGGTTCAAAACCGGCGACGAAGCGGGCGCGGGTCATGGCTTGGTGTTCCCAGGTCCAGGCGGTGTTGCTGCCGCGTTTTTCTTGGTAGTCAGAAAAGGCGGAGAAACTGGTCACCAAGAGGCCGGAGTTGCCGTTAGGGCGCAGGGCAGTGTCGATTTCGAACAAATCGCCTTCTGAGGTTTTGGTGTCCAGCCAAGTGATGAGTTTGCGGACAAATGCGCCGTAAATCTCACCGGCCCGCTCGTCGTCGTCCTCAAAAACGAAGACGATGTCCAAGTCGCTGCCGTAGCCTAGCTCTTTGCCGCCCAGCTTGCCGTAGCCGATGATGGCGATTTGCGGAAAGTCTCTGTGTCTGTTTTTGAGCCGTTGCCAGCACCAAGCCAAGGTGACGCGCAGGATGGTGTCGGCCAAGGCGCTGAGGTCGTCGGCCACTTGTTCCACGCTGAGTTGGCCTTCAACGTCGCGGGCCAAGGTGCGAAACAGCTCGGCATGGTGGGCGCGGCGCAGCAAGTTGAGCAGAGTTTCGACATCGTCTTCACCGGTGGATTGCAGTGATTTGACGCGCAACGCGAGTTCGCGCTCAAAGTCGGCGGGGTTGAAGCGCTCATGCAGCCAGGCGTCGCTGGCCAGTTCGTCGATCACGCCGGGGTGTTGCAGCAGGTAGCGGGCCGGCCAGCGGGCGCTGCCCAGCAGTTTGAGCAGACGCTCATGCACGCTGGGGCGCTCCCACAGCAGGGCGAGGTAGCTTTCGCGGCGCAGCAGCGGCTCCATGAAATCGGCGCTGCGCAGGGCGGCCAGCTCGGTGACGCGGCCTTCGCGCAGCCAGGTGCTGGTGCGCTGCATCAGGCGGACCAGGCGGGCGCGGCCTTCTTCGCGCAGGCCCAGCACGCGCGGGTGCTCGGCCCAGGCGCTGATGCGTTTGGCAAAGTCGGAAAATTCAGCGGGCACTTGGGCCAGCAAATCCTGCAGTTCCAGCGGCGGTGCCAGTTTGCAATGGCCATCTGCGCTTGTCAGGTCGCTTGTCGTCTGGCCGGTCTTGGCTGGGCTATTTTTGCCATTGCAACCTTTGCAGTCGTGTTTTTTGGTTTCCTCTGCGCCGCCCAGAAGCTTGTCAAATTCATCGGCGACCAGCTCGCGGTGGGCATCCAGTTCGGTCAAAAACGGGCAGCAACCACTTGGGGCGGCGGCGTAACCCATGCTTTGAGCGATCCAGTGCAGATCATCGTCCTGAGTGGGCAGCACGTGGGTTTGCTGGTCGTCCAGGTACTGGATGCGGTGCTCCACGCGGCGTAAAAATGTGTAGGCACGGCTCAGGGCGTCTGCCGTCTTTTGCGGCAT
>JAYVSU010000028.1:0-4062 GCA_043775055.1 Polaromonas sp.
AACGCAGTACTTGGCCGTCATAGTCCAAGGAATTGATGCCAACCACCTGCGGCAGCTGTGTCAAGGCATCCAAATCTGTTTGCCACTGCGCCAAGCCAGCTTGTAAAGCTAGTACACCATCGGTTTTAGCTTGCGTTTGGCTTTGCACACGGGTCATGCCATCCAAGCCGCGCCAGCTCAGCATCGCCAGCAAAGCCATGACAGCGATGGCGACCATCAACTCAATCAGCGTGAAGCCAGCCATTGGGCGGCGGAGTTGGCAGGGCTTAGAGCGCATCAATATAGCCCAATGATGGTGGAGAGTTTGATCACCACGTTCTCACCGTCCATCACCAGCGCATCGACGCGCCTGAAGCTCGGGTTTGGGGTACTTTGGACAGCCATGGTGCCGCCTAAATTGCGGCCGGCTTGCTCGCACGCAAAGTTGCTCTCGCCCACATCTGGCAAGCCTTGCGCTAAACGTACTTTAATGAGTTGGTTCTCAGCACACATTTGGCCCAGTAGCACGTCAGACAAGCGCTGCGCGTTGTTGACCAGCGAGTCAGTGGCTCGCATGCCGGCCAGCAAGGCAATCGACACAATGCCTAAGGCCACTAAAACCTCAATCAGCGTAAAGCCCAACGGTCTACGGAACTGCTTGGCAGAGCTGAAGCGCTTCAACGTGCCTCAGCCTTGGGTGTGAGGTCTATAGCAAAAGGGCGCAAACCATCTGTAGAAATGGTCAAGCTACGACCCGCATTGCTCAGCACAACAGCTTGACGTGCAATGATGGGTTCTGGTCCCAACCCGATGCGGCTATTGGCATCCACTCTGCTGCCCTCACTGAGCCAATTTTTAGGCATGGCGGCCAAATCTTCCATCTCGCCAGTATTTTTGTTTTTGGTTTGTGGCAGGCCTTCAAACTTAAACCCTTGCTCGGTTGGGTGCCAATACACCGACAAACCGCTGGCACGCGACTGCGCTCTGGCAGAGTCCAGCAACGCGGCTAGCCGCAGCGCATCACGCTCTAATGCAGCGTGTGAGGCATCTGGGATCGCAAAAGCCACGCCAGCGCTGGCAATGGCGATGATAGCCACCACCACCATCAGCTCTAAGAGCGTGAAACCGCGCGCGAGGCGAGCTGCAGGCAAGGGCTTATTCAGCGCTTTTTCCCGAGTAGTCTTTGGCGGTTTATTACCAAGAGCCAATATCCGCATTTTTCCCTTCCCCGCCAGCTTGTCCATCAGCACCGAAAGACATCACATCGATCTCGCTTTTGATGCCCGGGTTGAGGTATTGGTAAGGGCGACCCCAAGGGTCATTGGGCAATTTTTCAAGGTAATTCTTCCAGTTCGGCGCCGCTGGGCCGCTGCTAGGACGTGCTACCAGTGCTTGCAAGCCTTGGTCAGCTGTGGGGTACATTTGGTTGTCAAGTTTGTACAACTTCAGAGCCTGCATGACGTTGTTGACGTCGGTTTTAGCTGCCGTCACGCGTGCATCGTCGGCCCGATCCAGCACATTGGGCACAATCAAAGCAGCCAAAACGCCAATAATGACCAACACCACCATCAACTCAATCAGCGTAAAACCGCGTTGAATATGCTTGCCTAGGAGCATGGTCACAGGGCGTTTCGAATTTTTTTCAACATTCATCTGCAAGAGTCCTCAAAAAGATTGCGTGCAATTTTGCTACGATATAAGATTGAATCATAATCGCCTCATGAAGACACCTTCCTTAAAGTCATGGTCGTTACGACTTATTACACTGGCCGTCTGGTTATTGGCGGTCCTGTGCGCAGCCTATTGGGTGTTAAAGTTTGTAACTGTTAAACCTGCCAACAACGTGTTTGCCGCAGCCGCGCCTGCCATCACTATTGATTCAGACGCCGTTGCAAAGTTCCTTGGTGCTCCTGTTTTGGGAGCTAATCAGCCAATAATTACGCCGGCTAGCAGTAATTATGCTCTATTTGGCATCGTCCGGGCGGTTGCTGGCGCAGGCGTTGCCTTGATCGCCACAGACGGCAAGCCCGCCAAGCCTTACCGTGTGGGTAGCATGGTGGGGGACGATTTGGTGCTCAAATCCATCTCTCGCAGCGACGCTATTTTGGCCAGCTCGATGAGCGCCCCAGATGGCATGAAGTTGGAACTCCCCATCAGAGCCCCCGCAGCTGTGGGCGCACCCATGGCACCTACGGCAAATCTTGCACCCAGTGGGCGCGGCGCGGCGCCCTTTCAGTTCCCAGCGCCTGTGGCCGCAGCACCTAACTTAGCACCACAAACGGGTGGTCTAGGCGCCGCTATGGCCAACGCGGCTAACCCTGCTGGCTCAAATAGCTTTATACCTGTACAGCCAGACGCCAGCGCGCAACGGCCTGTGAGCCGCTACGCACCCATCCCGCAATCAGAGCAAAGCACTTCAGGGCGCGTGCCCATGTCTCCTCCTGCTAATGCAAGCTCAGCAACTATTTCTCCTGGAGTCAAGTCGCCCGTTCCCAGCTCTTCGGGGCAATGAAATAGTTGGATTTTTCAAACAGAGCGAAAGCGGTAAATCCCGTCTGTGCAAAATTCACGCTTTAATTGGCCTGAAAACCATAAAAAGTGCAAATGCGCCACCACTTCACCCGTGGCAAAGGTGGTTTGGTGCAAATCCAGCTCTCTTTTAAACATCACTGGCAACACATCTGCTGCGCTACAAGCTTGAATTTGACAAGCCTCTAGCACCTCTGCCAAGCGGTCGCGGTGGTGGTCATGCAGTTGTTTGATGCGCTCATGGAGGCCTATAAACGGCTTGCCATGCGAAGGTAAGGTCAACGTTTCAGGTGCGCAAGTTGCAAACTTATCAATTGACTGCAAAAACAGCTTCAGTGCGTTCGACTCCGGTTCGTTGTCATACACACTTACATTGGTGGAGATACGCGGCAGCATCATGTCACCACCCAGCAAAATCTTAGCTTCGTCGCAATACAGCGCAATATGCTCAGGCGCATGGCCAAAACCACTGATGCAGCGCCAAGACCATTTACCCGTTTGTGCGCTGCCAATCTGGATCACATCACCATCCATCATGCGGTGAAAGCTAGGCGGCACGGCTGGCGCGAGGCTAGGGAAGTAATTGGTTCTGGCCTTCAGCATGGTTTGCGACTTTTCATCCACCAAGCCATGCGCTGCAAAAAACGAAGCCGCCGCCGCGCCGCCAAAGCCCGTGGCACTCATGCAGGCCATCCGTGCCACGTTGTAATCGGTCGCACTGATCCACATTGCTACCCCCCAGCGCTCGCACAGCCAATGCGCTAGACCAATGTGGTCAGGGTGCATGTGGGTGACGATGACGCGCAAAATCGGCAGCCCCTCCAGCGCATTCACAAACACCTGCTCCCACTGCGCACGTGACTCTGGTTTGTCAATACAGCAATCCACCACCGTCCAGCCGTCCACGCCGTCGATGTTGTCAAGCAGCAGCCAAAGGTTGATGTGGTTCAGCGCAAACGGCAGCCCCATGCGCAGCCACTGGATGCCCGGAGCCACCACCAAGCTGTGGCCAGGTTCGGGCATCACGTCGCCAAACGGGTAGTGGAGTCGACTTTCAAGTTCGTTAGAGAGGCTCATAGGTGAAGGTTAGGCACATAGGTTTGGAAAATTGACGTTTACGTAAACGTCAATAAAGTAAACGAATTGTAGGCTTGTGCAGATGTGGCCACTGTCCCATAGTCAACTGCTTAAACAACTTCGCGGTAATTTGCACCAATTTGTAGGGAATATTTGCCTTGACTTGGTAAAAAAGTAGTCATAAAGTGTCATGGACTATCGTTTCGTATGACATTAGTCACACTTGGCGACAGTTTCTATTAACTTTACAAAGAGGAGTGTCCCGTGAAAAAAATACTATCAATGGCGTTAAACATGGCTGCGGCCATGTCGATGTTTACGTTTTCTACCACGGCTTCAGCGCAGTTAGGCGCATTAACTACAGACTTGGTTTTCACTCCCGTTTCACCTTGTCGGATCATCGACACCCGCAACGCTGGAGGTGTGATCGCGGGTGGTTCTACGCGAGATTTTGAAGTCACCTCCACCGCAAATTAC
>JAYVSU010000029.1:0-18920 GCA_043775055.1 Polaromonas sp.
ATTTCTTGCTCGCTGGCTTTGCAGTCTTTGTTGTCACGCGAGGTGTAGCCCGAGTTGAGCAGTTTGCCGTGGTAGCCAGCCAGTTGCATGATCCAGGTGTAATACTGCAAATCACCCGGGCCGCAGTCAAAAGTCGGGTAAATCACCACTTTGTCGACCTGCTGCATGACGGGTGCCCACGCTTCAAAATCCAACTTGCTAGGCTTGGCAGCTTCGGTTTTAATGTGTTTGAGCAAAGGTTTGACGTCTTTGACTTGCACCACCAAGGCCACACACAGCAAAGCTAGGGTAAACCATGTTTTGCGTTTGGCTAACGAAGCCAGCGTTGCAAACAAAATCAAATAACCAATGATCCAAAAAAATCGCCCAGCAACGCGGTAGGTGCCAGTGAGCCAGTGCAACCAACTCGGCAATGCAAAGGTAAACCATTGGCTATCACCCACCCAAATGTGGTTGGACACCGCATACAACAAGCAACCCAACAAAACCAACATCAGGGCGGGGTAGTGCTTGGGCGCTGCGATGAGTTGGCGCCAGTTCTGCAGCAAAGCAAATGGCAGCAACAAGAGCAAGCCTGCACCAAAGTAATTGAAACCTTCAAAGCGCACGATGGGTGCAACGTTGATGTCGCATTTAATCACTTGGCCACCGCCGCAAAAGGGCGACAAAAGGTTGAACTGGAAAGGGTCGCCATAACCGCCACGGTAGGTGTTGTGGCCAAAATAGCCCAGCACCCAAGCGATGCCACCCAAAACGACGACGTAGGCCACAAGGCGCAAAAGCTGTTGGCGCCAAGCTTCCGATTTGAGGGCTTGATCAACCAAAAAAGCCGCGAACAAACCTGCTGTAAACGGTAAAAAGTAGGGGTGAACAGTCAGTGCCACCACGTTTAAACCTATCAACGCCCAAGCCGTGCTGTTGCTGCGCCACGCTGTGCTGCGCCCCATGAAATAAAATGCCAAACCAAAGACGATGATGCTTTGCATCAAGAGCGCCGCATGGCTGTAGCGCACATGGATGACCGGCCAGGTCATGGCAAAGAGCGTCGCGAAGAATGTGGCCACTGCGCTCTTAGCTTGCAGTGCCCGCATCATCAAGGTGGCGGAAAGCGCCAAGGTGACAAAAGCCAGCCCCATCCAAATACCAAAGTAATGAAAATGTGCCGGCAACCAAGACCGGAACAGTTTGAAAAACAGCGCAGCCAGCGGTATGCTGTCTGTGAAAGCGACGTTCAAACCGTCTGGGTGGTCAACCCGCTCAGTGTGCAAGAGCGGCAAATGCCAGCTGTCCACGGCGTAGTACCACCAACCAGAGACGTGTTGAGCGTTGTCGCCATAGTCAAAAACCGTGCTGTGACCGGCTAAAAATGACAATGGAAAGAGGTAGGCGATGAAGCAAACGGCCAATACAAGCGCCAAACCATAAGCCTGCCAAGCCGGTAGATCGCGCCAAAGGCTCGATCCAAACTGGTCGGATGTTGATGGCGTAGGTTGGGAGGAGGCGCTGTAAGGTTGCTGCATGTGTGTTGGAGTTAGCATGCGATTCTATCGTTGCAATGTGGCGAACTTTGCCGAAGATTTACAAATTACAGGGAACTATCCGCATAAACCCTAGGGCTGACGGGATAAAATGACGTGTTTGCTTAGTTTGCCCATTCTTTAACCTTAATTTCACTGGAGTACTTCACGTGTTGAAAAAAATCGCTCAAATCTTGGCTTTGGCCGTTCCTTTGGCACTCGTCGCTTGCGGTGGTAGCTCATCTACGGATACAACGACCACAACTTCATACGCTGGCAACTACGTCGGTAATGTGACAGGTGTGAACGCTGGCCCAGCCAACTTCACCGTTGCTGCTAACAACACCGTGTCTGGCAAATTCAGCATTACCAACCGTGCAGCTGATTGTGCTGCTCGTGGTGGCGTTTGCGAAACTGTTGTGACTGGTACCGTTGACGCATCTGGCAACTTTGCCGGTGACTTTGTGGACTCTGGCTTGGCGACCATGAAGCTCACAGGCAAAATCTCTGGCAACACATTGACGGGTACGTATGTGGAGTACTGCTGCGCCAACGTGACTGGCGCTTTCACAGCGACCAAGTAATCGGTCTCTCATTCAATCCGCAAAAAGGGCGGGTTGAAAGCTAAAAAAGCCGCACCACGCAAGTGTTGCGGCTTTTTAATGCTATAAATAAAGCAGCAAACTATTGAATAAATATGCCGGCTGCAGCCATTTTCATGCTTAAAATAGCTGTTTTTGAGTGTTTTTAAGCGTTTTAAGCCTTTTTGAGCAAATCACAGGCCTGTAGCGCTTTGGCGGCTTGCTTGATGGTTTCAAAAGGCAATTGAGCCCGTTTGGCAATGTCCAACAGGCTGTTGCTGCCATCCGCTTGGTTCAAAATCCACAGCAGCGCCATCTCAAACGTCGGGCGGTGTATCGTGGCGCCCACATTGCCGTACAAGCCGCGTTTGCCCAACTGCGGCTCGCATTTTGGGTTTTGGTTGACCAAAATTTGGTCGTTCTCCAAAACGTCAAGCACCTTCATGTAAACCTCTAGTGACTCTGTCATCTGCTTTGCGTTCACAAAACTCAAATTATCGGCCGAGCTGTGGTACTCCGGGAATTTACCGTGGGTGGAGCGGGACAAGCTGCCGACGGCCAAGTTAAAGCCGGGCGAGCAGTACTGCCGCTCGTCGTAACCGTAGGGGTAAAACTCAATCAGGTTGAAGGTTTCTTTGGTCGAAGTGAGCACATGCTTCGCTGCACGGTCAATCAATGCATCACCTTGGCGGCTGGTCTTGTAGGAAAACTTGCCGGCATCGCCCACGCAGACGACGACCAAACCGTGCTTGATATTCTTGGTTTTCGCCTCATTCAGCGCCAGCCAAGTGATAGAACCAATCGTGCCAGGAATGAACAAAAACCGGTAGGTGTAGTGCCTGTTTTGAACGGTTTCTAGGTGGCGTGCCAAATACGTAGTCAAAGCGATGCCCGACAAATTGTCGTTGCACAACGAGGGGTGGCAGGTGTGGCAAGAAATCAGCACCTCGTCGGTCGACGCGCCGGGGATGACGTATTCGCCATAGGTGAGCGAGCCAGCGGCGAGGGTGGCGTCGATGACGACCTGGTAGGTGCCCCCTACATCGGCTTTTTGCAGGGCATCGAGCTGGTTTTGTGTGAGGCAAAAGCCCCATTTTTCTTGGTAATAGCTGGTGCGGTACGGAATCCAGTCGGGCTGCTCGGGCAATGTGTACAGATGTGGACGCAGCTCGGCAAGTGTCATGCTCTGGTTGACGGGGCTGCTGTAGTTAAGGACGTGCAAATTGGATTTCTTGAAATCAATCACCCGCTCGCCACGGCTATTGGCCACGTAGGCATCCCGAATTGCCCATTCTTTGGGCACCGTCCAGTCAAAAACTGGCGTACCTGTGGGCACTTCATGCACGGTGATAGGCAGCAAGCGCTGGATATGCGCCATGGTTTCACGCACACCCGCACCCGTGATGCTGCGGCAGATGGGGTACAGCGTCTCAACCAGCTGGTACATCTGCTCGCCGATAGGCGCTAAGTCTAGTTCAGGGTCAAAAATATCAATCATTTATATCAATCACGATGCAGGTATTTTTTACTTTTTCATTGGCCGAATGTGTAAATCGGTCATTTCCGCCGTTTTGGGCAATGCCAAAGCGCTGAGCACCATCTGCGCCACATCTTCAGGTTGCATCAAACTCGCAGCGTCGTAAGGTTTGCCAGATAGCGTATGCGCCCGCGCTTGCATGATTGAGGCAGTCTTGCCTGGGTAAACGCTCATCACCCGAACACCGCTGCTGTTAACTTCCAATCGCAAGCAATCTGCTATTGATTTAAGAGCTGCTTTGGTAAAAGAATAGACGGCTAGAGCTGAATTGGGTGTTAAAGCGGCAGAAGAATTGATAAACACGATTTGACCACCGCTAGCGGTCAAATTTGGCAATAAAAGTTGGGTAAGCAAAAACGGTGCGCGCACATTGACTTGGTACAAATGGTCCAACTGCTGGATTGGGAAATCAGCCACAACGCCAAATTCCAGCACGCCAGCGCAGTGAATCAGCAAGTCAAACGGTGTAGGTTCGGCTGCAACTTCTGCCGCTAATCGCCGCACATCGGCCTCAGCCGTGAAATCTGCATGGTGCAGCCGCCAGCTCTCTGGCGATACTGGCCAGCTACGGGCAACCGCATGTATCTGCGCCCCTTGCGTCGCCAGAGCCTGCGCAATCGCTTGGCCAATGCCGCTAGAAGCCCCTGTGACCAAGGCGCGTTTGTTTTGAAATTGCTTCATAAACCACATTCTCCCATTTTTGGCCTGTGATATTCTCATTACTTTTCATACCTGTTCAGACACATGCAAGCGGACGTCACCATTTTTCTGCCGGTTTACAACGGTGCCAACTTCATTGTCGAGGCGATAGAGTCCGTTTTAGCGCAAAGCTATACGCATTGGAAGTTTTTGATTGTTGACAATTGCTCAACCGACAACACAGCTGAAATCTGCAAACCGTACTTGGCTGACCCGCGCTTTAGCTATGTATTGAACGAGAAGAACTTAGGCGTCCACGGCAACTTTTTCAAAGCTGTGGGGCTCTGCGACACCAAGTACTTTGCCTATTTGAGTCATGACGACAAATACGTACGCAGCACCGCACTGGCAGAAGCGCACCAACTGCTTGAAGCCGATAGCGAGCTGGCGATGGTGAACTCATCGGTCCGTTGGTTTGACCAAAACGGCGAGTTCATCAACGACTATGGCATGGCGAACATGCCGTTCAAAGGCAAAGTTGCCGCTGATGATGTGGCCCGCTCATGCATTGTCAATTGTCGCAACCAGTACGGCGTGGCGGTTTTGTCGCGCACGGTGCTTGGGCAAACCTTGCGCCAAGACGACCGATTGCATCAAGCGGCAGACATCAACTTTTTTGCAGGCATAGGCGCAGGTAAAAAAGTCTACATGGTGAGCGAGCCGGCGTATGCCATTCGTTTCCACCAAAGCAACAGCACCTTGCACGACTATGTGTCGCTGCAGGATGAAATGAACATGATTGCGGGCAACCACGGCATCGTGTTGAGCGCAGCCGAGCAAAGCAAACAAACCCTCAATGCCAAGAAAGTGCGCGTGGGCAAGGTCATTTTCTATACCGCACTGAACCGTTTTCCGCAACTGGGCAAACCAGGCTTTAAGCCGCTGCGGTTTTTGATGGTCGGTAGCGCCAACACGCTGATCAGTCTGTCCGTCTATTTGCTGGGTTTGAGGTTTTTAGGGCTGTCGTACCAAGCGGCCTCCGCCTTAGCCATTGTGGTGGGTATCGTCATCGGCTTCAAAGCCCACGGCGCTTTGGTGTTTGGCAACAAGGGCAGCTTGTGGCGCTATGTCACTTGCTGGCTGTTGATCTATTTAGGCAATATTGCCTTGATTGCGGCGATACGAGGCTACACAGGCGACTATTGGGCGCAAATCATCTTGCTGCCGTTGACGACGCTGTTGTCGTATTTTTTGATGAAAAAGCTGGTTTATCGGCAATATGCCAATTCATAAGTCAATTTCAGCCAGCAAAAGGTCAAGTTGCAGTTTTGATCAATGGCCAAGTCATCAACTTGGCGCTGATGCTTTTGGCAGCTTTCACGCTGAAGGTTTCTATCGGGTACAGCACGCAAGCCAGCAAAATCCCCAACGGAATCGTCGTGGCCACAATGATGTTGGACGTGGCTTGCTGCGTGTAACCCATCGTGGGTAATGTCAAAAACAAATACGACGAATAAGAGCACACCAGCGGCAGGTGGATCAAATACAACGGAAACGAGATTTTGCCCAAAAAGCGCGAGACGCGGTTCGAGAAAAACTGTTTCAACACGCCAGAGAACGAAACGGAAGCGACCAAAAGTGTTGCCAACAAGGCCAAGTACATCTTGTTGTCTGTTCTGTAAAACGTGGAGCAAACAATCGGGATGCAAAACAGCAGCGGGGTGCTCCAATTGATAAGTGCTGAGTTGCTCAGGCGCTTGCTGTATGCCACATATAACTCAGCCAACACGTAACCAATCGCAAAACAGGCCATGATGGGGTTGTAGGCCAGGTTGAACAAAATCAAGAAAGCGACAGGAACCAGGAAGGTGCGGTTTTTGTCGGTTCTGAAGAAGGCAATAATCACATAAACCAGCATGGAGCCGATGAACTCAAACGAAATTGTCCACAGCACAGGGTTGAAGTTTACGTCGGGCGTGAAGTTGAAGAACACGTAATACAGATTGAATTGCAAAAAGTATTTAAGTGTCGGTTCAAAGTTGAAGTACCCAGCAAACCAAGGCGGCGCAAGCGCTGGCCCAGCAGCTGGCACGTTGTACATGGCGTGCGCCAGCATCAGCATGTAGGCGATGAAGCTGGTGATCAAAATCGGGATCATCAAGCGGAAGTACCGCGCCAGCACCGCCTGTGCGACCGAGTATTTACCGGGTGAAAGAATAAATTTGATGCTGAGCACAAAACCGCTCAGCACAAAAAAGATATAAACCGCAAAATCGCCATCTAAGGCAAAAGCAAACAGCTTGTTTTTATACGATGGGGTGGTGCCAGACAGCAACTGCACGATGAGGTGAAACAAAAACACCATCAACGAGGCCCAACCGCGAATGCCGTCTAAAAAATCTAACCTGAGCTTTGGCACTGCGGCCATGTCTATGGCAGATGCAGATCTAGCTTCAGTTGCAAGCATGTTTTTGGTGAAAATTTAATTCAACAAAGGAATCAGCTTTTCCCACACATTGTTCATCATGGTGGGTTGCGCCGCATCGTTGAGATGAACGCCATCACTCAGGTAATAAGAGGGGTTGCCAACAACGCCATTGAGAAGGCCCACATAAGTTGCACCGCTTGAGTTGGCCAAATTCACAATCATTTGTGAGTAGGCATTGGCAAAATCTGAGCCATAGCGCGTGAAGGTCACATCTGCAAGCAAGGGCTTGGCGCCACTGTTTCTAACCGCATTGATCATGGTATTGAGGTTGGCAGAAATATAGGCATTGGGCAAATCAGAGCCAGCATCGTTGGTGCCGTGAGCCAGCAACACATGGGTTGGTTTGTAGGCTGCTAGCAAAGTTGGCAAGCGGTCGATAGCTTCGTCTGTGTATTCGGAGCCCAAACTTGCGTTAATCACATTGATCGTCGCAAATTCCGCCAGGTTTTCGCTTTGAATGCGCGCTCGCAAGAGTTCAGTATAGGTTTTACCTGGCGTGACTTGCTGGTACACAATGCCTTCGATATTGGTGCCATAACCCTGAGAAATAGAGTCGCCAAAGACCAAAATGACGGTTGGTTTGGTGGGCTTGTTGACGGTGACTGCTGAGTCGCCACCGCCGCCACACGCAGTAAGCAGCAATGCAGTGGCCAAAGCGAGGTAGATTTGTTTGAAAGATTTAAACATACGGAATTTTATCAGTAGCTTTTTTAAGAATTCAGGGGTTTGTGTAAAGCTCGCACTTCGCAATTAGCGGTTCACGGTTTGCTAAAAATTTGAGACGCAATCAACTTAATATACGACTGCGACGCATCAACCGTGAGGTGACCATAATCTGTGGAAGCCACAATTTCACCGTCTTCACCATTGCGGGTCAGGCAGCCTTCCTCGTTACACAAAGCTTTGTAGCCTGAGATGTAACTGATGCCAAGGCGCTGCGCAATGCCTTGCATTTTTGCATCAATCGCTGGTAAGCGTTCGTCTAAACCATAAGTCATCCTCAGGGGAGGTTTTTGCATCGCAGGGCCTTTTTTCCAAGCATCAAGGATGTTTTGCGGCAGGGTGTTTTTCCAAAGTGGCGTAGAACCCATCAAGA
Organism: Polaromonas sp.; assembly: GCA_043775055.1. Classification (GTDB taxonomy): domain Bacteria; phylum Pseudomonadota; class Gammaproteobacteria; order Burkholderiales; family Burkholderiaceae_C; genus Aalborgiella. Next base: position 7,859 of record JAYVSU010000029.1, read on the forward strand.
TGATTTTGGGCACACCTGCTAGTTTGAGTTCTGCAACTGTTGCATCCAGCTGGCTCAAGTCGTAGTTTTCATGCGCCCAATAGGCGTAGAGCAGCACAATATCTGGCTTGATTTCTTTCAGCAGTTTGAAGCTGTCTTCATTGATGCTTTTGCACCATGGGCTCACGCCAGCAAGCATAGGTGGGCACACCGCGCCATTGCGCTGCGCCATGCCAAAAGCAAATTCGCCACTTTCTTGCAGCTTTTTAAAGCCTGGGTAGAGCGCCGCCGCGTGCGAATCACCCCATAAAAAGACCAAAGGGCGTTTCTTTTCGACACAACTGCTGGAAAAATCAGACGCTGGGCGGTCTTGTTGCAAGATGCAAGCATCCAAGCGCCAACCTTCAAACATGTCGATTTTGTTGTTGGTCAGAGCGCGGATGATGTTTGGAAACCTGAAATCAAAGCCATCACGCAGGTAGGTATAGCCGCCCGCCAGCGCAGTCGCCAGCAAAATGCCACATAAAACCAGAGGAATACGGCGCCCATCTTTGCCAAAACGAATCGGCCTTTCAACCAAGCGGTAGGTCAGCCAAGCCAGCAAGATGCCAGCGGCAATCATCAGCAAGCGCATAGAAATGCTTGGCGTTTGCCCCGCATGTAGCTCGGCAAAAACCAGCAGTGGCCAGTGCCATAAATACAGCGGAAAGCTGATCAAACCTACCCAAACCAGCACGTGGTTGGACAACACGACGCGGTTAAACCACGCTTGCGGCCCTGCAGAAATCATCAAATACGCAGCTAATGTGGGAAACAAGGCCCACGAACCTGGGAAGCGACTCTCTGGTGTGATGAGTGCGACGCCCGCGACCAGCAGCAACGCGCCTACCCAACCCGACCAATGGTTCAGCGCATGATTGATAACGGTGTCGTTTTGATGAGCTACTGCTTTATCAGCTTCAAGCGGAGACACAACACGAAACCGAGGTTTGACGAGTTGAAACCAGCTTAAATGGTGCATCTTCATATATGCCAGCACCGAACCAATCAACAACTCCCAAAAACGCGATACAGGCGAGTAAAACGCTGCGACCGAGTTACCTTTGACGGTATAGACATTAAAAGCAAACGAGAGCACAAAAAGTACCAAACACAGCGTCAAGAGCTTGATGTTGCGCTTCCAAACCAGCCAAACGATGACGGGCCACACAATGTAATACTGCTCTTCAACACCGAGCGACCACAAGTGCAACAAAGGTTTGAGTTTGGAGCCGCCGTCAAAATAGCCCGACTCGTTCCAAAAAGCAAAATTCGAGACAAAAGCCGCGCCCGCTGCCATGTGTTTACCCAGTTGCTTGTATTCAGACGGCAGCAACACAAACCAGCCATAGACAAAACTGGTGATGAGAATAAGGCTCAGCGCAGGAAAAATCCGCTTCACACGGCGTTTGTAAAAGTCTAAAAAACTGAAAGTGTCACGCTGCAGGTTTTGAAAAATGATGCTGCTGATGAGAAAACCAGAAATCACAAAAAACAGATCAACACCAATAAACCCGCCCTTAAGCACCTGCGGAAAGGCGTGGTGAACCACCACCAACAGCACGGCGATGGCGCGCAGGCCATCAATGTCAGGGCGGTAAGTTGGGTGCGAAGGAGTAGAGTTTGTGGAGTTCAAAAAGTCGTGAGCAGGAGAAAGTCAACCGCGCCCAGCCATGGCAAAGCAATAACCATTATCGGGGTTGGCGGTCAACAGTGGCTCGCCATAAAAGTCTTTCACATCAAAGCTTTGGCTCGGCACCACATGAGGCATGTCTAACACGCCCCATTGTTGCATGGACGTGAAGCCCGCCGTTTTAAGCAACGCGGCAAAAGCCTCGGGTGCGTATTCGCGTTTGTGGTCGGGGTCGATAAAGTTGGCCTCGCCCGTTTCATAGCGCGTCACCAAGCGGTTCGGTGTATCAAAGTAAAAAGCGCCTTGCTCGGTCAAATGGCTTTTAATCCAAGCCAACACGCTGGGCAATTTGTCTTCATAAATGTGCTCGACCACTTGGCCCATGAAAATCATGTCGAACTTTTGCGCGCTTAATTCGGCGTTTTGCAAAATATCTTCGGCATAGCCGTGCACATATTCCACTTGCCCCCATGGGAAGGTGCGGATATTGTCTTGCGAGTAACCTGGTGTGCCCCAGTATTGTTCGGCCGGTGGTTTGTCAAAAATGATCAGTTTTTCCGGCCTGTGCGCGTAGCCCAGTTCAATCAGCGCGCCTTCGGGCAAGCTGGGGCTGCTGCCGCCAATGTCTAAGATGCGCGTTGCGGCCGGAATTTGCGCTACCCAAGCCATGCGCGCCGCGTGCAGACGTTTGGACGGCGTTGGGCGCTGGTAGGGTTTTTTGAATTCATCGGATTTCACCATCCGCAGCACCAGCCCCCAGGTTGAAAACTGGCCTTTGGCGATCTTGGCTTGGCAATTCACCTCAGCATCCGCGTCCATCTTGCGGTTGAACACCATACGATACAGCACTTGCGCGACTTGCAGGGGCGGCGTGGGTTCTAGCTTTAACAAGTCGAGCACAGACAAAGTGCGTTTTAAGCGTTCTTTGCGGTTGATGCTGTCTTGCACCACCAAAAATTCACGCGAAGCAAAGAGGCTATCTAACAATTTGGCCCGAGAAAATGTGCCTTTTTCAATCTCACTCGTCCACATAGCCAGACCAGAGGCGTCAATTTGCCGCTCTAAGAGCAGCGCGTAAATAGCTTTCACCGTTTCTAAGGGTGAGAGTTTTTTGAAGTCGATACGTGAGAAAAACATGACAGGCCTCAGTTCGGGGGAGCTAGACGCACTTATTTAGCAACGTTGAAGAGTTTACGCAAATCGTCGCTGGCTGCTTGCGCGAGAAATTGACCGCCAAAGAGGCTGAAATGCTCATGGTCAAGGTAGTAAATGCGTTCGCCATCTGTGGTTTTGCACTGCTGGCTGTCGCACATGCTGGTAAAGGGGTCAAAAAAGTCGACCTGCTTGCTTTTTAGATACGGCAGCATGTAAGCACGGTAGTCTGCATCGTTGTTATTGGCATCAGTACGCGTTAATTCACAACTGTTTTTTTGACTCAATCGCAACGGTCGCACAACGCAAGCTTTCGGGTTCGCGCCCACCGGCGGCGCTAAAAAAACCACCACGCGTTTGCCTAAACCTTGGTAGTAGGCAAGCGTTTTCTCAAAAGCAGTTTTGAACTGCTCGCCATTGATGGCACTTTTCACATCCCAATCGCTGCCGTGAAAATACAAAGGCCAGTTGGCAGCCATGATGACGGTGTGGACGCTGGGCGTATTTTTCACAAACGCAGCAGCTTTGTTGGTAATGTCTTGGCAATGCGTGGGGCCAATGCCCAAGAGCGATGGGCAAGCACCGCGACCGAATTGCTGAAAGATAAATGGAGAAGCGGGTGTATTGCGACTTTCTTGCTGGGAATACGCCTGCAACATGGGTGAAAAGGCGTTGCCAACGCTGTCGCCCACCAAGATATGCGTGGGCGGCTTGTCTGGCGCATTGCCCGTATTGCACCAATCGTCTTGGTCTTTGCCATGCGTGAGCTTGTTACACGTTCCTGCAAAAGCATAGTTATCCCACACATTCATGGAGGCCACTTTGGCCGCCGCGCGCTCAGGGAAACCGTTGTTAAAGTAGACGACCATTCCCAAAACGCCCAAAATCGCGATAGTTGCGCTCAAACCAGCGACTTTCAGGCGGTCATGGCTGCCTGTTCTGATGGGTTTCTCAATGAAGCGGTAGGTCAACCAAGCCAGCAACACACTCAAAGCCAAAGCTACGGCACGAAACAGTGCGGCTGGCCTCTCTGACTCCACAATATGCGCCAAAGACAACAGCGGCCAGTGCCATAAATACAGCGGAAAGCTGATCAAACCGACCCATACCATCAGCTTATTGGACAAAAACAGCCGGTTAAACCAAGCCGCTGGGCCTGCAAATATCAGGCAAAAAGCGCCCAACTCGGGTAGCAAGGTCCAAGTGCTGGGGTAGGGGCGGTTTTTGTCGATTTTGTAAAACCCCACGGCCAGAAGCAGCAAACCCAGTGTTGAGGCGACATGGAGCTGCCGCTCCGTAGGTTGCCAAGCCAAAGGGCGCGCACGCAGGTAAGCCAGCAGTACGCCTACGAGCAACTCCCACGTACGCGGTGCGGGGGAGTAAAAAGTAGCGGTAGGCGATAAGCGCACCATGTAGAGGTTGATGGCGAAAGACGCCGCCAAGATGCCGATGCACGCCGTTAAAAAGACTGCCTTTCCCTTCCAATTTCGCTTCCAAGTCAGCCACACCACCAGCGGCCAGAAGATGTAAAACTGCTCCTCAATAGCGAGCGACCACAGGTGCAGCAGCGGCTTGGTCTCTGCCGCATTGTCAAAATAGCCAGATTCTTGCCAAAAGAAGAAATTGGACACAAAGCCAGCGCCCGCAGCGGCATGTTTGCCCAGCTGCTTGAACTCGTCTGCCAATAGTCCAAACCAGCCAAAGACCAACACGCTGAGCAAAACCACCGCAAGTGCTGGAAAGATGCGTTTGACGCGCCGCCCGTAAAACGTCCCAAAACTGAAGCTGCCGTGGTCTAAATTCTCAAAAATGATGCTGCTGATCAAATAGCCAGAAATGACAAAAAAGATGTCCACACCCATGAAGCCAGCAGGTACCCAGTCGGGAAAGGCATGAAACGCCAGCACACTGAGCACCGCCACCGCCCGCAGACCATCAATGTCTGGGCGGTATTTGGGGTGGCTGAGGCTGTGTAAGTGCGTTGTAGCGGTCAAAGCGCGTCCGTAGCGTGTTGTTTGTCACATTCTTGAAGGCTTATTCTAAACAAGCTTCAGGCTGAACGGACACGTGCTTCAGCTCAGCTCTTCCCAGCGCTCCATCGCTGCCAGCAGCAGCTCGTCAATCGCGGCATCGCGCTGCGCCAGTTGCAGGGCTTGGGCGTTGTCGCTGCTGTACAAGCTGCCATCGGCTAACTTGGCACGAATTTCAGCTTGCTCAGCCTCCAAAGTTTCGATTTTCTTGGGCAATTCGTCCAAATCGCGCTGCTCTTTGAAGCTCAGTTTGCGGGCTTTGGTGAGGTTTTTCAGCGCGCCTGTGGACGAGTTGGCACCCGTGGCAGGCGCGTTGAAGACGTTGATTTGCTCTGAGTGCTCACTATTTAATAGCTGCTTAGCCTTATTATTTGCCGGCTGGAGTGCTTTTTTGGCCTCTAAAGTGGCATTTTTGGCTGCAATCTCCTTGGCGCGCTTGCTTTGCACCAGCCAATCCTGCACGCCGCCTTCGTACTCGCGCCACGCACCGTCGCCCTCGTAGGCAATGGTGCTGGTGACGACGTTGTCTAAGAACGTCCGGTCATGACTGACCAAAAACACCGTGCCTTCAAAGCTTTGCAGCAAATCTTCCAGCAGCTCCAGGGTGTCGATGTCCAAGTCATTCGTCGGCTCGTCCAGCACCAGCACGTTGGCGGGGCGGGCGTAGAGGCGGGCCAGCAGCAAGCGGTTGCGCTCGCCGCCGCTCAGGCTGCGCACGGGGGAGCGGGCGCGTTCGGGGCTGAACAGAAAGTCGCTTAAGTAGCTTTTAACGTGCTTTTTCTGGTCGCCAATCTCAATCCACTCACTGCCGGGGCTGATGAAGTCTTCCAGCGTCGCGTCCAAGTCCAAATTGTTGCGCATTTGGTCAAAATACGCCACGTCCAGCTTGGTACCTTGTTTGATTTTGCCGCTGTCGGCCTGCAAATCGCCCAAAATCAGCTTCAAGAGCGTGGTTTTGCCTGCGCCGTTGGGGCCGAGTAGGCCAATCTTGTCGCCACGTAAAATCGTGCCAGTGAAGTTTTTGACAATCACTTTGGTGCTGACGATGTTGCCATCTGCATCCAGCGTGTTGAATGATTTGCTGACGTTTTCAAGCTCCGCCACAATTTTGCCGCTGCTTTGGGCGCTGGCTACGTCCATTTTCACGCTGCCAACCACGTCGCGGCGGGCGGCACGGTTGTCGCGCAGCTCGCCCAAGCGGTTGATGCGGGCGGTGGCGCGGGTGCGGCGGGCTTCTACGCCTTTGCGGATCCACACCTCTTCTTGCGCCAAAAGTTTGTCGGCGCGCGCGTTGATGACGGCTTCTTGCGCCAACTGTTCTTCTTTTTGTAGCAAATACTGCTCAAAATTGCCCGGGTAAGACAGCAGCTTGCCACGGTCTAGGTCCACAATACGGGTCGCCACGCGGTTCAAAAAGCTGCGGTCATGGGTGATGGTGATGACGCTGCCTTTGAAGGCAATCAGCAAGTCCTCCAGCCACTCAATCGAGTCCAAATCCAAATGGTTGGTCGGCTCGTCTAGCAGCAGCACATCAGGCTGCGACACCAAGCCCTGCGCCAAAGCCACGCGCTTCTTGTTTCCGCCAGACAGCGTGCCGATAATCGCATCGCCATCCAAATGCAGGCGCTGCAGCGTCTCGGTCACGCGCTGTTCCCAGTTCCAGCCGTCTACGGCCTCGATCTGGCTTTGCAGGGCGTCCAAATCGCCTAAACCCGTCATGTACTCGTCCATCAAGGCGATAACCGGCGCAATACCTGCCTTCACTGCTTCAAAAATAGTAGCGGTTTGGTCTAAATCTGGCTCTTGCGACACATACGCCATGCGCAGGTTGTTTTGCAGCTGCAAAGTGCCGTCGTCCACCTTCTCAAAACCCGCCAAAATCTTCAACATCGACGACTTACCCGCCCCGTTGCGCCCAATAATGCCCACGCGCTCACCCAGCTCCAGCGAAAAGTCAGTGTGGTCCAGCAGCGCCACATGGCCAAAAGCCAGCTGCGCATCAATCAAAGTAATCAAAGCCATCAGTAAAAATCGTCCTAAATCCCATGTCGGGTGATGAAGTCATCATCCTCGTAAACCCTAGATTGTCCTTGATTGTGTGGGGTGGGGCTGGTGTAGAAGGGCGCTGGAGTTGGAGAAAGAGCTGGAAATTAGGGTTTTTTTGGCTGTAGTCAGCGTATTTATTGACTGTGCAGCTATGAAATTTATAGTATACAGGAGTCAGCTCAAAAACCAACACTTCGTTGCAACGCGGTTGGTGGACTTTCTCCCAAACTCCGCTCAAGCTCTTTACGCAGGGTTTCATTGATGCGGGACTGGTAGCCGCTGCCTAGAGATTTGAAAAATGCCAGCACATCGGTGTCTAGGCGGATAGAAGTCAGCACTTTGACGGGTGCAATTTGCGGCCCGCGACCGCGTTTGAGAATGGGTGCGCCCAGCATGTCTTCCGTCCATGGTGGGTTGTCAAGATCGACCAGTTTAGAGGTGGTTTTCTTTGGTAACTTGGCTGTAGTAGCGAGTTTCATGTTTTTCTGCCTTTCGCAGTGAAATGACGTGTGGCCCAGCTGGGCGTTCGGTGTAGACCATCACAACCACTTGCGTTCCGAGGCGGCCAAAGCAGACCAAGCGCTCTTCGCCGTAGTCTTGTCGTTTGTCCTCCCTCGTCACGGTAAAGTGATCCCAAATTGCATCGCATCCGGCGAAGTCAAGTTTGTGGTTCTTGATGTTTGACTCTCGCTTGGCTTCGTCCCATGTGAGCATAGTTAATTGTATCTACAAATTGTTTTTATGCAAGTGCGCATTGAGTGCTTGTAAGTAATTAAAATGCATTTTACTGTATAAATATACAGTTTTTAATGTCAAAAAATTAACTAAAACGCTAAAATAAGCCTATTTTTGGCTGTAGCCAGCGTATTTGTTGCTTTAATTGCTATTAAATATATAGCAAGTTGCTGGCTTCCATTCAAGTCTGAAAGTCTTGCAGCGCGACAGCAGGCGCTGGGCTTTGCAGATATAGTGTGTTTTTACGCAATTCAGCGAATGGCAGAGGGTGACTATGGAACTTCAAATCAACGGTAAGGCGATGACGGCGGATATGGATCCGTCTATGCCGCTTTTGTGGGCGCTGCGGGATGTGTTTAACCTGACGGGGACCAAGTTCAGCTGCGGTGTGGCTGCTTGCGGGGCTTGCACGGTGCGGGTGGACGGGCAGGCGGTGCGGTCTTGCGTGACGCCAGTGTCTACCGTGGTGGGCAAGCAGATCAGGACGATTGAGTCGCTCGGCACCGCCGACAAACCGCATGCGCTGCAATTGGCGTGGATTGCGGAGCAGGTGCCGCAGTGCGGCTATTGCCAAAGCGGGATGCTGATGGCGGCTGCGGCCTTGCTGGAGAAGACGCCCAAACCGACCGATGCCCAAATTGACGAGGCGATGAGCAATATTTGCCGCTGCGGGACGTATCAGCGGGTGAGGGCAGCGATTCATGCCGCTGCAGGAGTGTCCAAATGAAGGGCCGGACATGGATTTTGAGCGCTTTGGGCGCAACGGGTGCGTTAATCGTCGGCTGGGGCGTGATGCCGGCACGTTCTCGGCTGGGGGGCAAGGATTTGATGTTGCCAACGCAGGGTGATGTGGCTTTGAACGGCTGGATCAAAATCGCCGCTGATGGCGCAGTCGTTTTGGCGATGCCGCGTAGCGAGATGGGGCAGGGCGTGCATACCGCGCTGGCGATGCTGGTGGCCGAAGAGCTAGATGTACCTTTGAGCGCCGTGCGGCTGGAACAGGCGGGGGCGGACAAAATTTACGGGAATGTGGCCTTGTTCAAGGATGCACTGGGGTTTCACCCGCTGGAGTCTGAGGGCGACACAAAACCAAAAAAAATCAAGCTTGCTCATTGGATGCTTGCCAAAATAGGGCGTGAACTGGGCATCAACATGACTGGCGCTTCATCTAGCGTGTCCGACTTGTGGGAGCCGCTGCGCATGGCGGCTGCCACGGCGCGGGGTTCGCTTTTGGGCGCTGCGTCGTTGGCTTGGAAGCTGCCGGTGAATGAATTGGTGGTGAAAGACGGTGTGGTGTCGCACGCTTCGGGCAAATCTGCGCCGTATGGAGCGTTTGCCAAGTTTGCGGCGTCCACGCCGCCGGGCGAGGTGGTTTTGAAGCCGCGCGGCAGTTGGCAATTGATTGGTAAAAGCACGCCGCGCACGGATATTCCGGGCAAGGTCAACGGTACGGCGCAGTTTGGCATGGATGTGCGGCTGCCAAATATGGTGTTTGCCAGCGTGCGCATGTGCCCAATGCTGGGGGGCGAGACGGGGACGCTCCAATCAAACGCCGCCTTGGCGATGCCGGGCGTAGAGCGCTTGGTGTTGTTGCCGGGCTATGCCGGCGGTACAGCGGGGTTTGCGGTGGTGGGTAAAACCTCTTGGCACGCCAAGCAAGGTGCACAAGCAGTGGATGTGACATGGCAGCAGCGCCCGGGCGGTGGTTTGAGCTCGGCGGCGATTCAAAAGAAGCTGTTAGACACGGTGGAAGACCCGAAAACGGCTGGTTTTACGTTTTATGAACATGGAACTGGGCTGGCAGCGTTTGACAGCGCGGCTAAAACAGTTGTTGTAGAAAGCACTTACAGCGCGCCCTATTTAGCCCACGCAACGATGGAGCCGATGAATTGCACCGCGCGCGTGGCAGACGGCAAGGTCGAACTTTGGGTGCCCACGCAGGTGCCACAAATGTGCCGCGCCATTGCGGCACAGGTGGCGGGCGTGCCTTTGGACAACGTGACTTTGCATGTCACGCTGCTGGGCGGTGGCTTTGGGCGGCGCTTGGAGGTTGATTTTGTCGCCCAAGCGGTGCGCGTGGCGATGGACTGTGGCGGCCGCCCCGTGCAACTGGTGTGGCCGCGTGAGGAGGACACCACGCACGACTTCTACCGCCCCATGCATGTGGCGAAGTTGCGTGCTGTGGTGGACGATAAGGGTGCAGTCACCACCATAAGTATCAAATCTGCTGGCGATGCGATTACCCCGCGCTGGATGGCGCGTGGCTTGCCAGCGCTGTCTGGCCCGATCGATACGCCCGATAAGACCACGGCGGAGGGTTTGTTTGACTTGCCGTATGGCGTGTCAAATCAACATATGGCGCATGTGGCAACACGTAATAATGTGCCTGTGGGCTTTTGGCGCTCAGTAGGGCATTCACACAATGCGTTCTTTTCAGAGAGCTTTATCGACGAATTGGCGCACAACGCCAAGCAAGACCCGGTGGCGTTCAGGCGGCAGTTGCTCAAGGCAGCACCCCGCTATCTAGCGGTGCTGGACTTGGCGGCTGCTAAGGCCAATTGGGGCAGTGCTTTGCCCGCAGGGCGCGCACGCGGTGTGGCTTTGCATGAGTCGTTTGGCTCTATCGTGGCAGAGGTGGCCGAAGTCTCTTTAGAAGATGGCAAGCCAAGGGTGCACCGTGTGGTGTGTGCGATTGATTGCGGCACAGTGGTCAACCCAGACACCGTCAAACAGCAGTTGCAAAGCGCGGTAGTATTTGCATTGACGGCAGCACTGTACGGGAAGATTGATATTGTGGATGGCGTGGTGCAGCAAACCAGCTTTTCTAACTACCCCATGGTGAAAATGGCGCAATCTCCACTGGTGGAGGTGCATATCGTGCCTAGCTTGCGTGCGCCAGCAGGCGTAGGCGAGCCAGGTGTGCCACCCCTAGCGCCAGCGCTAGGGAATGCGCTGTTTGCACTCACCATGAAGCGCTATCGCAGCTTGCCTATTGAGGTCTAAATATGGCGTTAGAACGGGAATACGGTGGGGAAGATGATTCTTTTCCAAAATAGTTTTCTATTGGTGTAAACCCGTGCTATGATTGCAGACCCTGCTAAGTAAGACCGGCGAAGTTTCCAAGGAAACAAGCTGCTTATATGCAGATCAGAGTAATCTGAAAACAATTTTGAAAAACTTCGAATTTGTTGACTGAAGGTAAAAATTCGGTATATAATTCGAGGCTCTGCTAAATACTAACAACCATACGGTCTTAGAGTTTAGAGAGAGAAAATAAATTGTAGAGTAGTTAAAAACATGCTATAATTCAAGGCTCAGCTGATTACAGCAAGCTTGCTAAGAGATTAGCAAAGATCATTAAAAATATACAGCCGATAAGCGTGGGCGTTTGAAGGCGATTGCCAAGTTCTTCGGAACTATGTCTTAACTGACATACAAACGCTCATGA
>JAYVSU010000030.1:0-15824 GCA_043775055.1 Polaromonas sp.
TTTGAAGGTGATCCAAGGATGACCGGTTTCAAACAACATGGTCAGCATCTTGCGCCACATGTCCGCCGCTTGCACGGTTTTGGACGGAGAAATCTCGCCACGTGCGGCCTTAGCCTCGTAGGCCACGTAGGCTTTTTCGAAGTCGCGGCCATATTTGTCATGCAAATCAGGCACATTGTTAGGAGAGAACAAAGTCCACTCGCCTTTTTCCATCACGCGGCGCATGAACAAGTCAGGAATCCAGTTGGCCGTGTTCATGTCGTGCGTACGGCGGCGGTCATCGCCGGTGTTTTTACGCAGTTCCAAGAACTCTTCCATGTCCAAATGCCATGTCTCAAGGTAAGTACAGACCGCACCTTTGCGTTTGCCGCCTTGATTCACGGCGACTGCCGTGTCATTCACCACCTTCAGGAAGGGCACCACACCTTGTGATTCGCCATTGGTACCTTTGATATGGGCACCCAAAGCGCGCACACGCGTCCAGTCGTTGCCCAAACCGCCGGCAAATTTAGACAACAAAGCATTTTCTTTGATCAATTCGTAAATGCCGTCCAAATCATCAGGCACGGTTGACAAATAGCAAGACGAGAGTTGTGAGCGACGTGTGCCGCTGTTGAACAGCGTAGGCGTGCTGGACATGAAGTCAAACGACGACAACACGTTATAAAACTCAATCGCCCGCGCTTCACGGTCAGCCTCTTGCAGCGCCAAGCCCATGGCTACACGCATGAAAAACGCTTGCGGCAATTCAATACGGGTTTTGCGGACGTGTAAAAAGTAGCGGTCATACAGGGTTTGCAGACCCAAATAATCAAACTTCAAATCTTGCTCAGGCTTCAGGGCAGCACCCAGACGCGCCAAGTCAAACTCCAAGAGCTTCTCATCCAGCAACTCGTTGTCCACGCCTTTTTTGATGAATTGCGGGAAGTACTCGGCATAACGCACGGTCATGTCTTCGTGTGGCACTTCGCCACCCAGCACTTCACGGCGGATCGTGTGCAAGAGCAAGCGTGCGGTGACGTAGGTGTAATCTGGCTCGCTCTCAATCAAGGTCCGCGTTGCCATGATGGAGGCTTTGTACACCTCGTCAATCGGCACACCATCGTACAAATTGCGCAATGTTTCGGCCAAAATAGGCGCGGCTTGCACATCTTTGCCCAAACCCGCGCAGGCCGACTCAATCAAACCATTGAGCTTGTGCATATCCAAGACGACGCGCTGGCCGCCGTCCATAACATGCAAAACAGGCGCTGGCGGCGCGGCCTCGGCCACCACTTTGGCACGCTCTTGGGTACGCTTTTCGCGGTACAACACATAAGCACGCGCCACTTCATGGTGACTACCACGCATCAAACCCAGTTCGACCTGGTCTTGCACGTCTTCAATATGAAACGTGCCGCCACCTGGACGTGAGCGCATCAAAGCGCGGATCACGGCTTGCGTTAAACCGTCGACAGTGTCGCGCACGCTGGCCGATGCAGCACCTTGCGTGCCATGCACAGCCAAAAAGGCTTTCATCACAGCGACTGCAATTTTGCTCGGCTCAAACGGCACCACCGCACCATTGCGGCGGATGATTTGGTAATGGTCTAGCGTTTGATTAGCGCTGGTGTCTGCACGATCAGCCCGCGCTTCAGCCGGCATGGCCGTGGAGTGGGTGGTTGATTGGCTAGCGGGCTGGCTGCTAGCGACGGTTGTTGCTTGTTGCATGCGGAATAACTCCTCTGTCTCGATGGGTGCGAATTGTTTTAATGCGTTGCTTCAGATGCGGCTGGCTGACCGTCTAAATAATCTGATGAAACGCTATATCTGGGGTCTTTGTTCGACACAAACCACTACCGGTAGTGTGTTCGAAGTTTTCAGTTTACATCAAAAAAGCAAAAAGGTAAGTGCTTTATTGGGTACTTTTCACCTATTTTTTAGACTTTTTTATTTGATAGCACTGGACCCAGATGACCCAATGCGCGCAGGACTTGTGACCACTCAAAGCCCGCGCCCGGATCTGCCTTTCGACCCGGTGCAATGTGCTCATGCCCCACTACATGGGCGATTGGATGCACTTGCTGCAGTGCAGCACACAAGCTAATCAAGCTGTCGTACTGCGCGGCTTCAAAAGTGTCGCCTTCCAAGCCTTCTAATTCAATACCAATGGAATAGTCATTGCAGTTATCACGACCTTGATAGCTTGAACGACCCGCATGCCAAGCGCGATCCAAGCAACTCACAAACTGCCACAACTCACCGTTGCGACGAATGTAAAAGTGCGACGACACCTCGGCGCCGCGAATGGTGTCGAAATACGGGTGCGCATCCCAATCCAAGGTGTTGCAAAACAACTGCTGCACCTCGTCACCACCAAATTGACCCGGCGGCAGGCTGATGGAGTGGATGACGATCATGTCAACCACCGCGCCAACAGGTCGCTCGCCAAAATTAGGAGAATCTAGACGTCGCGCAAACCGGTACCAGCCGTCTTGCCACATGGCCTAGCTAGCTTTCATACCCAGCTGGCGGTGCTCGACGCAGCAAAACCAGTTCTGATGTGTTGCATCTTGACCCGGCGCGGCCATAGCTTCAATTTGTGGCAAATGCACGCCGCAATGGGCGCAGGCGACCATGGTTTGCTGCGTAGATGTGCGCTCAGTTTCCCGCTTTTTATCTTCTTGCCGGCTTTGTTGGTCAACCGCGCGGTTGTTGCGCCACATCCAAACCGCCACAAAAACAACCACGAGTACGAGCAGGTACTTCATACCGCGCGCCCCAAAATTACTTCTAAAACGAAGCGCGAACCCACGTACGCTAATAAGAGCAAGCCTGAGCCGACATACAACACCCGCACAGCGGTGCGGCCACGCCAGCCAAATTTTGCACGACCAATTAACAAAACTGCAAAAGCAACCCATGCCAGCACCGAGAAAATGGTTTTGTGGTCCCACTTCCACGCTTTGCCCAAGCCATAGAGTGACTCACTGAACAACCAACCAGCCAATAAAGTCGCTGTTAACAGCACAAAACCCGCCACAACGAAGCGAAACGTCAACCGCTCCAGCGTCAACAATGGCAAACCGCTGGATGATTTGCTGGTTGCGCCCGGCGACAAACGCATTTGCGACTCGGCCCGCATCATCAGCCACGCATGCACCACGGCAGCGGCAAACAAACCATAGGAGGCCAAGCCCAGCGCCCAATGCAGCGGCAGCCACGGCGAAGTTGCGCTTTGTAACGCCTGCCCTGGGAACACCAAAGCCAGCAACACAGCAGCTGCTCCCAAGCCTGCAAAAGCCCAGACCGCTTGCAGCTTGGGGTACATGTGACTCTCAATCGCATAAACCGTCAACACCAGCCACGCGGTGATGGACAGTGCTGGCGCAAAGCCAAAACGAGGTGTATCCCCCAGCAAACTCCACAACACCGCACAGCCATGCAAGCCCCAAGCGCACCACAGCAACCAACGTGTCGCTGCCGCGTCCAAGCGCGATGACACGGTCGATGGCACGGCATACGCCAAAGCCGCACCCACACCCAGCAACAGGCTTGGGAGGGTTAAACTGGCAAAGCTGGCAGCATTGGCTAAAATCATCCCTACAGTTTATACGACCCTCACGACATTTACCTATATTAAGTATCCATGGCATCCGCACTTACCGACAAACTCTCGCTCTTAGTTAAACAAATGCGCGGCCAAGCCCGCATGACCGAGTCCAACGTGCAAGACATGCTGCGCGAGGTTCGTTTGGCGTTGTTAGAGGCCGACGTTGCGCTACCGGTGGTGCGCGACTTCATCGCCCGGGTCAAAGAAAAAGCCATGGGCCAAGACGTGGTCGGCTCGCTCACCCCCGGTCAGGCCTTGGTCGCGGTGGTGAACCGCGAACTGGTCGCCACCATGGCGGGCAACGACATTGGCAGCACCACAGTGAGCGAACTAAACCTCGCCGCCCAGCCGCCAGCCGTGATTTTGATGGCTGGCTTGCAAGGTGCGGGTAAAACCACCACCACAGCCAAACTGGCCAAACACCTGATTGAAAAGCGCAAAAAGAAGGTATTAACGGTTTCAGGCGACGTTTACCGCCCAGCTGCCATCGAACAGCTCAAGACCGTGACTGCCCAAGCCGGCGCCGAGTGGTTCCCAAGCTCATCCGACCAAAAACCACGCGACATCGCCTTTGCCGCCCTCGATTACGCCAAAAAGCACCATTTCGACGTGCTCTTGGTCGACACCGCTGGCCGTTTGGGTATTGACGAAGTGCTGATGAACGAAATCCGCGAACTCCACGCGGTGCTGAACCCGATTGAAACGCTGTTTGTGGTCGACGCCATGCAGGGTCAAGATGCCATCAATACTGCCAAAGCCTTCAAAGACGCGCTACCGCTGACCGGCATCATCTTGACCAAGCTGGATGGCGACTCACGCGGCGGCGCGGCGCTGTCAGTGCGGCACATCACCGGTGCACCCATCAAATTTGCCGGTACGTCTGAAAAACTCGACGGTTTAGAGATATTTGACGCTGAACGTCACGCCGGCCGCGTGCTGGGCATGGGCGACATTTTGGCGCTGGTGGAGCAAGTCACCTCTGGCGTTGACGTCGCTGCTGCGCAAAAACTGGCTGAAAAAGTCAAAAGCGGCAAGGGGTTCGATCTGAACGACTTCTTGAGCCAGCTCCAGCAAATGAAGCAAATGGGCGGCTTGGCCAGCATGATGGAAAAGCTCCCCGCACAGATGGCCGCCAAAGCCGGTCAAGTTGACATGGGTAAAGCCGAAAAAGACATGCGCCGCAAAGAAGGCATCATTTTGAGCATGACCCCGCTGGAGCGCCGCAAGCCCGACCTCATCAAAGCCACCCGAAAACGCCGCATCGCCAATGGCGCTGGCGTCCACGTCCAAGAAGTCAACCGCATGCTCAACGAGTTTGAGCAAATGCAGGGCATGATGAAGAAAATGAGCGGCGGTGGGATGATGAAGATGATGAAAAAACTGGGTGGTATGAAAGGGATGCCAAAAATGCCATTTTGAGTTCGCTATAAAGTCTTTTTTGGCTGTAGCCGGCGCATTTATTTGTTATATTGCTATTAATTACATAGCAAATTGTACTGCCAAATTATCCTTTTACCGCGCCAGCCGTCAACCCTGTGATGATTTGTTTGGCTGCAATGAATGTGAAAATCAATGGGGGAATGGCTATCAAACTGCCTAGCGCCATGATTTTCCCCCAATCTACGCCAATATCCGTAATGTACAAAGATGCGGCAACTGGTAGTGTGCGCGTGGCCCTGTCGGTTAAAACCAGCGCCAAAATGAATTCATTCCAAGCAATTCTGAAGGTAAAAATCGAGGCTGCGGCTATGCCAGGCTTGATGAGCGGTAAAACCACTTTGTAAAAGACTTGAATCGGTCCGCACCCATCAATCGCGGCGGCCTCTTCCAACTCTTTGGGCACTTGCAATATGAAGCCATACAGCAACCAAATAGTAAATGGCAAATTGACGGCTACGTACAGCAGAATCAAACCTGCCAGTGAGTTAATCAACCCAGCTTGACTCCAAATCATGAAGACAGGCACGGCTAACACAGCAAAAGGCACAGTTCGTAGCAATAACGTGGCGTAAGCAATCGTTTTACGGCCTGCAAAGTTGAACCTGGCCAAACCATACGCGGCCATGCAACCTAAAACCAATGTGATGATGGTCGAGATGACGCCGACGATCAAACTGTTGGTCAAATAGCGCGTGAAACTACCTTCCCCTAGCACCTCGCGGTAATTTTCTAAAGTAGGTGTGAAAATGAAGTTAATGCCGCTATTGAATATTTGCGTTTGCAGCTTCAAAGAAGTTGCAAACATCAAAATAATAGGTGCAACGCAAGCAATCGACAAAAAAATCAATGCGCCGTAGTGCGCTGTGACAACAAGTGGGGCGCGTTTCATTTGCGCTCCTCTTCAGACAAGGGGTTTGAAAGCCGCAAAGCAAACCACGAAAGTGCCGCTACGACGATGAGCAGCAATACTGAAATAGCAGCAGCACTGCCAAGGCGTTGCCCTACAAAAGCTGTTTTGTAAATATGCAACGACAAGATTTCAGTGCTGTCTCCAGGGCCACCAAATGTCAAAATATAAATAACCTCTAGCACCCTGAAAGCATCGATCAATCGCATTAACAAGGTGATGACAATCACATTCATAATCATGGGCAGCTTGACCCGAAAGGTCGTTTGCCACCAACTTGCACCATCGATACGCGCAGCCTCTATGACGGCACCGTCCACATTAGCCAACGCAGCAATCATCATGATAAAGACAAAAGGCGTCCATTGCCAAATATCTGCAATCACAATGGCTATGAAAGCCGTGTGCTCTTGCGCCAACCACCCCACAGGCGCAGCACCAAAAGCTGCCAAAATAGCGTTCAACAATCCAAATTGAGCATCAAACAAATAGCGCCACGTCAAGCCGACGGCGATAGGGGCAATCATCATGGGCAAAATAAACAAGGTACGAAAAAAAGCCATGCCGCGCACATCGCCCTCCAAAGCTAGGGCCAGGGCAATGCCTAACGTCATCTCAGCCACAACACAAACAAAGGCGAAAATCAACGTCGTCCATAACGACCGCCAAACCGCCTCGTCTTTAAAAGCAGATATAAAAGCCTCCAGCCCCACCCATCTTGCTTCGCCCCAAGGTGTGCCCATGCTCCAGTCATAAAAACCCAGCTGCAAGGCTGAAAGCAAAGGGTACAGACAGGCCACAGCCATGACAGCAACGGCTGGCCCCAAATATACCCAAGGAACCCAACTGGGTGTGCGCATGGAGACTCCTATATCAAGCTATAAACTAGAAATTACGACTTGATGTAGCCGCCCCGCTTCATGATGTCTGTCACCTTGGGCACGATGCCGTTGAGCGCATCTTCAGGTGTTTTCTTTCCCGTCAAAGCTTCAGACACCACCACGCCTAATGCTTGGATGTTGATTTCATCCCACTCGGCAATAATGGGGCGCCAATCTGGGTCTGAATAGTTCAACTGCTGCAACAGTGTGATGTATTCTGGATACTGGCGCACCATATCTTGGTCAGCCATCGTTGAGTTTCGGGTCGGTACACCACCGATTTTGCAAACCGCTTTGTCTTGCGCTTTAGAGGTCAACCATTGCATCAACAAGAAAGCTGCGTCTGCATTTTTTGCGTTTTTAGGAATAGCCAAGCCCAAGCCACCCGATTGAGAAGAATAGCGCGACCCTTTAGGATGTACGACATAGCTCACCTGGCCAGCAATTTTTGACTTTGTCGGGTCATTGACTTGTCCAAAAATGAGTGACGAATCCAAATACATGGCAGATTGTCCCTGCAAAAACGAAGTAATCATCTCGCCTTGCCCATAACCAGGAATACCAACTGGTCCTGTGTCAGAAATTAGCTTCAAGGTTTTGAGCGCTTTAACACCAACGTCGTTGTTGAAAACTGGTTTCCATTTGTCGTCAAATATTTTGCCCCCTAACGGATTTAAGTGCAGTAACCATGCGTGTACACATTGATGCCCGGCCTGACCACGCGACGTCAACGCTCCCATGCCTGCTTTGTCTTTCAAAATGGGCAGTAATCGCTCCATCTCAGCATAGGTGTCTGGCGCTTTCAAATTGAGTTTTGAAAACACATCGCGTCGGTAAGCCAAGATCGACGTTTCTGCACCATAGGGCATGCCGTACAGCTTAGCGCCAGGGCCTGCAAGATAACCTTTGGGGCCACCCACCAAACCAATGTTCTCAACATACTTGGGCACCACATCTTTAAAGTCGTAATTAGGGTCTACCAAAGCTGCGTTTTTGAAGAACGGATCCAATTCACGAATCAGGTTTTTCTTAACGTATTCACCTTTCCACATCACCACATAGCAAACCAAATCATAGTCACCACTGGGTTTTGCCATTTCCAACAGCTGTTTGTCTTTCATGCGAGGGACAGCAAGACGATCGGTTTCCACTTTGATGCCTGTCAACTTAGTGAATTCTGGCAAAAGCTTAGCCATGGCGTCGTAATGTGGATGAGCTGGAATGCTCATGACTACCGTTTGCCCTTTGTATTTTGCAAACCGGTCTTGCGTGCGCCCAATCATAGGCAAGCCAGCACCCAATAAACCTATCGCACTACCGCCTGCAGATTGAATCAACGTTCTTCTTTTCATGTCTCGCTCCTATAAATTTAACAACAGAAAAAACTTACACACGATTACCCGTACTTTTATCAAACCAATGCACAGCGGCAGCATCCACAGTTAAAGCCACCGTTTGACGCAACAGGTCTGTACGGTGACCCGGCACGACAGCGGTGATTCTTTTGCCATCACCGCCCGGCAAACTGCCTACCAAAACAGATTCTGTGCCTAAATATTCGACGAAATCGACTTGCAAACTCAATTCACCATCGCCATCCATCAGACGAAGTGATTGCGGACGTATGCCAGCCACAAAATTACTCGAGCCCGCACTTACAGAATTTAAAGTAGTCGGCAGCGGCAAGGCAAAACCATCACCATTGAAAAAGTGATTCCCATCGCGATTAACCAATGTCCCTTCAAGCAAATTCATGCTGGGCATGCCAATAAACGCAGCTACAAACAAATTGGCAGGCTGGTTAAATACCTCAGCGGGTGTGCCTACTTGTTGAATGCGGCCTTTGTCGAAAATCACAATTCTTGAGGCTAGTGTCATCGCCTCTACTTGGTCATGCGTCACGTAAATCGTAGTTTTACCAAGTCTTTCATGCAGCAACGCTAATTCTGTACGCATATGCCCGCGCAACTTTGCATCTAGATTGGACAAAGGCTCATCGAATAGGAAAACTGCAGGCTCTCGTACGATGGAGCGCCCAATCGCAACGCGCTGCCGCTGCCCCCCTGACAGCTCTTTAGGTTTGCGTTTTAAAAGGTGTGTGATATTTAAAATACGTGCAGCTTCATTCACCCGCTTTGTGATGTCTTCTTTCGACGCACCTGACAGCTCAAGCGCAAAACTCATATTTTGCGCAACATCCATGTGGGGGTAAAGCGCGTAGTTTTGAAACACCATCGCAATATCACGGGCTTTGGGCGCGACGTCTGTAACATCCCTACCGTTGATGAAAATCTGCCCCTCGCTGACCTCTTCTAAACCTGCAATCATACGTAGAGTAGTGGACTTGCCGCAGCCAGACTCACCTAATAAAACGACAAATTCCCCTTGATGGACATCCAAATCAAGCGACTGAACCACTTGAACTTCACCGAACCGTTTACCAACACCTTTGAGCTGTAAGCCAAAATTACCCATACAAAATTAGTCCTTCTTGCTCTTTTTTCCAAAAGTCGTCGCAAACGTAGCCACCGTAAATCGCTTCATGCCCCAACCCATAGACGGTATCCGATTTCCTGGGTGCGCTAAGTCAGGCCCCCAAATGGCTTGATAGGTGTCAAAGCAGCGATTTTGACGCTGCAAGCGCATAAAAATAAAACCCAAGGCCACCCACCAAACTGCAATCGTTATAAACATCCATCGCGGCGCTGCTGCAACAATTAAGCCGAACAAAATCACAAAGACCGAGAGACACAAAGCAAGATACCCCATGCTTTTATGCAGATGTTCGAAAAGCACCCGATGCCGTGACATGTCGTAATGGTCGCCCCGTAGCGTGCCATCGGTCGGCCCGCCCTTGCTGCCGCGAACCAGACCCCCTAAGATTTGTAATACACCAAGCGCTACAACGCCCCAACCCAAAACAGCATGAATTTGTGCTGCTAATGTCGTTTGACTAGCGTGCCCCCAAACAAGAAATATGCCGCATAACATCAAAAAAACGCCAGCATATTGCAAACCACGATGCGCATGCCACCACAACTTTGCATCGAGCGAATGGGGCCAGTTTTGACGGGGTAGAACTTTGAAAAATCGTGCTGATAACACGCCTAAAGGCAGTAGCACTGCCCAAGCCAGCACCATGAGCCGGCCATGCCATGCAGCCCAGGGGGCGATGTCATGTGTACCGTCAATGCCGACTAAAGTTACCAAAAAACTGATGATGTCTGAACTCAATTTGATACAGAGAGGTGCTGGCTGTTATGAATAATTGATTTTTTTCAAGGCCGCCAAAGCACAAATTACCTACTTTTTCAGGTATGTAAATTTTCCCAAGCAGCGTTCCGTCGCTATGGTATATCTGCACACTGTCTTCGCTACTCGTATAAACCCACCCCTGTGCGTCGATGCGAAACCCATCCGACAAACCGGGGCTAATCAGTGCAAAGATACGCGGATTCTTAATTTGGTTGTCCGGCAGCACATCAAAAACGACAATATGATGGTTGCCACCACCCGGTTTTGCCAGCGCAGCGGACGTGTCTGAGACGTACAACAGTCGCTCGTCGGGAGAGAAAGCAAGGCCATTGGGTTCGTCTAACCAATCTGTTGCAACGGTGACAGTCTTAGTTTTAGGGTCAAAACAAAAGACATGGTTTGCGTTTTGCTCTGCAGGTGCTAGATACCCCTCGTGGTTACTCAATATGCCGTAGGGCGGGTCTGTAAACCAAATCGTGCCATCACTTTTGACAACCAAGTCATTGGGGGAATTTAAGCGCTTGTTTTGAAAGCTGTTAACCACCATGCCATCTGCCGTGCCAGGTAACAGCAATCCATCTACCAGTGGTGTACGTACAATTGCTCGCAAACCATGCGAGCAATGCAATAAATCACCATTGAGATCAAGCGTGTGACCATTGGCAAATTCAGCTGAATCGCGCCAAACCGTCATGCCATCGGCCTGTGACCAGCGAAGTATGCGATTATTGGGAATATCGCTCCACAGCACGGACTCATCTTGCGCCAACCACACTGGCCCCTCGCTCCAACTAGCGCCAGTGCACAGCCGCGTCAGCTTGGCGTCTTGCACCACGGCACTTAGCCGATCATCAAAAATTTCAACGTTCATAGCTTCACCAGCAACATCTTTACCTAAAACTTAGTGCAAAACCAAACGCTGAATGTGAAAATTACCCCCCCGTCGTCACCACATCCCCACGCAACATCCGCTGCGGCGCATCGGTGATTTTGATGTCTACCAGCTGGCCAATCAAGCGATCTGGCCCTGTAAACACCACAGCGCGGTTGCATTCTGTGCGGCCGAACAGGGCGTTGGGGGTTTTGCGGGCTGGGCCTTCTACCAAAACGCGCTGCACTGTGCCCAAGCGGCTGGCGCTGATTTTGACGACATTAGCGTCTATGGTGGCTTGCAGGTGCTGCAAACGCGCCAACTTGACGGCGTGCGGGGTGTCGTCATGCAGCGCGGCGGCGGGGGTGCCGGGGCGCGGGCTGTAAATGAAGCTGAAGGAGGTATCGAAACCGACATCGTTGATGAGCTTCATCATTTTCTGGAAATCGTCGTCGGTCTCACCTGGGAAGCCGACGATGAAGTCGCTGCTCAGCACCATGTCTGGGCGAATCGCCCGCAGTTTGCGGATGGTGCTTTTGTACTCCAGCGCCGTGTAGCCGCGCTTCATGGCGCTCAAAATTCGGTCGGAGCCGTGTTGCACCGGCAAATGCAGGTGGTTCACCAGCTTGGGCAGGCGCGCGTAGGCATCGATCAAACTTTGCGAAAACTCGTTCGGGTGGCTGGTGGTGTAGCGGATGCGCTCTATGCCGGGGATTTCAGAGACGTAATCCAGCAAGGTCGCAAAGTCTGCAATCTCACCACTATCGCCCATTTTCCCACGGTAGGCGTTGACGTTTTGACCCAGCAGATTGACCTCTTTGACACCTTGGTCAGCCAAACCGGCCACTTCGACAAGTACGTCTTCAAACGGGCGGGACACTTCTTCACCTCGCGTGTAGGGCACAACGCAGTAGCTGCAATATTTGGAGCAGCCTTCCATGATGCTCACAAAAGCGCTCGCCCCATTGTTTTTAGCGGGTGGCAGGTGGTCGAATTTTTCGATTTCAGGGAAGCTGATATCGACCTGAGGACGCGCCAGTGAATCTCTTTTTGCTAGCAGCTCAGGCAAGCGGTGCAAGGTCTGCGGGCCAAACACCACATCAACAAACGGGGCACGGGCGATGATGGCAGCGCCTTCTTGGCTGGCTACGCAACCGCCCACGCCGATTTTGACGCCCTTGGCCTTCAGGTGTTTGATGCGGCCTAGGTCGCTGAACACCTTTTCTTGCGCTTTTTCACGCACGGAGCAGGTGTTGAACAAAATCAAATCCGCCTCGTCCATGTTTTGTGTCGCCACGTAGCCATCCGCAGCGTGCAGCACATCGACCATTTTGTCCGAGTCGTACTCGTTCATTTGGCAGCCGAAGGTTTTGATGAAGACTTTTTTAGTCGGCACTTGAGTTGCTGCAATGGGCGCGTTCGCTGGTGAAATCAAGGTAGTCGTACTCATTGCGTCGCTCCTGCGTTGGCTTTTTCGCGCTTCACAGCGGCTTCGTCGGGGTTCAAAATCCAGACTTCAATGATCTGACCACCAATATTTTCACGGCGGTAGTTCACCACCACGGCTTGGTCGGTCATGGCGGCGCTCATCACCAGCATGTTTTGCGGGCTGTGGATGCGCGCACCAGGTGCCAAACGCTCACTTTTGCCATCCACCTCCACCATGGGCGGCGCTTTGAAGGTCATGTTGCCACGCACCGCATTGATGGGAAAATTGCGACTCGTTTGAGCCTGCGCTTGCGTGCCGAAAATCGATGTAGCCGGCGTAAATATTATCTGTACAGCTATGAAAGCTACAGCAAAAAAGGTGGTTTTTTGGAGGTTTTTTTTAATCTGCATGCAGCAATTCATGGTATCTATCCAGAGGCTGTGAATGAAAGATAGCCCGCATCGTCAACTCAGCAGACGCGGCTAGCAAGAACTTGGATTTTACCGCAGTGCTGTTACCGCACAAACACGGGGCGTTTGGGGTCGAACTTCCAACCCGGTATCAGATATTGCATGGCACTGGCGTCGTCGCGTGAGCCTAGGCCGTGCTGTTTGTAGAGTTGGTGCGCTTTCTCAACTTCTGCCATGTCCAACTCCACTCCCAAACCCGGTTTTTTAGGCACTTGCACCATGCCGCCTTTGATTTGTAGCGGCTCTTTGGTCAGGCGCTGGCCATCTTGCCAAATCCAATGGGTGTCAATCGCGGTCACTTTGCCTGGCGCTGCCGCACCGACGTGGGTGAACATCGCCAGCGACACGTCAAAATGGTTGTTGGAATGCGAGCCCCACGTCAGCCCCCAATCACGGCAGGTCTGCGCCACCCGCACCGAACCAGCCATGGTCCAAAAATGCGGGTCAGCCAGCGGAATGTCGACCGATTGCAGGGAGAGCGCGTGCGTGAGCTGACGCCAGTCTGTCGCTATCATATTAGTAGCTGTCGGCAGCCCCGTGGCGCGGCGGAACTCGGCCATCACTTCGCGGCCTGAAAAACCATCTTCTGCACCGCAGGGGTCTTCGGCGTAGGCGACGACGTTTTTCATGTCGCGCATCAGGCGGATCGCGTCTTTCAGCAGCCAGCCGCCGTTAGGGTCTAGCGTGACGCGGGCTTGCGGGAAGCGCTCGTGCAAGGCGGTGACGGCTTCGACCTCGTCCTCACCGCGCAACACGCCGCCTTTGAGTTTGAAGTCGTTGAAGCCATAGCGTTCACGCGCCGCCTCGGCTTGGCTGACGATGGCCTGCGCATCCAATGCCACTTCATGGCGTATGCGCGACCAATTGTTGTCGGCATCGGGTTCGCTGTCGTACGGTAAGTCGGTCTTGGCACGGTCACCCACATAAAACAAATAACCCAGCATTTCCACCGCATCGCGCTGCTGCCCTTCACCCAACAACGCCGCCACGGGCACGCCCAGGTGCTGGCCCAGCAAATCCAGTAATGCGGACTCAATCGCCGTGACCGCGTGGATGGTGGTGCGTAGATCAAAAGTCTGCTGGCCACGGCCGCCACTGTCGCGGTCGGCAAACTGGTTTTGCACCTTGCGCAACATCTCTTGCACTTGCCCAAGCGACTGTCCAACCACCAACGGCGCTGCATCTTCCAACGTTTGCCGAATCTTCTCGCCGCCTGGCACCTCGCCCACGCCGGTATTGCCAGCGCTGTCGGTCAAGATCAAAATGTTGCGCGTGAAATACGGCCCGTGTGCGCCGCTCAGGTTGAGCAACATGCTGTCGCGGCCAGCAACGGGGATGGCTTTGAGACTCGTGATAACGGGCGTTTGAAAAGTAGTCATAGCAGCTTCTTTTGGATGAATTTGGCAGATTTTACGCCAAACACATAAGACATCGTACAAGTATTTTTACCTACTATTCTCGGTCAATGTCAGCAATGGGCAACAAAAAAGCCCTTGCTTCGACACTCATTCGAAAATTAAGGGCTTCAATGTGAAGGTGCTGTAAAAAATCACAGCACCGTGTTTGGTGGTCGTAGGTGGATTTGAACCACCGACTTCAGCATTATGAATGCTGCGCTCTAACCAACTGAGCTATACGACCGAGCCTGAAATTATAGCTGTTTTTGGGCTACTTTGGCAAATCAAGAGCAGCTTGGCATCAAGGGCTGAACAAGAAGTTCATCACATCGCCATCTTTGACCACGTAATCTTTGCCCTCCGCCCGCATTTTGCCGGCGTCTTTGGCGCCCTGTTCGCCTTTGAAGGCGATAAAGTCGTCAAACGCGATGGTTTGGGCGCGGATGTAGCCTTTTTCGAAGTCGGTGTGGATCACACCAGCCGCTTGCGGGCCGGTGTCGCCGACGTGGATGGTCCAGGCGCGGACTTCTTTGACGCCGGCGGTGAAGTAGGTTTGCAGACCCAAGAGCTTGTAGGCGGCGCGGATCAAACGGTCTAAGCCCGGCTCTTCTTGACCTAATTCAGCCAAAAACATCGCGCGGTCTTCGTCGTCCATTTCGGCCATTTCGGCTTCCATTTTGGCGCTGATGGCGACCACGGGCGCGTTTTGCGCGGCGGCATAAGCGGTCAAACGATCCAGCATGGGGTTGTTTTTGAAGCCGTCTTCAGCCACGTTGGCCACAAACATCGCCGGTTTGGCAGTGATGAGGAAAAACTGCTTCAACAGCGGCAGCTCTTCTTTGCTGAAATCAATCGTGCGCACGGGCTTGGTGTCGTTCAACGCAGTTTGGCATTTCTCCAAAATCGCCATCAATTTGATGGCTTCTTTGTCGCCTGAACGGGCCAATTTGGTGGTGCGGTGCAGCGCTTTTTCAACCGCCGTCAAGTCGGCCAAGCACAGCTCGGTTTGGATCACTTCGATGTCGTCAATCGGGTCGACTTTGCCAGCGACGTGGATGACGTTGTCGTCCTCAAAACAACGCACCACATTGATGGTGGCGTCGGTTTGGCGAATGTGCTCTAAAAACTTGTTTCCCAAGCCCTCGCCGGTGCTGGCACCTGCGACCAAACCCGCAATGTCCACAAACTCCACAATGGCGGGGACGATACGCTCTGGCGTGATGATGTCGGCCAGTTTTTGCAGGCGCTGGTCTGGCACTTCAACGATGCCGACATTCGGCTCGATGGTGCAAAACGGGTAGTTTTCTGCCGCGATGCCCGCCTTGGTCAAGGCGTTAAAAAGGGTCGATTTTCCGACGTTGGGCAGGCCCACAATTCCGCACTTCATGCTCTAAATCCTCAATGGTGAATCTTGAAATAATGCTCTGAAAAACCGCAAAAATAGAGGGTTTGAGCTAAGCTTCTAGTGTATTCGATGCGCTATGCTTGCAATTCCAATGGCATATATCGTCATTCACTATTATTTTTATAGCTAAATAAGCAATAAATACGCCGGCTACAGCCATTTTTACCTCTAAAACAC
>JAYVSU010000031.1:0-8585 GCA_043775055.1 Polaromonas sp.
TACAGCGTCTAAAGTAACTTTGCTTGGTATGCTTGCTTGCTGAAAATCCCAAACGCGACGCAATACTCCCGAAGTAATGTCAAATAATCCACCGCTCACTTCAAACAAATGGGTGGCGTAGTCAAACAAACTACAAGTTTCCTCATCGCAACTGACCCATTTATCACCTGCGTTTGCATTGATTTGACCAATTAAACTGCTGTCAATGTAGCGAGAATACTTGTGTTCGATTCGCCGAACCTCTGCGACAGCAAGCTGCACCAGACGATTCGGCTCATCAATACCCATCAAATCAATTTCGCACAAACCGCCTAGCGCATTAAAGCTAACTTGATGTGCTAATTGAGCCATACTTACTTAGCCAAATTTAATTGACTAGAAACGATGCGAGTATCCGATTTGAATCATCGTTGCAGTTAACGGCGACAAACCAGTACTTGCTGAGGAGCCAAGGTGTAAGCCAGTGCTTTGACGATACGACTCTAATTTAAAATCTACTGTCGATTCGGGCGTCAGCTGTTTACTCACCTTAACACCCACAGTAATAGCACCAATACTGGCTAAACGCTGATCAGCAGAGTAATATTTGGTGAGTTCTGAGCCATTTGGAAATGGTGGGTCATAATAAAAACTGGCTTTATTTTGACTGTAATATCGCACGGCTGGTGTAACTGTCCAGCCATCAGCTAATGGTTTAACCAACTCTAAACCAAATGTATGCGCGTGGATGCCATACGTATCATTATAAAAACGATATGAAAACTTAGTCGTCGCATTGATTTCTTTGATGTGATGATTCCACTTAGCCAACAACACTCCCGTTTGCTTATCTCTTGGACGATTGTCATATGGCTTATAAGGGTCAGAGAAATACCCTTTTCCGCTGGAATAAGTACCTGTCAATTGCACAATATCTAGAGGCGTTAATACTTGCGTCACGCCTACTTGCGCTTCAAATCCAGTTTTCTTTTCGTCGACAACAATTTTATTGACTGGATTAATCTTGTCGTTGTTAAAACCTAAACCACCAGACCAAGTGGTATTGTTGTCTTCAGAAGATACCGTTCCCGATACAGACACAGCTGTCGATTGATAATCATGCTCCGTCGAGTAAGCAGCGCCAACACTCACAGTGGCGTGATCTAGATAGCGTTTAACGCGAATATCACCAGCGGTACGGTTATCAGACATATGAGATGCACCTGTCGTGTGATAACGGGGTGATGCGCCAGAAACTTTATCATTTGTGATGGAGCCTTCAATCAACCACTGCCCAGCCACTGGTGCAGAAATAAAGATAGAAGGAGAAACTACGGTCGACTTGTTGCTTAGATCACCATCTGGCTGTTTTTGCTGATATGACAAAAGCTTGGCACTCACCGTTCCATATTCAGGGATAGTCTCGGCATGTGCTACGGGAAGCAAGCCCGGCAGAGCGCAAGCAGCTAACAACAATGCAGCGCCGCTTTTGTACTTTTTCATTGATTGAGCACTCATTTTTGTTGATTTTTTTATTGATTGATTAGTTACAGCCACAGCCACCTCCACCTACGCCAGAGCCGCCAGATGCCGCCTCGCGACTGAAATAGGTATGCTCGGTAAACTTTGCATCCAATACATCTGATTCAAACGTCATTTCGGGACGTGCAAGATCCGCCTTCTCCCAAGCGGCAACAGGTTTTAAATTACTGCAACCCGTCAAGATAAACAGCGCAGCAGGCACGCATAACAGAACTTTGATTGAATGTTTCATATATAGCAATTTCACTTTGAATTTAAGGCTTGCTGAATAGCTTGCTCGAGTTGTGCTTTGTCAGCGTCTCGAAAACCAGTATGTTGAGAAAGAATTTTGCCACTTGCATCGATCAATACACTACTAGGCATGCCTTTGATCGCATAGGCTTTGGGCGTTAGCCCTTTAGCATCGTACGCAACCGCAAATTTGGCGGGTAAAGCGGCCAGGAACGCTTTTGCATCCTCAGTATTAGCGTCCACATTCACGCCGACAACTTGGAAGCCTTTGGCACCATACTTTGACTGCATCTCGTTGAGCCAAGGAAAAGATTGCTTGCAAGGTCCGCACCATGAAGCCCAAAAATCAAGATAAATCAATTTACCCTTGTAATTAGACAACTTGACGGCAGCCCCATCTCCTTGCAGTTCAAACGCTGGCGCTGCCTCGCCATTTGTGATCGCCATGGCAGGCGAAGCTACAAAAGCAAACATACTGAGCAGTATTGAATATAGAATTTTATTCATTCTCGTTTTTTCCTTTAGTCATTTTTTTGAGTATTAACCTAATAGCAAATGCATTAACTCAATAAGCACCTGGGTTAGCCGCATATACCGCAATATTGTTAGCATCGGTAGCGGAGATTCGACCACTCAAAACGCCCATGCCACCCGTATTCAACCGGATTGCAGTCATCACATTTGACGAGTTAGCGCCTTTGCTAGTTTGTGAGCCATGGCAAGTAACACAGTTATTCGACCAAGCTATTTTTCCTAGCGAACCAGCAGAAGGTGTCGGTGTCGGCGTTGGCGTAGGAGTAGGAGTTGGGGTACCAGGCGTTGGTGTCGGAGTTGGAGCACCAGGAGTCGGAGTAGGTGAAGGCGAACCTGGAGTTGGCGTTGGCGTTGGCGTTGGCGTTGGCGTTGCACCCGCACCTCCGGTCGTTGAGCCTGTCGCTGTGCCTGTTGTTGAGGTGCTCGTAGTTGTTGCACCCGTATCTGTAGCGGCAGAATTTGTTGACGCTCCGGCCGCACCTGTTGCTGGATCTGTCGGGCCTGCACCGCAAGCTGATAGCAATAATGCCGAAGAAATAAGTGCTGCTAATAGTACGCTAGTTTGACCTATATTTTTTTTACCAATAATACGCATTCCAAAATTCCCTATAAGCATAATAAGTTGATGTCAGCTTTGAATATTTAATTCATCCTCTAACAAGTTAATTTCGAAAACGACCCTTGTTGATTCAACAATACAAAAATAGCAATCTTGTATTGGTGAAAAAAATCAAACCAGTGATTTTCGACTTGTTTAAATCTTATTTGCCCAAGCTGAAGCCTTGCTTAAGGGGTACCATGAAATATGTAAAGAACCGTTACTGTAGTAACGTCGAATTATCAGTTTTTGGGCTATCCACGACATATTTGAATACTAATTTAGTATTTTTAATATTTTGTAAGCTTCATTTACAAACCTTAATCTAGTATTACATCAGTATGCAGCTGGATTTGACGCAAAGACTGCAAGGTTGTAAGCGTCCGCAGCAGTGATTTTTCCATTCAATATACCCATACCGCCTTTATTGCTGGCAATTGCTGCCATCACTTTTGTTTGATTGCCGCCCTGTCCGTAATCGGCGCCATGGCATGTCGCGCAATTATTAGCCCATACAATTTTTCCTAATGCACCTGCGGAAGAATCCACGGTTGTCGTCGTAGATGTAGCCGGCGTAGTTGTAGTAGCTGTAGTGGCTGCAGCCGTCGTCGTCGCTGCTGTAGTTGTATCTGTTGTTGTAGTTGATGAGCCGCCGCAAGCGGTCAATAAGAATACAGTTGATATTGCCAGTAATAGTGTGCTGATTTTTGTATTCATTTGGATGTTAATACTTTCATGGATTATTGTTACTATTGATTATTTATAGAAAATAACTAATCTCAATTTTTTATAGTACCTATCCAATCTTAATTTAACCTTAATGTCATCATTTAAAGACGTAAAGACAGAGTAAAGTTGTATGGCAAAATAGAGAATGCATATTTATATATATACAAAAATATTCTGCATATTCAAAAATATATTGTCACAATTACGAAATTTTAGAATCAGGTATTGAGATTAAGAATCGGTATCGCAACCAAACCAAAAACATCATTCAATTGCCCAGTCAGCGTTCTAGGTTCTAATAGAGGGCATGTCTACATCTAAGTTGCCCTCTACTTCTGTGCCCAGCCCGGCACCCTCTCTTGCGCCCAATACTTTGCAAACGCCTGCTTTGAGTCCTGCAGCCGAGCTGGCTGCAGCCCAAAAAATCGCCATGGGCTGGATGCATACGGCCAAATTTTTAACCACTGCGCCGCAACTACAGTTTTTGCCGCCGCTGGATGTGCCTGAAATCGCCTTTGTTGGCCGCTCAAATGCGGGTAAATCGACCTGCATCAACACTTTGACGCACCAACACCGCTTGGCTTTTGCCTCTAAAAAGCCAGGACGCACCCAAAGCATCAACCTCTTTAGCTTGGGTAAACATGGCGTGATGGATGCGGTTTTGGCGGATTTACCGGGCTATGGCTACGCGGCTGTTCCCAAAGCTGACAAGTTGCGCTGGCAACGTGTGATGGCCAATTATTTGGTCACCCGTGAAAACCTTAAAGCCATTGTGTTGCTGTGCGATCCGCGCCACGGCATCACCGAGTTGGACGAAATTTTGCTGGAAGTGATTCGCCCACGGATTGAAGAAGGTTTGAAGTTTTTGGTGATTTTGACCAAGTCAGACAAACTCAACAAAACCGAAGCGGCCAAAGCGCTGTCGATTGTCAAGCTCCAAGCCGGCGGCGGGCAAGTCATGCTTTTCTCGGCCTTGAAGAAAAAAGGCGTGGACGAAGTGGCACATTTACTTTGGAAATGGGCCCACCCTGAACCTAAAAAAGTCAAAGTGCCAGCCGCGATTGGTGAAACATTACCCAATACGGCCGAAATCGAGAGTAATAAGCTGAGTTAGAACCAGCTAAGCCTAGTTAGGGCAAGGGGTTTGTGGCAACACAACGCCCCAAAACAACGTACGCTTCTCTTGAAAATCGTTTTCTCGAGCAGGGAGTATCAGCCCACCGGTTGTAGCTAAACCCGAGGGCAGCCCTGCCGCCTCAAAAGCCAAATACAGCGCGCCATGTTTTGCGAGCAGCGCGGGCGTCACCCATGGGGATTTACGGAAATCGCCATCTTCCAAAACAGCGGGGTGTTGGCCCGAGTAAGCAGATACGGCGGCGGCTTCAAAAGAAGGTCCGACCACGTATTTCAAGGAGCAACGGGTGGCAGACTGCCAATAGCCCATCATGTCTTTGGCTACCATCTGTGCCGGAAAATTACGCTCCCGCACACCACGCCACATACCCAATGACGGCTGCACAATAGACCACGCAAAAAACCCAGCCAAAACAACTTGCGCAGCAAGAACGACCCAGATGGTGCGCTTGACATCGTTTTGCTGCAACGCCCTAGACAACTTCCAAGCCAGATAAAGCACCACAAATTGGAAGGTTTGCAGCCCCCATTGCGCCTCCAAGCGCATGCCGCCTAGCAATACCAACAGACTGACAAAAACCAAGGGCCAGACAATCAGACCTATCATCCAAGCGCGCGTTTGTTGCGTCAAGCTGGTTGCTACGACTGCATTTGCGCCATCTTGCTGGCTGTGCTCGTTCCGTACATCATCAGATTTAAACAACACCAGCAAAGCGATGGCAATGAAAATGGGGATGTGAAACCGGACTTGCACCACCCAGAACGCAAAAAAACCAGCGATACGTCTGAAGAAACCCAGCCCCTCTGCAGAGTGCAAAGCATTGTCAATGGTGGAGCCACTGCCAGCTGCTATCCACAACAAATGCGGGGTAAAAACAAGCAGTGCGGCCATGCCGGCTAGAGCCACACCGCGCACCACGCCTTTTTGTTTGAAATAACCGCCCCATTGCATAGCGATCAAAATACCCACCAAGGGCACCACAGCTTGGTATTTAGACAGCATCGCCAAGCCAGCCAGCACGCCCACGCCGACCCAAACCAGAAGTCGCCCAGAGTCCAGCGCACGCAAGGTGGCCCATACCGTGGCAGCACTGAGCATGATCAACACCGTGTTGTGGTTATAGAGCTGGGCACGCCATGAAAAGCCAATGTGCAAACCGATCAGCAGCACCGCAAACACGGCCACCCGCTCATCAAACAAGCGCGCCGCGATCCGCCATGTGAAATATGCCGTCCCAACGAAGGCGACAGCGGCCAAAGCATATGTCCAGTAGACTGAAAATCCAATCAACCGAATGGGCAGCGCTATCAACCACGTGGGTAGCGGTGGATGCTTCCAGTAACCCAACTCCAAGCTATGCGACCAGCTAAATTCCTCCAAATTATCGGCGTACTGCGCAGGGTTGACCCACGCTGCAGCGGCAGACCAAGCCACGATGGCCAAAGCCGTCAGCCAAAAAGGCAGACTAGCGCGCGAGAAGAGCGCTGGCTTGGCAGATGATTGGGGCTGATTCATACAATAAATGAGAGGCAAAGAGAGCGTAAATATGGGTAAAAAAATCGCTAAAGAAATGCTACGCGGACTGTACACGATGTCTTGGCTGTCAGCAGTCTTTTGTTTCTAGTCTAAGTAGAAACCACCTTCAACACTATTAAACCTATGCTGCAAACCTACCAACAAGCCTTGCCACACGGTATCACCCTCAGCTGCCGCGCTACGGGCGAGCGCGGCCGCCCCGTTTTAATGTTCCTGCACGGCTTTCCTGAAGCTGCTTTTGTGTGGGATGTACTTTTAGAGCATTTTGCCAAACCTGAGCACGGCGGCTACCGCTGCGTCGCACCCAATTTGCGCGGTTACGAGAAATCAAGTGCTCCCGCCGAAGTGAGCGCTTACCGACCCAAGTTTTTAGTTCAAGACATTGCAGCCCTGATTGCTATCGAAACTGAAAACGCAGGCGGTCAACTCGCCTGCTTGGTGGCACACGACTGGGGCGGCGCTGTGGCTTGGGGCGTAGCCAACCAGCTGCCACATTTGATGAAAAAGCTGGCCATCATCAACTCGCCTCACCCCGGCACGTTTTGGCGCGAACTCAAAAACAACCCCAAACAACAAGCCGCCAGCAGCTACATGAATTTTTTGATTCGCCCGGATGCAGAGCAGATTTTGCTAGAGGACGATTGCCGCCGCCTGTTCGAGTTTTTCACCAACATGGGGGGTGAATCTTGGTTAACCGAGCCCATCAAAGCCCAATACCGCGAGGTTTGGACCCTCAGTTTGACAGGCGGCTGCAACTACTATCGCGCCTCCCCCCTGCGCCCTCCCACCGCTACAGACCCCGGCGCTGCGGGCGTGGAGTTGCCCATGAGCATGTTGACCATCGCTATCCCCACCTTGGTCGTTTGGGCGATGGACGACATCGCCCTGCCGCCAGAGCTGATTGACGGGCTGGATGCCTACATCCCGCAGCTGCAGCTCAAAACCGTGGCGAACGCGACGCATTGGATCGTCCACGAGCAGCCCGCACTGGTAGCGGGCTATTTGCAGGACTTTTTAGCGGCTTGACAGCGCAAGTAAAATGCTATATATTTAATAGCAAACTTATGAATAAATACGCAGGCTACAGCCTTAAACACCCTCTAAAACGGCAAATTATCATTAGTAAACCGATTTTTCACCCGCAGGACGGTCTTTGAAGCGTTTGTGCACCCAAAAGTACTGTGCTGGCATAGCGTTGATGTAGCCTTCCAACCGCTGGTTCATCAGCGCCGTGTCGGCCACGGCATCTGCGGTGGGGAAACTTTGCCAAGCCGGTAGCACTTCAATGTCATAGCCACTGGACGTCATGCGGCTTAAAATCGGTACCACCTTGGCACGCCCCAGCCGTGCAAAACGCGATAAAGACGGCACGGTGCAAGCTTGTACGCCGTAAAACGGTACAAAAACCGACTCTTCAGGGCCAAAGTTCATGTCAGGCAGCAAACCCAGCATCTCGCCCGAACGCAACGCAGCCACAATCTCTTTCACCCCTGCAATCCGACCAAACAGGCGGATATTGCCAAAGCGGCCACGCCCTTCAAGAATCCAGGCGTCCATGGTTTTGTTGGCTTGGTTGGTGTAAATCGTGATCAATTTGCGCTGGATTTGCTGCGTAAAAGCCGTATTAGCAGCATCTAATCCCACAAAGTGGGGCAAAAACAGTACAACCGGCTCATCGTTTTGCACTTCAGCCACCACACCGGTGATCTTCAGGCGCTTCAAAGTCACTGCGGCGCTACCATGCCAAAGCCAGCCCCTGTCAAACAAGGCTTGGCAGTAATAAATGAAACTTTTTCGCACTAGCCGGCGTATTTTCTCATTTGTTAGCTCTGGAAAGCATAGCGTCAAATTCACTGTTGCGACATGCCGGCGTGACCTGATGAGCCAAAACAACAAATTACCCACCAACCAACCCGCCGCTCGCACCCAGTTCAACGGCAGCAACGCCAGCAGGCGCAAAAAACCAATCCCCAAATAGGCACCAAGTTTGTTTATCAAACCACTCATAAAGGTGTCGTCTCAGACTTGCTGGACGTAGCAGGAACCTCTTTACGAGGCTGTTTGTAACGCCCATAGCCCCACAAATACTGCGTCGGGCAGGCCCGAATCAGCCGCTCCATCTCCGCGTTCAAGCGTTGCACGGCGAAGTCGATGTCATCGCCAAGTGCTTGATTCAATTCATGAATATGGAACTTGTAGCCCCGTCCGTTGGGCAAACGCTCGCCCCAACTCAGCAGCACCGTCGCACCGGTTTGAGACGCTAAACGCGCCGCCAAGGTCATGGTGTAGGCATCTTTGCCA
>JAYVSU010000032.1:0-6348 GCA_043775055.1 Polaromonas sp.
ACCGCCAAATTGTGAGAAATAAACAGGTAAGTAAGCCCTAACTTACGCTGCAAGTCTTTCATGATGTTGAGCACCTGCGCTTGCACGCTGACATCCAAAGCCGAGGTCGGCTCGTCACAAACCAGAAATTCCGGCTGCGTCGCCAAGGCTCGCGCGATGGAAATACGCTGGCGTTGGCCACCCGAGAACTGGTGCGGGTACTTGCTGCCATCCAATGGGCTGAGACCTACCGATTGCAGCAGCTCACCTACACGAGCTTTTAAAGCGACTTTGTCGGTGATGATGCCGTGCTCGGTCAGCGGTTCGCCCACGATGTCTTCCACCATCCAGCGCGGGTTCAAACTGGCGTAGGGATCTTGGAAAATCATCTGGATGCGCTTGCGGAGTTTCAAGCCTTCTGGTGTTTTGAAGGCGGCGAGCGCATCTTGGCCGTCAAAGATCAAACCGCCACGCGTAGGCTGGTATAAACCCACCAGCAGACGTGCCACGGTGCTTTTGCCACAGCCCGACTCGCCCACCAAGGCCAATGTTTTGCCTTTTTCAATCTCAAAACTGACGCCATCGACAGCATGCAGCAACACCCGAGGTTTGCGCTCTAGTACGCGATTGAGCCACGGAGCAGAAACGTCGAAGGTCATGGCCAAGTCGTTGGCTTGTACCAAAGCCCGTTTTATTGCTTTATTAGACTCATTTCTGGCTGTAGTCGGCGTATTTATTAGATTTGATGCTATTGAATTTGACATTATGCAGCACCTGTAAACGTCGCATTATGCAACCAACAAGCCGCTTGCGTTGCACCCGCTTGGATCAATTCTGGGCGCTCCACTCGGCACCTTTCAATTGTTTGTGTGCATCGCGGATTAAAAGCACAACCTTGCGGAATGGCATTGAGACGTGGCATGGCACCGTCGATTTGGTGCAAATGCTCGCGGTCAAGCGTGATGTCAGGAATCGCCGCCATCAAGCCAGCTGTGTAGGGGTGCTTGGGATGATTGATGACTTCGTGCACCGGCCCAATCTCTGCAATCCGACCCGCATACATGACGGCCACGCGGTCGCAGGTTTCGGCAATCACGCCCATGTCGTGGGTGATCAGCATCACGGCAGCGCCGCGTTTTTTGCAAATATCTTTGAGTAAAGTGATGATTTGCGCTTGAATCGACACGTCCAAAGCCGTCGTCGGCTCGTCCGCCACAATCAAGGTGGGCTCGGCCGCCAAAGCGAGCGCAATGACCACACGCTGGCGCATACCACCGCTAAACTGATGAGGAAAATGGTCAATTCGCTGCTCGGCCGCAGGAATACCCGTATCTTGCAACAGGGCGATTGCGCGGGCGCGGGCCTCCTGTTTACTCACTGGCAAGTGCGTCAAAATGGTTTCCGTGAGCTGTCGCCCCACCGTGAACAAGGGGTTCAACGAGGTCAGCGGGTCTTGGAAAATCGCCCCAATACGTTTGCCACGAATATGGCGCATTTGCTCATGGTTCAAGTTGTCAATGCGCTGACCTTCTAACAAAATTTGACCGCTCGCAATGCGCCCTGGCGGCTCTAGTAAGCCGATGATGGCCGCACCCGTCAGCGATTTACCAGCGCCCGACTCACCCACCACACCCAAAATTTCTCCAGCAGCGATGTCAAACGAGATGTGGTCAAGCGCGCGCAAGGTGCCGTGCCGACTGGGGAACTCGACGACCAAGTTTTTGACTTGCAAGAGAGGTGAGGAATTGGGAGATGACGACATGCGTTGGTATCAATAAATGAGGGGCAATTAACGCAACTTTGGATTGAGTGCATCGCGCAGCCAGTCACCCAGCAGATTCACGCTGAGCGCAATGACGACCAGCATCAAACCAGGAAAAAGCGCTATCCACCATTCGCCAGAAAACAAATAGTCATTTCCGACCCGAATCAGCGTACCCAATGAAGGTGCCGTAGGCGGTGCACCTACACCCAAAAAAGACAGCGTAGCCTCGATGATGATGGCCGTGGCCACTTGAATCGTCGCCAAAACCAGAACGGGGCCGAGCACATTAGGCAACACATGACGGCGCATGATGCGCAACGAGCTCACGCCCGTGACCCTTGCAGCTTGGACGTACTCTTTGTTACGCTCCACCATCGTCGAGCCGCGAACGGTACGCGCATATTGCACCCAACCGGTGAGCGTGATGGAGATAACCAAAACCCCCAGAGCCAGCGAATCTTGCGCATTGGGGAACAAAGCGCGCCCGACGCCTGCAATCAACAAAGCCACCAAAATAGGTGGAAAAGACAACATCACATCACACAAGCGCATTAAAAAAGTGTCTGTCCAACCGCCCAAAAACCCAGCCAACAAACCAAAGCTCACACCAATTAAAACCGACAAGATGACAGACACCACACCAACCGCCAAAGAGATGCGTGCGCCATACATCAGGGCTGACAAAATATCGCGCCCTTGATCGTCGGTTCCAAAAACGAATTTGACTGACCCATTGTCAAACCATGCAGGCGGCAAACGCGCGTTACTCAGCTCCAATGTGGTGAGATCAAACGGATTGTGCGGCGCTACCCAACCGGCAAATACCGCACAAAAAATGCACAAAAACGCAACGGCGGCGGCCGTCATAGCGACAGCCGAGTTGCGAAAGCTGTAGCCCACGTCGCCCCGCCACCAAACACCCAGCATGCTGGTTAAAGATGTCATCATGCCTTGTACCGCCAAGCCTCCTAAGCTAGTTAGTTACTTATTAACTTTGATGAATTTCCAAGGCATTTCATTGCCGGGCAATTGAACCAAATCAACCGATTTTTTAGCCCCCCAGCTCAAAGATTGCTGATGCAAAGGCAAATGAGCCACTTCATCTTGATGAATCTTCAAAGCTTCGCGAATCATCTCGTTGCGTTTTTTGTCATCCGTTTCCGATCCAACTTTAACTGTGAGCTCGTCTACTTTGGCATTGCTATAAGCCCCCAAATTAAACTG
Organism: Polaromonas sp.; assembly: GCA_043775055.1. Lineage (GTDB taxonomy): Bacteria > Pseudomonadota > Gammaproteobacteria > Burkholderiales > Burkholderiaceae_C > Aalborgiella. Next base: position 2,969 of record JAYVSU010000032.1, read on the forward strand.
TCCGCGACCACCTTCGCCCGGAGACGCCATGATGGGGTTCATCACATTGTGGGCGTCCACTGTGCTACTGGTCCAGCCCAGCATGTAGAAGCTGGTGTTCCGGCTCAAAATTTTAGGAAAGTAGGTGCCTTTGGTTTCCGCCTCTAAATTGATTTTGACGCCTATTTTGGATAAATTAGCGGCTACAGCTTGACAAATCTCGCTGTCGTTCACGTAGCGGTCATTCGGGCAATTCATTTTGACTTCAAAACCTGCGCCATAACCCGCATCGGCCATCAACTTTTTGGCCGCTTCAACGTCGTAAGGGAAACGGGCTGCCAAGTCAGGCGCATAGCCTTTAACCTGTGGGGGCACCAAAGTGGCTGCAGGTACAGCTGCACCGCGCATCACCGTCTTTTTGATACCTTCTATATCAATGGCTTGGTAAAACGCTTTGCGCACACGCACGTCTTTGAAAGGGTTTTTCCCCTTTACATTGGAGTAGAGCAATTCATCACGTTTTTGATCCATCCCTAAAAAAATGATGCGAAGCTCTGGGCCTTGCAAAACTTTTAGATTGGCATTGGACTGCACACGTGCCACGTCTTGCACGGGCACGGGATCCATGATGTCAATTTCACCGGATAGCAATGCAGCGACACGGGTACTGTCATTGCCAATTGGCGTAAAAACAACCTCATCGACATTACTTTCAATCTTGCCCCAATAGGAACCATTGCGAGAAAACGTGGTGCGCACATTGGGCTGGCGCTCACGAACGCGGAAGGGTCCCGTGCCATTGGCTTTGAAAGAGGCTAAATTTTCAATCCCTTTGCGTCTGTCCACGGGTTTGGTGGCTTGGTTGGTTTCACACCACTTTTTGCTCATCATGTACCAGCCCGTGAAAAGATCCGGCAAAATTGGAAACGGATTGTTCAGAATAATATCAACCGCGTGGTCGTTGATTTTTTTGATTTCTTTAATCTGACCGACGTATGATTTCATGTCGGAACCATCGCCCTTGGCACGCTCATAACTAAAAATGACGTCATCAGCAGTAAACGGTGTGCCGTCATGAAATTGCACACCTTTGCGCAAGTTAAAACGCCAAACGGTCGGGGAGGTTTGCTGCCAATCTGTCGCCAAAGCTGGGGTGAGTTTGTAGTTGCGGTCACGCGTCACCAAAGGCTCATACACATTCCCTGTCACTGTCAACTGCAATGACTCATTGAGCGAATGGGGGTCTAAGGACAGCGCATCACCTTGATTGGCAACTCGCAGAGTAACCGCACTAGCTACAAAACTCATAGCTAACAAGGTAGATAAAACGCCGGCTACAATGATTTTTTTCTTTAAATTCATAAAAATCTCCTGTTAATTATTCAAATGCTCAAAACTAACGGCTCAATGGCTCTAATTGCCTAAAGGCATACTCTGCTCAATCAAACTGGCATACAAAGCGCTGCCAAGCGGCAGCACTTCATCGTTAAAGTCATACCGGCTGTTGTGCAAATAGCAACCATTCGGGCTGCCTTGCCCCAAACGCATATAAGCACCCGGCACCACTTGCAGCATGAAGGAAAAATCTTCACCGCCCATGCTGGGTGGCATGTTACGAATCACGCGCTCCTCGCCAACCAAGCTTGCTGCCACATCAGAAGCAAAGTGCGCTTCCGGCAACGTATTCACAGTCGCCGGATAAACACGCTCGTAAACCAACGCGGCGCTGGCACCAAAACCTGCCGCGATAGATTCACACAAGGCGCGTAGCCGTGCTTCCACCAAGTCTTGGATTTCTGGGCGATAAGTTCGCACCGTACCGACCAATGTCACAGCACCGGGTACCACACTCATCGCCCCCGGATTACCACCTTGCACAGAGCAAATACTGAGTACCACTTGATCAACCGCCGCAACATTGCGTGATGCAATGCTTTGCGCCGCCGTGATGATATGCGCCGCCACCAAGATGGGGTCAACACAGTTTTGTGGCCGTGCACCGTGACCACCTTTACCGGTGATGACGATTTCAATTCGATCAACCGCCGCTTGCATCGGCCCAGGCGTGATGCCAATAACGCCCGCTTCCGTCTCTGGCGAGTTATGGATGGCATACGCGGCCTGTGCGGGGAAGCGGTTGAACAAACCGTCTTGAATCATGGCCCGCGCACCAGCATAGCCCTCCTCGCCGGGTTGAAAAATTAACACTGCTGTGCCGTCAAAATTGCGAGTTTCAGCCAAATAACGTGCAGCACCCACCAGCATGGTGGTGTGACCATCGTGTCCACAAGCGTGCATCAAGCCTTGCTTGCCTGACTTCCAGGCCACATCGTTGTGCTCGGTCAAGGGCAACGCGTCCATGTCTGCACGCAGCGCTACCATGCGATTCTTGGTATTGGTTTTGCCATGCACCAAAGCCACCACACCGGTTTTACCGATGCCCGTGTGAACCTCGTCAACACCGCATAGTTTGACGGCCTGTTCAACACGGCCTGAGGTGTAAACCTCTTCAAAGCCCAACTCTGGGTGGGCATGCAAATCACGACGAAAAGCGGTGAGTTCAGGATGGAACTTGGCAATATGCGCAAAAGCACGACCTGTGCCGCGCAGCGAGCCGTGCAATGCACCACCATAGTCAGACGACTCGGCGCTGCTGTCAGCCAAACGCACGCCGTCCCCCGCTGAGATATCTTTAGTTTGCGCAGTCTGACGCATCAATGCCCTCCTGCTGAGCTGAAACTCAGACGTGGATCAACCACAAAATAGAGTAAGTCAACAACCAAGTTAATCACCACAAAAATCAAGGCAATCAAACACAAATAGGCCGCCATGACGGGAATATCGGCAAAAGTCACAGCTTGAATGAACAGCAAGCCCATACCCGGCCACTGAAACACCGACTCGGTGATGATGGCAAATGCAATAAGTGAGCCAAGTTGCAAACCTGTGATGGTGATGACGGGAACCAAGGTGTTTTTAAGAGCATGCCCAAAATGAATGGCCCTGTCGGACAAGCCACGAGCACGCGCAAATTTGATGTAGTCAGTGCGCAGCACCTCCAACATTTCTGCACGGACCAAACGCATGATGAGCGTGAGTTGAAAAATAGCAAGCGTGATGGCTGGTAACACGATGTGCTGCCACCCCTCAACAGTCAAGAGACCTGTACTCCACCAGCCTACTTGTGTCGTTTCACCTCGGCCAAAACTAGGCAAAACGCCCAACCACACCGAAAACACCAAAATGAGCAAAATACCAATCAGAAATGTGGGTAATGAAACGCCAAGTAGCGACAAGGTCATAAAGACTTGCGTTGTGACGGTTCCACGACGCAACGCCGCATAAACACCCATGGGCACGCCAATCAGCAGTGCCAACAAGGCAGCCACCATGGCCAACTC
>JAYVSU010000033.1:0-20330 GCA_043775055.1 Polaromonas sp.
GCCGAGCAGGCCGCAGGCATGGCGCAGCGCATCTTGCTGGGCGAGGGCGCATGGGCTTGGGATCCCGCTGTGATCGACTGGCAAAGCAATGAGGTTGAACTCAGTACCAAGGGTCAGTTTTTGCGCCTAGACCGCTTGGTGCAACGCGCTGATACGCAGGAGTGGTGGGTGTTGGACTATAAATCTGAGTCGCAACCGCAGCATAAACCTGAACTGGTGGCGCAAATGCAGGCTTACATCGCGGCGGTTCAAGCCTGCTATGTGGGTGAAAAAGTTCGAGCGGCGTTTTTGACCGGTTCTGGCCACATGATTGAAGTTACCGGCGCTTGAGTCGGTTTCCTCGCCCTCTGAGTCATTCCCGCGAAGGCGGGAATCCACGAGCGGCAACATGGATTCCCGCCTTCGCGGGAATGACGGATAGTTGCTCATGGATAATCACTCTCAATGACTAACAAAATAAAAAAACGTGTCGCCATCATTGGTGGCGGCCCAGCGGGTTTGATGGCGGCGCAAGAAGCCATCAAGGCGGATTTGCAGGTCGACGTGTACGACGCCATGCCCTCGGTTGGGCGCAAGTTCTTGTTGGCAGGTAAAGGTGGGCTGAATTTGACGCACTCGGAGACGTTTGAACCTTTTGTCTCGCGTTATGGGGCTAGAAGTGGTGAGATTGCAGCCATGCTCGCGCAGTTTGGCGCAGCAGACGTGCAAACTTGGGCGAATGGGCTGGGCGTCGAGACGTTTGTGGGGTCGTCAGGCCGCGTCTTTCCTAAAGACATGAAATCGGCACCACTTTTGCGCGCTTGGTTGCTCCAGTTACGCGCCAGTGGTGTGCGTTTTCACATGCGTCACAAGTGGCTGGGTTGGGTAGACGCCAAGAATGATGTAGCACATCAGTTGGCTTTTTCTACGCCACAAGGCGAGGTCACCGTCCAAGCGGATGCCGTCGTTTTGGCGTTGGGCGGTGGCAGCTGGGCGCGTTTGGGGTCGGACGGCGCTTGGGTACAGGGTTTGCTAGCCAAGGGTGTGGATGTGAAACCCTTGCAGCCATCCAACTGCGGGTTTGATGTGGGTTGGACAGAGCATTTCTCCAGGCGCTTTGCTGGCCAGCCGTTCAAAACCGTGGCCATCACAGTGAAATCAGCCGATGAAACTGTATCTCCTGAATCTGCGCCACGCTTTAGTAAGCAAGGCGAGTTTGTTGCCACCGCCACGGGTGTGGAGGGCAGCTTGGTCTATGCCGCATCGGCGCTTTTGCGGGATGATATTGCGGCTCATGGCAGCGCAACCTTTTACCTGGATTTGATGCCTAGCAAAACGCCAGAGCAGGTCTTGACCGAAGTGCGGCACCCACGTGGCTCACGCTCGCTGTCTAGCCATTTGAAAAGTCGCCTCAAAATTGACGGCATCAAAGCGGCGATTTTGCATGAAATCCTGGGTAAAGATGACTTTAATCAGCCCGAAACTTTGGCCCAAGCCATCAAAGCATTGCCCGTCACGGTGAAAGCGGCGCGGCCGATTGACGAAGCCATCAGCAGTGCTGGGGGTGTGGCTTTCGAGGGGTTGACGGGTGACTTGATGCTGCAAACTGGCACAAGATTACTTAAAGGCGTGTTTTGTGCTGGTGAAATGCTGGACTGGGAAGCGCCTACTGGTGGCTATTTGTTGACGTCTTGTTTGGCAAGCGGCGCAGTTGCTGGGCGAGGTGCTGCTAAATTTATAGCAAACTAAGTTGTTAAATCAGCGCCGAACCTGCAAAGCACCCGGGTTGACGATGTTGGTCGGCGTGCCTTTGACGAAGTTCAAAATATTGTCGAAAGCGGCGCTGAAAAACATCTCATAGTTGTCTTGCTCGACATAGCCAATGTGGGGCGTGCAAATGCAGTTTTCTAAGCGAAGCAAAGCTTGGCCTTGCAAAACCGGCTCGGTTTCGTACACATCGACAGCGGCCATGCCGGGGCGGCCACGGTTGAGGGCCGAAATCAATGCATCAGGCTCAATCAGCTCTGCGCGTGCGGTGTTGACCAGCAAAGCCGTTGGTTTCATCATCGACAAGAGGCTGGAGGTGACAAGGCCGCGCGTTTCGTCGTGCAGACGCAAGTGTAATGAGACCACGTCGCAGCTGGAGAAGAAGGTTTCCACCGTCGTGGCGGATAAAAAGCCGTCGGCCCGGGCTTTTTGACGCGACATTTCACTGCCCCAGACCATCACATTCATGCCAAAAGCGCGGCCATAGCCGGCGACCAATTGGCCAATTTTGCCGTAGCCCCAGATGCCCAAGGTGCGACCATTGAGCGACATGCCAATACCAAAGTTGGGCGGCATCGCGGTGGTTTTGAGACCTGATTGCTGCCAAGCACCGTGTTTTAGCGTGCTGATGTAATGCGGCAAACGGCGCATCGCAGCCATCACGAGCGCCCAAGTCAACTCAGCAGTGGCTGTGGGCGAACCTGTTCCATCGGCCACAGCAATGCCGCGCTCGCTACAGGCTGTAACGTCCACATGCGCCCCAATACGGCCCGTTTGCACGATCAGCTTGAGCTTGGGCAGCTTTTCAATGAGCGCACGCGGCAAAGCCGTACGCTCACGGATGAGCACAATCACATCGGCGTCTTTCAGGCGAAGAGAGAGCTGGCCTTGGCCTCTGACCGTGTTGGTATAAACCTTGGCCGTAAAGTCGTCTAGTTTGGCTGCGCAGTCGAGTTTGCGAACGGCATCTTGGTAGTCATCGAGAATCACAATATTCATGCCGATATTGTGCCTTGCCAAAATGCAGTTTTAGCCTGAAGTTGCAGATTACTTTGTGTTACTTGATGTATTCCTTTGTGCTGCCAAAAGACACAGCTATAAAAGCCAAACGGCTGGTCATTCATGAAGAACAACCAGCCGTCACAGGGGTTTGTAGGTCTAATTTTTAAGAGCGCGGCTCGCCACGGCTGTTAACCATGATGACGCGGCCTGGTGGACTGGTCATCTGTACGCGGTGCTCTTGACCACGGAAGATGTAAGTCACATCCCAATAATCTGCTTGCGATTGGTTGGGGACAGTGGCACAGCGCTGGACGTTTTGCGATACAACCACTTGGCCGCTGCCGTTGCTGCCGATGTTAGAGCCCAAAGCTGCTCCTGCAATCGCACCGCCAGCAGTGGCGAGGTCTTTACCTGTCCCGCCACCAAATTGATGACCAAAGACGCCGCCTAGCAAAGCGCCAGCGATCACTGCAGGGCCATTGCTGCCACCGTTGTTTTGAACCATTTGCTCACGCTCAACCCAGCAGCGCTGCGTTGGTGGGCCGACAACGGCGCGAACGGATGAAATATTGGCTTCATACAAACCTTCACCGTTACGGCGGCGGTTGTCATATACCGGCATGACAGGTTGCGGCGCCCAGCGGTTGTCGTCAATGCGTGTATTGGTGTTGACTTGGCGAACGGAGGAGACGCGGTCATTGATACCCATGGCAGACAATGATGTGTAGCGACCAGGACGTAAAACGACACAGCGGCCACCAAAGCGAATGTCTTCACACACTTCCCAGCGGTCATTGAAAACAATTGCTGAAGAGGCGCGGTCGTTGAAGCCGCGTCGCTCTAAGTTATTGACTTGCGATTGTGTGGTGAATGAACGACCTTGAAAGTTGTCGTTCTCGTAGAACGTGACCTGTGCCATGGCCTGCGTAACCACCAGCAAGCTTGCTGCAGCCATGCAAGCTGTAACAACTGATTTAAATGGTTTCTTCATTGATTTCTCCTTTAGACAATTTGCGGAAGCTGAAGCTCCTAAAGAACATCGATCAAAACAAAGTTAAGCGCCGAGTTCTTGGTGTGCTAAGTTAATTATCAGCACCGCAAAATGCATTTCAAAGAGGACGAAACCACCTGTAACCGTAGTAGATGTCCTACACAGGGTGTAGAAATCATTCTGTCACTTGTCTTTACGCAACTTCACAGAAATGCAAATGGTAAAAGCCTAAAACATTTGCGTTTTGATCAGGCTGCGAGACGGTCTAATTCAGCACACACATCAGCCATGCGGCCTGAAATGACCATGCGACCTGCCATTTTTGGCATATTAGCCGTCAATACCGATGTCGATGAACTGGTGTCATTGACGCGAATCACGCGCAGTGGGAACACGTTGCTTCGTGAATAATTTTGCACAGTATTTTGCGACTGATTGTGTGAGGCCGGAGGTGGCGATGCTTCTGGTTTGGCTTGTGGCGCTGGTTTTGTCCAGATGCCTAAGCCGGCTAAGACGCCTGCTAAAACTGTGCCGAGTGCATCGTTAGAGAATGCGGAAGGTAATTTGAATCCCATGTGAAACTCCTAAAAAATCAGAGGTTGGACATAGGCAGGATTGTTTAAAAAATTGCTGCTGCAGGGTGATGTTAGCCCCGCCCATGATGAAAATCATAGGTCAATACGGGTAGGGCCACCATACGCCCGCCACCTGCTGCGGCAACGGGTGAAAATGGTTACATCAGCATGGTGTTGCGAATCAGACCTACGGCCAAGCCTTCTATGGCAAAAGGCTCTTCTGGGTCGACCACGATGACTTTGAAATCAGGGTTTTCAGGCAGTAACTCGATCAGGTTTTGCGTGCGGCGGTAGCGCTTCACGGTCACTTCTTCACCCAAACGGGCCACGACGATTTGGCCATTGCGGGCATCGCTGGCGGTTTGCACAGCGAGCAAGTCACCGTCCATGATGCCTGCGTCGCGCATGCTCATGCCTTTGACCTTGAGCAAGTAGTCTGGCTTGTGGCGGAACATGCTGCTCTCTAAGGTGTAGCTCTGCTCGACATGTTCTTGCGCCAAGATGGGCGAACCCGCTGCGACGCGGCCAATCAGTGGCAAACAAAGTTGCGACAAGCCGGCGATGGGTAGCGAGAATTGCTTTGAGCGAGATGCATTGATGGACTGTAACGAGTCACCTTTGAGCCGAATTCCGCGCGAAGTACCGCTGACTAGCTCAATAGCGCCTTTACGCGCCAAAGCTTTCAAATGCTCCTCGGCTGCATTGGCTGACTTAAAGCCCAACTCAGTAGCGATTTCAGCGCGTGTTGGCGGCGAGCCAGTACGCGCGATGGCGTTTTGAATCAGCTCTAGAATCTGCTGTTGGCGTGCAGTGAGCTTGATGGTGAATTTGTCACTGAAGCTTGGCATGTCGTCCATGATGAATCCTATGAATTTGCTGCGTTTTGGTTTGATTTAAACTGTTTGCAAGGCTGGCTACATACACAGTAACTGTATTTTTAACCAGTTTTTTAGGTTTGGCAAGTGTTTTTTACAAAATAATCAAAATAAGTAGCAAACTACCCAATTTACACATACATATATAGACGGCAAATGGATAAAAACACAGCAGAGCAAGTTCTCCTTAAGCAAATCATCCTGCTAGGTACGGGTGGCACCATTGCCGGTAAAGCAGCCAGCGCGACTGACAACGTGGGCTACAAGTCTGCACAAGTGGGTGTGGGGCAATTGATTGCGGCCATACCGTCATTGGCCGGGCCCGATGGTGGCGCTAACTACCAAGATTTCGAATTAATCTCTGAACAAGTGGCGCAAGTCGACAGCAAAGACATGAATTTTGCAGTCTGGAAGCAACTCGTTGCCCGTTGTGAACATTGGTTAGCACAGCCACAGGTGCAAAGCGTGGTCATCACCCACGGCACAGACACCTTGGAGGAGACCGCGTATTTCTTGCAAATGGTAATGAACCCGAGCAAAGTCGTCGTTTTAGCCTGTGCCATGCGCCCTTCGACGGCTGTGGCACCGGACGGCCCACAAAACTTGCTTGATGCGATGGCAGTGGCGGCATACCCAGGCGCGCAGGGGGTGGTCGCTGTATGTGCGGGGACGATTCACAGCGGCATCGACGTACAAAAAGTCCACACCACCCAGTTAAATGCCTTCAGCTCGGGTGATGCTGGTGCGGTAGGCACGGTTGCGGAAGGAAAGCTCAATTTGTACCGAAACTGGCCTGAAAATTCAAATGAAATTCCAAATAAAATACCAAAAATGGCATCAAATATGACTGTAGCCGGCGTATTTGTTGATTCTTCAGCTATTTATAATATAGCAAATAAAGTTGCAAACCTGACTCAGCTGCCGCGCGTGGAGATTGTTTTGAACCACAATGGCGCAGATGGCAGCATCGTCGAAGCGCTACTTGCGCAAAACGCTTTGGGTAAGTGTCAAAAGGTACTCGGTATTGTGGTTGCTGGTACGGGCAATGGCACCATCAGCACAGATTTGGAGCTGGCCTTACGAGCCGCGCAAGCTGCTGGCGTGGTGGTGTGGCGCAGTACGCGTTGTGCATTTGGCAAGTTGGTTGGCAAATCCGAAGCTGAATTCGGCGATTCAGATGGATTGTCACCTCTCAAAGCGCGGGTTGCGCTGATGCTACAACTGGCGGCGCAGGGTTAATCAATACCGTTTTACCAACGAATCCCCAGCTTCTCAAACAGCTTGCTGAGGACAAACAGCGGGCCCACCCACAGGTATTGAATATCTTCAAAAAACGAAGGCTTTTTGCCTTCTAGCTTGTGGCCGACGAACTGCGCAATCCATGCGCCTACAAAAATAGTCGCTGAAATCGGCAACACTTGGCTGCCCATGACCCAGACAAGCCACAGCATCAGCGCTGAAAACGCCGTCATGCTGACAAAAAATACGAGTGACAGCCGAGCGTAATACACCATGCTGGCCGCGATGAACGCATAGGCGAGGTAAGGGTGCACATAAAACAGTAAGCCCAGCAAACTCAGTGCAATCAGCGGAATGGCGACAAAGTGAATCACCTCATTGGTCGGGTGGGTGTGGCTGCTGCCGTAGTGTGCTAGCAAGTCGTCTACTTTGCGGCTGGATGGGATGGTTGCTTGCGTGGTCATGGTTTTGTCTCCAGATTTAAGTTGTTTTTTCGGCGATTTTAAGCGCACGTTTCAAATCTTCAATCAAATCATCTGGGTCTTCCAGTCCAATGCTGAGCCGAATTGTCCCCTGCGTGATGCCGCCTGCCGCCAAGGCCTCATCCGTCATTCGGAAATGCGTGGTACTGGCGGGGTGGATGACCAAGCTGCGGCAATCGCCCACATTGGCCAAGTGGCTGAAGATTTTCAGGGTTTCGACAAAGGCTTTACCCTGCTCGCGGCTGCCTTTCAGGTCAAAACTGAACACCGAGCCGGCACCGCGTGGTAGCAACTTATTCGCGAGAGCATGACTTGGGTGCGTTTCCAGCATTGGGTGGCCAACACGGGAGACAAACGGGTGTGCGGCTAAAAATTCGACCACCTTTTGCGTGTTGCTCATGTGCCGCGCCATACGCAGGGGCAGGGTTTCTATGCCTTGCAAAATCAACCAAGCGGTGTGCGGGCTCATGCAAGCGCCAAAGTCACGCAAACCTTCACGGCGCGCACGCAGCAAAAAGGCACCCACGGTGGATTCTTCTGAAAACACCATGTTGTGAAAGCCGTCATAAGCCTGCGTCAGCTCCGCAAACTTGCCATTTGACTTGGGGCCTTCCCAGTCAAACGAGCCACCATCGACCACCACGCCGCCAATCACGGTGCCGTGGCCGCTCAAAAACTTGGTGGCCGAGTGGTAAACCAAGTCTGCACCTAGGTCTAAAGGCTTCATCAGCCATGGCGAGGTGAGGGTGCTGTCCACCAAGAGCGGTACGCCAGCTTCATGGGCCAAAGCGCTGATGGTCGGAATATCCAGCACATCCAGCCCTGGGTTGCCCACGGTTTCGCCAAAAAACAGCTTGGTATTGGGCTGCACCGCGTTGCGCCAGCCGTCGATGTCGTGCGGTTTGACGAAAGTGGTCTCAATGCCAAAACGGCGCATGGTGTAATGCAGCAAGTTTTGCGAGCCACCATACAGCGCAGTTGAAGCGACGATGTGCGAGCCTGCGCTCATCAGCGTGGCAATGCTCAAATGCAGCGCCGCTTGGCCGCTGGCAGTGGTGATGGCACCAATGCCGCCCTCTAAAGCCGAGACGCGCTGCTCCAGTACCGCGTTGGTCGGGTTGCTGATGCGGCTGTAAACATGACCCGAGCGCTCCAAATTGAAGAGCGCAGCGGCGTGGTCGCTGGACTCAAAGACAAAAGATGTGGTCAGGTGAATCGGTACTGCGCGTGAGCCGGTGGTCGGGTCAGGTGCAGCGCCCGCGTGCAAGGTGAGGGTGTCAAAACTAGGGTCTGAGTAGCCGGGCATAGTGCCTCCACGTCAATAGATAAAAAATTGATAGCTTTGATTGCAATTTAGATGCGGCAGATGCACGCAAAAGCCCAATTGTGGGCTATATTATTTCTACATTGGTCATATTTTTGAAGAAGACCAGCGGCGAGCCAAAAATCAAAGCCACATCAGAGCCAAATAAAGAGGAGAGCATCATGAAAGTAAGCGACATTCTGCAAGTCAAAGGCAATACTTTGTACACTGCCAGCCCAGACGAGCCGCTCGCCAAAGCCGTCAACCTGATGGCTGAAAAAGACATAGGCTCCTTGGTCGTGATGGATCATGGTAATTTGATTGGCATGCTGACTTTTCGTGAAGTGATCAAAAGCGTCGTCAAAAACGGTGGTGCCATTGGCGCCATCACCGTGCGCACCGCTATGGACAATACGCCGCTCACCTGCAGCACAGAGACCGAACTCGACGAAGTCCGTCGCATGATGCTAGAGCGCCATGCGCGCTACCTACCCGTCTTAGACGACAAAATGCTGATGGGTGTGATCAGCTTTTATGACGTCGCCAAAGCGGTGGTAGACAGCCAGAATTTTGAGAACAAGATGCTCAAAGCGTATATCAATGACTGGCCTGCGGATGACGAGAAGCAGAGTTTGAATTGAATTTTCGGTTTTAAGCGCATAAAAAGAGCGCTTGAAGCGCTCTTTTTATTCACCGCCTAAATCTGTATATTACTCACATCCAACCCGCTCAACCTGCGTTGACCCCATGACGGTCACGCCTTTCTGATCTTTGTTGTTCCCCATCACCGTCGTCCCCGATCCCCCTTCAGACGATGATGCCAGGTGCGCTTTGCAATGGGCACGGATGGTCATGCCGCCCATGACGTTGACGTTGGAGCGGAAGCAATACCAGCCGTTGGGGTTGAGCAGCTCAATGGTGGAGCCGCCCATGACGTTGACGCCAGGGTTGATCAAGACCAGTGCAGGTGAGCTGGTGGGTTCAGTGTCTGAGGTATTGGCACCGATGCCGAAGACTTTGACCGAAGTGGACAGGGTTTTGTAGGTCGGGCGGCTACCGAAAGGGTGTTTACCCCAAGCTTTGAGGCAGGCGGCAATGGAGCCGTCGATTTCTTGCGCCTGCACGGTGTTGGCGACACTGCCCAGCAAGCTGGCGGTGGCGACGAGGGTGGCTGTCACTAGGTTTTTGGTGTTCAAAAAAGTTTCCTGTTATAAAAAATATGTTTTAAATCAATGATTTAACTAAAAATAGCTTGGCTAAATTGAGAACGTCTGAAAGTGCTCTGGCAAGCCCAACCAGTGTTTGGCCAGCAGGTCAAAACCGGCCAGATCACCGGTTGTGAACAGCTTTAAATCCTCGATTGCGCCGTCAAAACCATTCGCAACGGGTTGGGTATTCAGCGTCCCAGCCGCCTCCAGCAAGCGCCTAGTCTGTCTGGCGACCGGCTCGCCGGTGTCGATGAACTGCACCTCCGCACCAGTGAGCTTGCGCAAATGGGCGCTGATGAACGGGTAATGCGTACAACCAAGCACCAAGGTGTCAATTTCACCATTTGAAGTGCCAAATTGACCCAAAGCCGGCGTATATATTGCACACAGTGCTATTATTTTAGGAGTATCTTCGCGCTCAATCGCGGCAGCCAAACCGTCGCAAGGTTGGACGATGAAGTCGGCTTGGTCGGACAAGGAGGCTTTCAGGGCAGCGAATTTAGCACTTTCCAGCGTACCGCGTGTCGCCATGACACCGATTTTGCGGGTTTTGCTGCGTTGCACGGCAGGTTTCAGGGCGGGTTCTACACCTACCAGCGGTAAATCGGGGAATTCTGTGCGCAACACCTTGGCCGCAGCTGCGGTGGCGGTGTTGCAGGCCACGACCAGCGCTTTGATGTTGTGCTGGTCAATCAAGGCTTGCGTGAGGGCGCGCGAGCGGTCAATGACAAACGCGTCGCCTTTTTCGCCATAGGGCGCGTTGCCGCTGTCGGCGATGTAGACGAAGGACTCGTTCGGCAGCTCGGCACGCAGAGCCTTCAAAATGCTCAAACCGCCGATGCCAGAATCGAATACCCCAATGGGGCGATGCACCCCCATCTTTAGCTTGCGTTGACCGAGATGCCTTTGAATTCGCCCGTCGCAATTCGTTTTTGCCACTCAGCCGGCCCAGTGATGTGGGCGCTTGTGCCGCCTGAATCTACCGCGACAGTGACTGGCATGTCGACCACGTCAAACTCGTAAATTGCTTCCATGCCCAAATCGGCAAAACCGAGTACTTTGGCACTCTTGATGGCTTTGCTGACTAAATAGGCCGCGCCGCCGACCGCCATGAGGTAGGCGCTTTTGTGTTTTTTGATGGCTTCAATCGCTGTGGGGCCGCGCTCGGCTTTGCCAATCATGGCAATCAGGCCGGTTTGGGCCAGCATCATCTCGGTGAAACCATCCATGCGCGTCGCGGTCGTCGGGCCTGCAGGGCCGACGACTTCGTCGCGCACAGGGTCCACCGGGCCGACGTAGTAGATCACGCGGTTTGCAAAATCGACCGGAAGGGGTTCACCTTTGGCCAACATCTGCTGGATGCGTTTGTGCGCGGCATCCCGGCCGGTGAGCATTTTGCCGCTGAGCAAGAGCGTGTCGCCAGCTTTCCAGGTGGCGATTTCGGCTTTGGATAGCTTGTTGAGGTCCACCGCTTTGCTCTTTTTGTAGTCCGGTGCCCAGTGCACATCGGGCCACAAGTCCAGACTTGGCGGGGTCAAAAAGGTTGGACCGCTGCCGTCCATCACCAAGTGGGCGTGGCGGGTGGCGGCGCAGTTGGGGATCATCGCCACGGGTTTGCCAGCCGCATGGGTGGGGTACATATTGATTTTGACATCGAGCACCGTGGTCAAACCACCCAGGCCCTGCGCGCCAATGCCGAGGGCATTGACCTTTTCAAACAGCTCCAAGCGCAGGTTTTCAACCTTGCTTAAAGCGTCGCCACGAGATGATTTGGCTTGCAGCTCGTACATGTCAATGTCTTCCATCAGCGCCTGCTTGGCCAACAGCACGGCTTTTTCAGCCGTGCCGCCAATGCCGATGCCCAGCATGCCCGGCGGGCACCAGCCAGCGCCCATGGTGGGCACGGTTTTGAGCACCCAGTCCACCACCGAGTCGCCAGGGTTCAGCATGACGAGTTTGGATTTGTTCTCAGAACCACCGCCCTTGGCTGCCACGGTGATGTCCAGCCTGTTGCCAGCGACGATTTCGACGTTGATGACGGCAGGTGTGTTGTCTTTGGTGTTCTTGCGCTCAAATTCTGGGTCAGACACGATGGAGCCGCGCAGCTTGTTGTCTTCGTTGTTATAACCTTGGCGCACACCTTCGTTGATGGCATCTTCCAGCGTTCCAGTGAAAGCGTCAAAGCGCACGTCCATGCCGATTTTCAGGAACACGTTGACGATGCCGGTGTCTTGGCAGATTGGGCGGTGGCCCGTGGCGCTCATGCGGCTGTTGGTCAAAATTTGGGCAATCGCGTCTTTGGCGGCGGGGCTTTTCTCAGCCGTGTAAGCGCGTGCCAAGTGGGCGATGTAATCGGCGGGGTGGTAGTAGCTGATGTATTGCAACGCGCCTGCAATGGTTTCAATCAGGTCGGCTTGTTTGATAGAGGTGGTCATGGGAGGGCTAGGGAGTTGAGAATGAGGAAAACTAATTTAGTAACTTAACAAGTAAGGGCATTGACTCGGCGTCAAGTGTGCTTCAATCCTCCAAGTTTACCCAAATTAGCCAACCATAGGCTGACACCGCAGGAGTTTGCATTGTTAAAGACCATCCACCGCCGCGCCAATGAATTTATCCACTCGCAATCAGGCGGCGGCATTGTGCTGGCGGTGGCAGCGCTGCTGGCGCTGATTATCAGCAATTCACCCGCCAATGGCTGGTACGAGCAGTTGTTACAAATTCGCGGTGAAGTACGGGTGGGTGGCGATTGGCTGGTGTTGTCCAAGCCGCTGTTGGTCTGGATCAACGACCTGTGGATGGCGGTTTTCTTCTTTTTGGTGGGCTTGGAGATCAAGCGTGAACTGATGGAAGGTGAGTTGGCCACCCTTAGCCAAGCGATGTTGCCTGCAGGGGCGGCGTTGGGGGGCATGATGGTTCCGGCGTTGATTTACAGCGCAATTAACTGGAGCGATGCTACTGCCCTGCGCGGGTGGGCTATTCCGGCGGCGACGGACATTGCCTTTGCCTTGGGTATTTTGGTGCTGCTAGGCAAGCGGGTGCCAGTGTCGCTGAAGGTGTTTTTAACGGCGGTGGCCATCATCGATGACTTGGGCGCGATTGTCATCATCGCAATTTTCTATACCGCGCAGTTGTCGGTTCCTATTTTGCTGGCGGCGGGGGTGGGTATTGCGGTGCTGTTTACCCTCAACCGGATGCGGGTGATGAATCTGGGGCTGTACGTGCTGGTGGGCTTGGTGGTGTGGCTGTTTGTGCTCAAGTCGGGTGTGCATGCCACGCTGGCGGGTGTAGCGACAGCGTTGGCCGTGCCTTTGGTCAACCCGAATAAAAATGGACACGGTAAATCACCCCTCAAAACTGCTGAACACGCGCTGCACCCTTGGGTGGCGTTTTTGGTGCTGCCAGTGTTTGCCTTTGCCAATGCAGGTGTCTCGCTGCAAGGGGTCAGTTTTTCGACCCTGCTGCAAACCGTGCCGCTTGGCATCACGGCTGGTTTGCTCTTGGGCAAAGCGGTCGGGGTGTTTGGCGCGTCGTGGTTGATGATCCGCTTCACCAAAGCTCGTTTACCCGATCAGGCCAGCTGGATGCAGTTTTTTGGCGTCTGCGTGCTGTGCGGCGTGGGTTTTACGATGAGCCTGTTTATCGGGGGACTGGCTTTTGCAGGGCAGGGCGCAGAGTTTGAAACCCAGTTGAAGCTGGGTGTGCTGCTGGGTTCTATCTTGTCTGTCGTGCTGGGTGCCCTGATTTTGTGGCGATCCGACAAATCATAGGATGTACTACGCCTGACGACATCAAAGCTTAAAAAGTCAGACTACCTATCGTTTCGGTAAGTGTCATGGCAGGATTTGCAGCTTTTTTGCACAGTATCAACAGCTGTGCGGACGACTCCAAGATCGCCGCTTTGTGCGGCAGCGACAAGCTGATTGACCTTGGTCAGGTACTCGTCTTGAGCTGCTTTGAATTTGCTGGCTTCTTGCCATACCTCTGGCTTTGCGTGAGTGGGGGGGTAATTGCTATCGGCAGTGAAATAGGGCCATGGTTGTGAAGATAGTTTTTGCAGCTCTAGCGCACTAATCATAAATTCACTGGAGTTGTAGGGCTTGCGATCACGCGCCACCATGCCCATAGGCTCGAGTGTGCGGGTGAATTGCTTGAAGACGGCTCTTCGTTTTGTCACAAGTTGGTCTGGATGCGTGTCTTTGGGCTCGCTGTCACAGGCTGTAAGCGTGAGTGCGGCAAGGATGAGGGCTAGGGCGGCGCTTGAAAATCGGAGCATGGGTGAAATAACTGAAAAATAGAAAAAAGGATGGCAAAGTCGTCAATTCGGACGTGTTGATCATGCGCTTGAAAGTTTACACCTTGTTTTCTTTACAGACCGTGAAATCTCTTGCGCCATGCGCCACGCCGCGTCTTTAGCTAGTAAATTAGGGCTTAAAAATCAATGTTTTCCAGCTTGCCCAGTGCTGGACATGAGCTTGTCTGTATACGCAACGGCCAATGCGCTGAGCAAAAAAGTGATGTGGATGATGGTTTGCCACATCAGCATTTGCTCAGAGTAGTTGGCTGCGTTGATAAATGTTTTAAGCAAGTGAATGGACGAGATGCCAATGATCGCCATGGCCAACTTCACCTTCAACACAGAAGCATTCACGTGGCTTAGCCACTCAGGTTGGTCAGGATGCTCTTCAAGGTTCATACGGCTGACGAAGGTTTCGTAGCCTCCGACGATGACCATGATGAGCAAATTAGAAATCATGACCACGTCAATCAAGCCCAGTACCACCAGCATGATGACAGTTTCATTCAATGAGGCGATGGTCACATCAGACTTGTAACCGATGCTGCCGACCAAAGATTGCAGCGCGGTTTGGCTGCCAAAAGCGGCTTCAACCAAATGCAGCAGTTCTTTCAAAAAACTGAAAACATAGACGCCCTGTGCCACGATCAAGCCCAAATACAGAGGCAATTGCAACCAACGGCTGGCAAAAATCATGTTCGGCAGGAACTGCATTTTGCTGTCAAAGTTCTTGGTGGCGTTTTTGTTAGGTATGCTCATGAAAGGGTAGCTTGTTGAAAATAGGCGATTGTAGGCTGGCTGCAAACTGGCGGGGTTAATCCCCTCAATTTTGTAAGTTTCAATTCAGTCAGTGCTTTGTAAGTGCTAACCCTGATAGTCACATCAAATCTAGGGACATTAAATAGGCTCTAGGTGTAAATTAAGTTAAATCAAATTAGCAACTTCCTGGAGACAAGACCTCATGAGCACAGCATCAACTGCCATTGAATCAACTTTGGTTGAAAACCGCGTTTTTTACCCCACAGAGGCTCAGCAAAAAAATGCTCGCATTTCTGGCATGGATGGCTACAACGCCTTGTGCGCTGAGGCCGAAAAAGATTTTGAAGGTTTTTGGGCGCGTTTGGCACGAGAAAACGTGTTGTGGAACAAGCCTTTTACCAAGACATTGGACGAGTCCAATGCGCCGTTTTACAAATGGTTTGACGATGGCGAGTTGAACGCTTCTGCCAACTGCTTGGATAAGCACATGGGCACACCGGTTGAGAACAAAACTGCGGTGATTTTTGAAGCAGATGACGGCAAAGTCACCAAGACAACGTACAAAGAACTGTTGGTTCGTGTCAGCCAATTTGCCAATGCCTTGAAAGCAGACGGCATCAAAAAAGGCGACCGCGTGTTGGTGTACATGCCAATGACCTTGGAAGGTGTGATTGCGATGCAAGCCTGCGCCCGTATTGGCGCAACACACAGTGTGGTGTTTGGCGGCTTCTCCGCCAAAGCGCTGCAAGAGCGCATCATTGATGCTGGCGCTGTAGCAGTGATCACTTCAAACTACCAAATGCGCGGTGGCAAAGAATTGCCACTTAAAGCGATTGTGGATGAAGGTTTGAACATGGGTGGCTGCGACACCATCAAGACCGTCTACGTTTACCAGCGCACCCCAACCGCTTGCAACATGGTGGCTGGCCGTGACAAAACTTTTGACCAAGCCATTGCTGGCCAAAGCAACGACTGCCCACCCGTGGCCGTGGGCGCAGAGCACCCGCTCTTCATCTTGTACACCTCTGGCTCGACAGGCAAACCAAAAGGCGTGCAACATTCCACCGGTGGTTACCTGCTGTGGGCCAAGCTGACGATGGATTGGACCTTTGACTTGAAGCCAGAAGATGTGTTCTGGTGTACGGCTGACATCGGCTGGATCACAGGCCACACTTACGTGGCTTACGGCCCTTTGGCTGCTGGCGCGACGCAGATCATTTTTGAAGGCATCCCAACTTACCCGAACGCTGGCCGTTTCTGGCAGATGATTGAGCGTCACAAATGCACGATTTTCTACACTGCACCGACCGCGATTCGTTCATTGATCAAGGCTGCTGAAGGCGATGCAGCTGTACATCCAGACCGTTCTGACTTGTCCAGTTTGCGCATTTTGGGAAGCGTGGGCGAGCCCATCAACCCTGAAGCATGGATGTGGTACTACAAAAACGTAGGCGGCGAGCGTTGCCCGATCGTCGACACCTTCTGGCAAACTGAGACCGGCGGCCACATGATGTCGCCTATGCCAGGCGCGACGCCTTTGGTTCCAGGCAGCTGTACTTTGCCGCTGCCAGGCATCATGGCGGCGATTGTCGATGAAGTCGGTGCTGACGTGCCTAACGGTTCCGGCGGCATGTTGGTGGTCAAACGCCCATGGCCATCGATGATTCGCACGATTTGGAACGACCCTGAGCGTTTCAAATCAAGCTACTTCCCACCAGAGTTGGGCGGCACGATTTACTTGGCTGGCGACGGCGCGGTGCGTAGTATTGACCGTGGCTACTTCCGTATCACGGGCCGTATTGACGACGTACTGAACGTTTCTGGCCACCGCATGGGTACAATGGAGATTGAATCGGCCTTGGTCTCTTGCGCCCATTTAGTCGCCGAAGCTGCCGTGGTGGGACGCCCTGACGACCTGACCGGCGAAGCGATTTGCGCCTTTGTGGTGCTCAAGCGCTCACGTCCTACCGGTGAAGAAGCCGTCAAAATCGCCAATGAATTGCGTGCTTGGGTGGCGAAAGAGATTGGCCCGATTGCCAAACCAAAAGACATTCGCTTTGGTGATAACTTGCCGAAAACTCGCAGCGGCAAAATCATGCGCCGTTTGCTGCGCTCTATCGCCAAAGGTGAGGCTATCACGCAAGATACCAGCACCTTGGAAAATCCAGCAATTTTGGATCAGTTGGCCGAGAAACTCTAAATCGTTAGGGATTGAAGTCAATCGGTCCGGTTGATTTCAATTTTGCTATTACATATATAGCAAACTATTGATTAAATACGACGACTACAGCCAAAAATGGCCTTAAATGACGTAAAAAAAGCCCTACAACTGTCTGCAGGGCTTTTTGTTGTATGTTGGCAGGGTCTACTTCTGTGCGAGAACCCAAGTCGCCAAGGTTTTGGCTTCAGCAGCGTTGACTTGGGCATTGGCAGGCATCGGAATCGCACCCCACACGCCTGAGCCACCTTTCAAGATTTTTGCCGCCAGTTTGTCAGCGGCGTCTTTTTGACCCGCATATTTGGCTGCAACGTCTTTGTAAGCGGGGCCGACCAATTTTTTGTCAACGGCGTGGCAAGCCATGCAATTTTTGTCGGTTGCCAGTTTCAAATCGGCCATAGCGGGTGTTGCCAGCATCAAAGTTGCAGTCGCTGTCAGGGAGGCAAGAAGCAGTTTTTTCATGTCAGTCCTAAAAAGTAAAGTCGTTCAATGGAGATTTAACGCGGCACCTGCGTCTGCCGTTGACTATAACGCCACAGCTGTGTGCCAAGAGCGTGCATTCGGTGTCAAAATGAGAAAAATCATATTTAAGGAATTGCAATGTATTTTTTAGGCATTGGACTGATTTTATTGGCCTGCAAGCTATTGGACGTTAACCCGGTAGTCGCTTGGGATTGGTGGATTGTGCTCACCCCCTTTGGTCTAGCCGCCGCTTGGTGGGCATGGGCAGATTCATCTGGTTACACCAAAGCTGTAGAAGAGAAGAAAATGGAAGCACGTAAACAAGCGCGGATCAACAAGAACCGCGAAGCGCTGGGGATGCCAAAAAATAAGCGCTGATTTTAGATGAACCGCTTGCGGTTGATGCCACTGCAACGTGGCAGGGAGCTTGAACATGCGAGTGAACAAAATTATCAAGATGGCGATAGTTACGCTGCAGCTGCCGTTTGCCTGCCAGGCAATTGCACAAAATAACCTAATAGCGCCATTTTCCAAAGCCACCGGCGAGAGCCCCCCTGCACCTTGGCGTGCTGCTGGCTTGCCCAAAGGCCGCGCACCTTTGGCGCGGTTTGACATTGTTAGCCTAGAAGGTATCAAAGTGCTGCATATGCACACAGATAAAACCTATGGCACGGTGGTGCAGGACATCGAAAATTTCGTTCCTTCAAAAAATACGAGCTTAAAGTGGCGCTGGCGACTAGACGAGCCTGTAGCCGGAGCCAATTTGCATATCAAAGCGGGAAATGATGTAGCGCTCAAAGTCTGTGTGTTGTTCGACATGCCGACAGACGTACTGCCATTTTCCGAGCGGGCAATTTTGGCGATTGCGCGTACCGTGATTGATGAGCGTCTACCTGCAGCAACCTTGTGTTACATATGGGATGTCACACTAGCTGCAGGAAGCATCCTCAACGATGCCCACACAAGACGCATCAAATACATGGTGTTAGATGGTGCCGGTTCAGATGGCAGTCTGGGACAGTGGAAAAACCATGAGCGACCTGTTGCGCAAGACTTTCTCAAAGCTTTTGGCCAAGAAAGTCACGTCGTACCCCCGATAGAGGCGATTGCCGTGGGCGCAGACAGCGACAGCACCAAAGGCACGAGCTTGGCATATGTGGGTGATGTGAGCTTGGTACCATGAAACAAAAGGGCTGCTGTAGACAGTTAAAACCCCTTTGTATTGACTTCAGCTAACTTGCGATATCAATAGTTATCCAGCACGGCACCTTTGCTGGCGCTGGAGGCATTGAAGGCAAACTTCGCCTGCACACCGCGTGTGTAACGCGGCTTGGGTGCTGTCCAAACGGCGCGGCGTTTGGCGATTTCATCATCGCTCACATTGAGTTGCAAGAGCAGCTGCTTGGCGTCAATGGTGACCGAGTCACCTTCGTGGATGAAGGCAATCGTGCCGCCTGCCGCGGCTTCAGGCGCCACGTGGCCGACGACCATGCCCCAAGTGCCGCCCGAGAAGCGGCCGTCAGTTATTAAACCAACCGATTCGCCCAAGCCTTGACCAATCAGCGCACCGGTCGGTGCCAGCATTTCTGGCATGCCTGGGCCGCCTTTAGGGCCGAGGTAGCGCAACACCATCACGTCGCCAGCCACAATTTTGCCAGCCAAAATAGCGGCCAAAGCGGTTTGTTCATCATCAAACACGCGGGCTGGGCCGGTGATGACGGGGTTTTTTAAGCCGGTGATTTTGGCCACAGCACCTTCGGGCGACAAATTGCCTTTCAAAATCGCCAAATGACCTTCTTTGTACATTGGGTTGTTGATGGGGCGAATCACGTCTTGGTCAGCACGCGGTACGTCACTCAAGTTTGGCAAAGCACGCAGCACCTCGCCAATGGTTTGGCCGGTGATGGTGATGCAGTCTTCATTCAGCAAGCCTGCTGCCATCAAGGTTTTCATGACTTGTGGGATGCCGCCAGCTTTGTGCAAATCGACGGCCAAGTACTTGCCAGAAGGCTTCAAATCGCACAGCACAGGGATTTTCTTGCGCATGCGCTCAAAGTCGTCAATCGACCATTCCACCTCAGCGGCATGAGCAATCGCCAAGAAATGCAGCACGGCGTTGGTGGAGCCACCGGTTGCCATGATCACCGCAACCGCGTTTTCAATCGACTTTTTGGTCACGATGTCGCGTGGCTTGATGTCTTTTTTGACCGCTTCAATCAGCACACGGGCAGATTCTGCCGATGAATTCAACTTTTCATCGTGCGGATTGGCCATGGTGGACGAGTAGGGCAGCGAAATGCCCAGCGCCTCGAACGCGCTGGACATGGTGTTGGCCGTGTACATGCCGCCGCAGCTGCCGGTGCCCGGAATGGCGCGGCGCTCGATTTGCAGCAGGTCCTCGTCGCTCAGGCGGCCGGCGGCGTTTTCACCCACGGCTTCAAACACGCTCACGATGTTCAGGTCCTTGCCTTGGTAGCTGCCGGGCAGGATGGTGCCGCCGTACACATAAATGGCGGGCACGTTGGCGCGCAGCATGCCCATCAGGCCGCCAGGCATGTTTTTGTCACAGCCGCCGACCACCAGCACGCCGTCCATCCACTGGCCCTGCACGCAGGTTTCAATGCAGTCGCTGATGACTTCACGGCTGACCAGCGAGTACTTCATGCCTTCGGTGCCCATGGCCATACCGTCGGAAATGGTGGGCGTGCCGAACACCTGCGCGTTGCCGCCCGCCGCTTCAATCGCGTTGATGGCCGCGTCAGTCAGCTTTTGCAGGCCGCTGTTGCATGGTGTGATGGTGCTGTGCCCGTTGGCCACGCCAATCATGGGTTTTTTGAAGTCGTCCGCCTCATAGCCCATGGCGTAGTACATCGACCGGTTGGGCGCGCGGGACTTGCCTTCGGTGATGTTTTTGGAGCGCGGGTTCATGACGGTGATGGGTTTGATGTCCATGGCGGTGTCTCTTCGGGTTGGCTGTGGATGAAAAGCACGTGCTTGCTATGGTGCGTGCGATTTATGTGAACCACAAAGTATGCGTGCATTGACTGATTCTTTCCAATCCATTTTTTACGCTGGACTAATATGCACTGCGTATTAAAGAAAGCCTCCCGCACCATGGCCACGTCGTCCTCACACATCCCCCTGATCGAGCTGCGTTTGTGGCGCCAGTTTCTGGC
>JAYVSU010000034.1:0-16901 GCA_043775055.1 Polaromonas sp.
AAACAGTGGGGTTGGCCGATGTGCTGCGCCTGGCGCTTGCGCCCCTGGCGGGTCAGATTGAGGCGGCTTTTGTCTATGGCTCGGTAGCAAAGCAGCAAGTCACGGCGCAAAGCGATGTTGATGTGTTGATTGTGAGCGCCAGCTTAGGCTATGCAGATGTGTTTGGCGCGCTGGACGTTGCGGCGACCCAGCTCGCACGCAAGGTCAACCCCACGCTGTACACACCGGCAGACTTGGTCAAACGCATTCACAACGACAATGCTTTTGTGACCAAGGTGTTGCAGCAACCCAAAATTTGGCTTTTGGGGGATGCGTTGAAAGTTGATGCATTAAGATGATTCCATGACCAACCCACTTGAAAACCTGAGCGGACAAGGCAAGCCCTTGCAGGCAGAGCCTCCAGACGCGAAAGAGATTGCGGGCTTGGTTAAAAGCGGTTTGGCACGGCTGAAAGATGCGCAGAACCCAACTTTGGCTATAGAAAGCCGGTTGATCTTGCCTACAACGCCGCGCATTCGCTGTGCCTAGCAGCGCTCAGGGCAAAGGGTTACCGCTCGGGCAACCGCTACATCGTCTTTCAAGTTTTGCCGCACAGGCTGGGTTTGGGCGCTGAGGTTTGGCGCGTCTTAGACAAATGCCACAACACCCGAAACTTGGGCGAATACGAAGGCATGCTGGATGTAGATGAGCGGCTGGTGGCAGATTTTATCACGGCAACGCAAGCCGTGGCCATTGCGATTGACGCTTAAATTACTATATTTTTCATAGCTACTTAGGCAATTAATACGCCGGCTACAGCCATTTTTGTCCTAAAATAGCTCAAAACACTCAATATTAACGATGCAACAACCAATCACCGGCTACTTACAAGACGAAGAAGACCATTGGGTTGCAAAACTTGCTTGTGGGCATAACCAGCATGTGCGGCACAACCCGCCGTTGGTGAGCCGGCCTTGGGTGTTGACGCATGCCGGGCGGGACGAGAAGATGGGGGTGATGTTGGCCTGCAAAAAGTGTGACGATGGCGCGCCGGCTGATCGCATCGTGCGTTAGTTTGCTTTTGCGGTAGTAAGCTTCAAAATACAATCACATTGTTTCAATCAGTCCAAGCAACATCTTTAAACCCAAAGTCAGAAAACATGAATCTCAAAATACTCGCCGTCATTCTGGCTGTTCTGCTTGGCGGTATGGCCATTTATTACAACCAATCTGTGTCTACTAACAGCAATGCCAACGCCAATCGCGAGGCTTCACCCAAGGCTGAAAAGAGCAAATAGCATGTAAGGTTTGGGCTGAATAGCTGACTAACTCTCCATGTTGATAGCTTTCAAAACCAAACCCTCTGCCCTGTTTGCAGGTTTTGCCGCCCTTCTTGCGCTTTTATTGATGGGCAACGCCAGGGACAGCTTGGCCATGGGTTTGAGTATGGAGCCGGCTGCGGAGCAATGTGGCTTGGCCGAGGCGGCTGCGGCATCAGCGGCATCTGCATCCCCCGCACCGGCTGCTGCGTCACAACGCATTGCAGGCAGCCAAGTGGTGCGCGGTCAAAAAAACATTGCCTGGGTGTGGCTGGGGTCGCCAACTTTGCGCTACCCGCACACGGCGCTGGGCGCGGCGACGCATGCGGGGAGTTTGCATGTGCTGACTGTTGGGTTAACTGCTGGATTAGCGACCACTGCTCAGGGTCGTTTGCAAGAAATCAGCTACGAGCTGCCTTTGAACCGCGTGTTTGAGGACCGTGTGCCCAGACTGGCTGATTTGGACGGGGATGGGCGAGATGAAGTCATTTTGATTGAGTCTGATGCGCTGAAAGGCTCGGCACTGGTTGTTTTTGGGCTGCGCGCTAACAAACTTGTAGAAATCGCTCGCAGTGTGAGCACGGGGTCGACTTTCAGGTGGCTAAACCCAGTCGGCGTGGCTGATTTTGATGGTGACGGAAAGCTGGACCTTGCCAGTGTCACCACGCCGCATGTGGGTGGGATGTTGACGCTGCATCACTTCAGGCCGCCCAAGCTGGAGCCGTATGCGCAAGTGATGGATGTGTCCAACCACCGCATGGGCGCCTTGGAGCAGCAGCTTGCCGTGATCGTCGAGCAAGTGGGATTGCGACCCACTATCATCGTGCCAGACATGCAATTGAAAGCCTTGCATGCGCTGCGCTGGGAGGCGCCGGGTCAATGGAAGGAGTTGGCAGATGTGAAGCCTTTGCCGGCGACGGTGCAGCGGCTAACGCCCCTGGCTGGGAGCGCTTGCCTACTGCTGACCGATAAATCATGGTGGAAAATTCAATTAAAGCACTGATTTTAAAGTCAAATTTAATTAAATTTAATAGCAAAGTATTTAATAAACACGCCGGCTACAGCTGCATTTATTCAGTTTTAAGCAGCTGGCAAGATGACCTTATCAATCACATGCACCACACCGTTGCTGGCTTGAATATTGGCCGTGACGATATTGGCTTTGCGGCCGCGTGCATCTGTGATGACTAGACCTGCGCCTGCGGCGTCTATGCGCAAGGTTCCGCCTTGTACGGTTTTAATGGCTGCGCCCAGCGGGATTTGTGAGCTTTCTACCTTTGAGCCCAGTACGTGGTAGGTGAGGACGCTGGTTAGCAGTGTTTTGTTGGCCAGCAAGGCGTCTTTGGTCACACCCAGCTCACCCAGCAGTGCCACAAATGCGGCATTGGTGGGTGCAAAAACCGTGAACGGACCTGCGCCTTGTAGGGTGCTGACCAGCCCTGCTGCGACGACGGCTTCGACCAAAATGCTGAGGTCTGGGGTGGCTTGTGCCAATTGAACAATGTCCTGCGTTGGGTGCTCGTCGCTAGAGCCGCAAGCCGTTAAAGCGGCTGAGGCTGCAGCTACACCAGTGAGAATGAGAAGGTTTCTACGTAACATGTTGCGCTCCTGAATGAAGTTGGTTGATCCTAAAAGTGATTTAAATAAGACTGATTAAACTAATCGAACCAAATAAATACCAACCAGTTTTATTTAAGTCCGAATAGTAATTTAAACTTGTTTCCACAGACGTTAAAATTCGTTACTTGAGTAAATTGGTATAGATTTTCATAAACTCATCCAGCCCCATGCTCCAAATCAACGAGTCTGAAGTCACCGTCACCGCCATTCGGGCGCAGGGCGCGGGTGGGCAGAATGTGAACAAGGTGTCGAGTGCGATTCACTTGCGCTTTGACATTGGCGCGTCTAGCTTGCCGGAGGATGTGAAGGAGCGGCTCTTGGCGCTGCACGACAGCCGCATCACCAAGGGCGGCGAGCTGGTCATCAAAGCGCAGCAGCACCGCACGCAGGACATGAATCGGCTGGACGCGATGCTGCGGCTGCATGAGCTGGTCAACAGCGTGGCTGTGCCGCCCAAGCTGCGCAAAGCGACGAAGCCGACGTTTGGATCAAAGCAAAAACGGCTGGAGTCTAAGAATTTACGGTCTACGACCAAGGCTTTGCGAGGGCGGGTAAACCCTGAATAATTTCAGCCTTAAATGAGCATAATTTGACTGAGGGCGGCTTGAAAAGACTGCGAAATACCGCAATACCGTGATTTAGTTGGTTAATATTACCCAAAAATACATCAATTTGCTACTTTTATCATAGCAAACTATGCAATGAATACGTCAGCTACTATTAACATTGTGGTCTAAAATACTATTTAACAAAAGTTACGAACTCAAACACATACTCACCTAAGAACCATCATGGCCACCACCCCAAGCTCTAAACCGCACAAAAGCGTCATGACTCGTTTGTTAGAAAACGGGCGGATGATCACGGGTTTGGGTGTCATTTTTGTATTAGCGCCTTGGTATATGGACGGCACGCCCGAACTAAAAACCATTGGCGAGGGTTTGCAAACCGCTGGCTGGCCCATCATGGGCATTGGCTTGTTCGTTATGGCGCTTTACTTTTTGATGCGCAACAAAGTTAATTTAGACGACCCGCCGTACATCCCTGTGCCGCCAAAAACATCGCCAACAGACTTGGCTAGTGGCAAGGTGGCCAGTTTTGCCACCACGACGCCGGCCAGCACATGGGGGCCAGAGGTGTTTGCTGCGATTGAGTGGCGGCGCTTTGAGGCGGTGTGTAAAACGCTGTTTGGCCAAGCCGGGTTTGAGACGCGGATACAGTCGCACGGTGCTGATGGTGGCGCAGACATTTGGCTGCACTCTGTGCACGTCAAGCAGTCAGACACAGACTGGGTCTCCACCCATGCGGATGAGCAGGGCCCTGTGTCTGTGGTGCACTGCAAACATTGGCAAGCCGTACCCGTCACAGACCAGCAGCTGCGTGCTTTTCACCAAGTGATGACAACGCATTTTGTACAGCGCGGCACGTATGCCACGACCACCCCTTTTAGCCCAGAAGCCCTGCGCTTTGCGGCAGACAACAACATCAACGCGATGGACGGTACCAAACTGCTGGAGCTGATAGCCAGCCGCACGCCTGAGCAGCAGCAAGCGCTGCTAGACATTGCCTTTGACGGCGACTACACGCGCCCGACTTGCGCCCACTGCAACATCAAAATGGTGCGTCGCGCTAGCGTTAAAACCCGCGTCCCGTTTTGGGGTTGCAGCAATTTCCCAGAGTGCAAAAACACATTGCCTGTGGTGAATATGGCATCTACTTAACTGTCCAGCGCTGCTTGAGCGACCACAGCAGCAGTAACAGCACACCCAGCAGGCCAACAAACTTGGCAGCTGCCAACACACTCATGAAGACGGCTAAAACGTGACTTGTCCATGACCAGTTGGCATTGATGCATTCAATCACCAGCCAAGTCGCAAGGTTCTCCCCTGCATCTGAAAAAACAGCCAGCGGCAGCGCCCAACCGAGCGCGTTGAGCACGCGGGAATGCAGCGATTGCGCGGTGTCTCCAGCGCGGCGCAGGCGGGCAAGTTGCGCAAAGGCACGTACGGCCAGCCAAGACAGGACGTAGCCGTAAGTGACGATAAAGGCGCAGTCAAACAACAAGGCGGTACGGGGCGCGGCGTAGTGAAAGATGCCGGTTTCTAACGCGCTGTCGCGCCACCACCACAACAGTTGCCAACAGGCGAAGCTGGCGTCTTGCCACAAGTAGGTCACAAAAGCTGGCAACGAGAAGACCGAGGCGTAGTCTGCATTGCTGGGGTTGGTGAGGAAGTGGCCCAACAAAAATAAAAACACAGCAGACAGCAAGACGGAGAGCCAGAACGCGGCTCTGTCATGCGGCTTGGCCCACGCGGTATGGGCCGGGAAGGCTTGCGGCACAGCGACGCTGGGGTGCTCCACCGGCTGCATGGCGAAGGTTTGGCCATCGTCCAACACGACGGCTGTGGTGCTGCGCACTTGCATGCCAGTGAGCGCCCACATGGACTTTTCACGCAGCTGGCTGTGGATGACGCTGCGCGGCGCAGGGACGGGTTTACCTGCATGAGCTGCTTGCTGCGTGCGCGTCAGGGCGCGGCTAACGGCGGCTTCGGTATCTAGCGGGCCAGTAGCGTCAGTCAACTGCAGGCCGCATTGAACGGCTTCACTCACCATCCAACACAGGGCTTGGTCTGAAATAGCGGTTTCACCAACGTTGAAGCCACCGCCGACGTCGCCATGCGCGCCACGAAACCAGAGCTGCTGGAGGGTGGCTGGCGTGCCTTTGGCCGTTTTGTAATGGATGGAATCGCTTGAATTGTTGTCGGTGTACAAGCGCGGCAGAAACTGGGCGCGGTGCTCATCCAAAGCGATGGCGTGGCGTACGTTGACGAAGCGCTTGTTTTGAATACTTGGTTTGGCGGTGATTTTGAGCTTGAACGGCCACAGCCCCACGGAGGCAACGGTGTCCCACACGCCGACGAATTGAATCTCCACATACCTCGCTTGCGGCGCTGCAAACAACTGCGTGGTTTGCTGGGTGATGCTTTGCATCTGGTCGCCATGTTTGTTGCGATCTGCAAAATACAGATGCAGCAAGGTAGGCAGCATCGACTCCATCTGCGGCGCCAAGATGCCAAACTGGTTGATCAACCCCGCAAAGCTACGCGCTGAAAATGCGCCACGCGAGAAACCGAAGATGAAAATTTGGTCGCCAGCTTGGTAGTTTTGCATCAAAAACAAATAGCACTGCGCCATGTTTTCAAAAATCCCACGGCCAAAAGCCAAACTGGCCAAGCGCTCTGAGAATTGTTTGATGCTGTCTATGAACGTCACGCCAGGCAGCTCGCCGGCGTTACCGACGCCGGGGTCATAAAACACGATGCGCGACGCATCTGGCGTGACCTGCGTCAAGAGTTGAACCAGCTTGACGACGTTGGTGTCTTTTTGACCGCCTGTGAGGTTGTTGTTGGTGCCGTCGCAACAAATCACCAGCTGTCTGGGCGATCTTTGCAGGGTTGAATCTGTGCTCATGGCGTCAACCTTTTTGTTTAAGTTTGCCTAAGCACTTACTTTATCAACAACCCAACTGCTGCGCCAGTGCTAAAAAGTCCACCGCATGCAAGGTGTTGGCGGGGTTGGGAGACAAGTCTTTAGCGTGATGGGGACCAAATTCTGTAGAGCGCTCGATGTAGGCGGTTTGCAAACCGCAGGCGCGGGCGGCTGCCAAGTCGTCTTGGTGCGCTGCGACCAGCATGACCTCTGCCGGAAGTACGTTGAATACTTTGGCTACGCCCAAATAGGTAGCGGGGTCTGGCTTGTAGGCTCTGAACACTTCGGCAGACAAGATGCAATCCCACGGCAAACCGGCGCGCTTGGCCATGTTAGTGAGCAGGCCAAGGTTGCCATTAGACAAGGTGCAAATCGTGAACTTGGATTTGAGCCGCGTCAGACCGGCCACAGTATCCGGCCAAGCAGCGAGCCGGTGCCATGCGAGGTTGAGCTGCTGCTTTTGCGGCTCGGTTAAATCAGTCATGCCAAAAGTTAGCAGGATGTCGTCCAAAATCAAGCGGTGCAGATCGTCAATCAACGTCCAGCCCAGCTCTCCTGACATGACGCGACGCATAGCCGGCTGGTACCCTGCCCGCCAAGCCAGGGCAAACGCGTCGCCGTCGATATGCGGCCTGAGCGCTTGCACGTCGCGTGCGATGCTGCTGTGCCAGTCGACGACGGTGCCGAAGACATCAAATGCAAGAACTTTGGGGTTAACCGTGCACTTGTTGCTAGGGGTGTTGTTCATAAGCACATCTTAAACCGGAGTTTGACTGGCTTCATAGACGCCATTCGACTTCACGCCTAGAATAAATTAACACTGAATGGTGTACGAGACAAATGCGAAGTTAAGCATTTAGCATTAACAATGCATTGTTGGAGAAATAGAACAAGAACTATGAACTTTATCGTTGTAGGCGCAGGGGCAGTTGGTTGCTATGTGGGTGGGCGTTTGGCCGCTGCAGGTGAACGGGTGAGCTTGGTGGGCAGACTACGCACCATTGAACCTATTGCACAAGATGGCTTAAAAGTCACCGATTTAGATGGTTTTAGTGCGCAAGTGTCTGAAGACAAGTTGCACTTAGCCACCAATTTAGTGGCCGCTTGGGACCAAATTAAAAATAAATCCACGGATGCTCTTGGAAGCGACCCGATCATCATTTTGCTATGCGTCAAAGGCGGCGCAACCAAAGCTGCTGCTATAGAAATCGCAGCTAGCTACCCATCTGGCACGCTGGTTGTGTCTTTGCAAAACGGTGTGGACAATGTGATGCGCATCAAGCAAGCTGCCCCAGAAATGCAAGCCTTGGCGGGTATGGTGCCGTACAACGTGGTGATGAAAACGCCTTCACATGTGCACCGCGCCACGACCGGCCGGCTGCAACTTGCGCAAAGCACTGTGCAAGTTAATGGCCTATCGCTTGCTGATGAAATTTCAAAGCGTTTCAATGCAGCTGGTCTGTCTATGCGCGTGACTGCAGACATGCGCGCGGTGCAGTGGGGCAAGCTGTTGCTGAATTTGAATAACCCGATCAACGCGCTCTCAAACCTGCCATTGCGTGAGCAGTTGTTAAACCGTGACTTTCGCAAAGTCTTGGCAGCGCTGCAGCTAGAAGCACTCGCTGCCATGACGCAAGAAGGTATCGAACCTGTGCAATTGGCGGCGGCCAAACCGCGCGTTCTACCGCGAGTTTTGAAATTGCCAAATTGGATTTTTACACGCGTCGCTTCACGCATGTTACGCATGGATGCCAGCGCTAGGTCATCGATGTGGGACGACGTACAGCATAGCCGCACCACGGAGATTGATGATATGTGCGGCGCGGTGGTGCGACTAGCCTCTCAACATCACACCGCCGCACCATGCAACGCGGCCTTGTGCGCGCTGATGGCGAAACACACCAAAGAACAACATTGGACAGGCAAGGCACTTCTCAAAGCGCTCAAAATTTGAGGTTTTGTTTAAACGCCGTCTTCAGTTTTAGCTTTTCGGGATACTTAGCAAAGCGTCTTTGAGCATGAAGTCAGCTGGCACTGAGCCCAACCAAATGCGCATCACCATGCCAAAAAATTCTGCATCACCCATTGGAGCGCCTTGGGCTTTGTCTGCAATGTAAAACGTCACACCTTTTCCGGGTACAAAATCCATTGCAAAGGTCTCACCCGTCAAGATTTTTGGTTTTGTGGATACCATTTCAATAAAACGATTGGTCGATGGTGCCAGCTTGTTATTGAGCTCTGTAGATGAGTTCTCACGTATACCGCGCAAAAACAATAGGGCTAAATCTGCACTAGCCAGATCGCGCAAGGCCACAAATTGCAATCGCTTAGGTCCTGACATGCTGATGGCATCGCTGGCGTTCGTCACCTTGTTGGTGGTGTACATCGCCATGTCATACACCTTAAAAATAGCCTTATAGCGTGTGCCATAGCCGTTCAAAATCAACTGCTTGTTGTCAACTTGAATTTGCCGTGGAAAACCACCCACGGTAGATACTGCCGCATTACTTGCAGCATTACCCGCCGCATATTGCTTAGGGGTCATGTTTTGCGCAAAAAGAGGTGCGCTAAAACCAAGCACCATCAAAAAACTGAGCAATAGACTGCGAGAAGGGATTTTCTGAAAATTCATAAACATTGATACAAAAAGTAACTAAAACATAAAGACTCTGGCAGTTTAAGGTCAGAGCCAACATATTCAATGCCTACTTTTTCAGCATTTATGGGTTTTTTTACGATTCAGGTACGTCTAGCAATGCGCATAGACCTTAATTGGTGAGTTCTATTGTCACTACGCGGTTTTCAGCGGCGCTCCATGTTTGTCCCGTGATGCGCTCACCGTTGAACGCTGCGCTGATGGGTCGCAAACCAGCTTGCTGCACCAGTATTTTTGAACTAGCTACACCAGCGCCTGTAACTGGCACGCCGGGTGGTGGCGACTGGCCATCAAAGTCCAACTTATCGCGCTGGGCATCAAAATAGCCACGCGGACGCGTAAAAGTCACCACGGACTGGGCTGCTTTGTCTGCATCAGCCAAGCGCTCAGCACGAAGATGCAGGATATTGCTGGAACGTGGAAACGGGCTGCGATAAATATGCGTGGTGCTATAGCCAGGCGCACTGATGACGAACTCATACGGCTCGGCCACTTGCGCTGAGAAAGGACCCCATTGCCCGTCGGCCCCCACTTGCTTTTGATGCACTGGATCACCTTTACGAGCACCGCTTTCACGATCAACCGCAAATATTTGTAACGTAGCTTGGGGTACGGGCAAGTTGTTGACGCCATTTCCAGACGCGGCATCTCCAGATTTAACGCCTAAACCGGTGATATTGCCATTCAAAACTATGTTGGTATCAAACTCAATGCTGACCATTTTGGGCGCTTTACCAGTGATAAAGCTGTAAGCGGCATAAAAAGCGGCTGGCGAGAAGGAGGTTTCACGGTGATCAATATGTGGGATGACAATGTTCATCGCGCCCTTGAGTTCTGGCCCAGCAAAAGTGACGTTGGTAGGTGTGCCTTTGGCGCCTATCCAGACACCATCGGGCTGGGCAAATTTATCGTTATTGTCAGAACGGATGGTGAGCCAGCGCACTGGGCCGACCACCTCATCGCCATTGGCGTTTTTGGGTGCATTCAAGCCACTCAAAAATGACCCCGTACCAGAGAACTCGTTGCTCTCTCTAAAACCTTTGATGGCCCACACCCCATGGTTGGGTGTACCACCCAAAATTGCATGTGACACGGTAACTGTACCGCCACCGTTTTGAATGTAATTGCGCACCGCATTGCCGCCCCGTGAGTTGGCAAAAAGAACCACTTTGGTGGCACCAGTAGATTTGATAACTCTGTCAACCTCGGCTTTCAAGTACGCCATATGCTCCGCTGAGGAGGTACGGCCAGCTTGTGCTTTGCTGTCATCATCTCGCGCCAGCGGATAGGGTACTTCGATCGCATGCAGACGCTCGCGTGGCCAGCCGTTCGACTCAAAGCGCCACAGCGTGGTCTGCCACAGCGCAGCCGTGTCGCCATTACCGTGCACAAAGACAATATGCGGCGCCTCGGCCATTGAAGGTGTATTTGAAATTGTGCTGCAGCCAGATAGCAAAACAGCCATGCAACCCAACAGCGTCAGCCACAAGCGCTTTGAAAGAGGGCGAACGAAAAAATGCGGCAGCCACGATGAAGTCATGAAAATCTCCTACTGGGGTATGAAAAGCCAACTGCAATTAGAAAAATATAAAAACTATCTTCCTATCCTCTTTTTATTGCACCACACGGACTTTCCCTAGCTTGTAACGAACATGACAACTCGGCTGTGTCAGACAACAGCGCGTCTTGCCAAGATGTCTTGACCCCAAGGCTCAGAAGTAGCACCATCGATGTATGAACAAACCCATGCATCATTTCAGCGACTTATTTGCCCAATTGGGCTTACCGCATGACGAGTTGGGGATTCGACACTTTTTGAAGTCTCATACCCCGCTGTCAGCTGATTTTCGCCTCGCTGAGGCTCCTTTTTGGACACCCGCACAAGCTGGTTTTTTGCGCGAAGCCCTAGCACAAGACTCTGACTGGGCTGAGGTGGTGGACCAACTAAGTAATGCGTTACGTCAAAATGCGTCGTCCAGTACCTAGCAACTAGCAACTAGCAACTGAAAGGATAGAGCGACTACTCACATGCCGCACCTAATTTACGCATCTTATCTAACCATTTCTGAGCATCCTTAGGTGTTAGTTTGTCAACCATGCCGATCAGCGTTTCAGCTACTGGCGAGATGCCAACAAAGCCCAATACGTTACGCTCTAAAGATTTAACGCTGTGCGCACGGAAGTACCAGCGGTACAAAAGTGCAGGCATCCCAATGGTAACAACCAAGCGCGCTGAACGCCCAGTCAGGCCTTTTTTACCCATCAGGCTTTTCCCGTCTGTCTTGAAAGCAAAGCCAGGTCTTGCAATTTGTTCTAAAAAGCCTTTAAGCAAGGCAGGCATATCACCCAGCCATAACGGGAAAAAAAGCACCAAATGTTGGGCCCATGCAATGTCGTCTTGCGCTTGTTGAAGCGAATCTGGAAGTTGCCCAAACTCCCAGTCTTGCTGACTGTGCAAGAGCGGAAAGTCAAGCTGCGATATGTGCACGCGCCGAACTTGGTGCCCCTCTTGTTCGGCACCTTCAGCATAGGCATCTGCTAACGCATGGCACAAGTGCTTGCCTATCGGGTCAGGATGGCCTTCAATCAACAAGATACGGCAGCTGACCATGATCTTCTCCCAGTATTTATTCTAGATTTTCTTAGCTGTCTGTCAAAATGTATTCCGATGTAAGCGCAACTACAAGTAAAGATTACCTTTGCTGACAATATGAAAGCTGTCGTTTCACACGCCTTCCAATTCCTCTAAAGTTATAAGGAATTAGGTATTTCTAGTATTTCAGTGTCTAATATCACTAAGAAGGGGAGTAACTCCCTCTTTTGTTGATTTTGCTTTTTATGCAAAATCAACAAAAGCGCTACAACAAGTCGTCAATACGAAGCTTTTTTTTAAAGCCTCCGGTTTGTTGGTCATGCAGCCCTTGCATGATGAGCCAGACCTTCGATTGAAACCTGAATAGGTTTGGTCGAAGGGGCATCATTCACAGCGATGCAATGTGTGATTCAAATCACCCCCCTATCACCTCACCAGTTCAGTTTCAAGCTTAGTGGAAGTCTGCGCGCCAGATTCCTGTGTCAAAAACTTGAATAGTTTATTGGAGTGTGTTTATGGAACTTTTCTCAACCCCTTGGTGGTCAGCCTTGCTCGCCATCATTTTGATTGACCTTGTGCTCGCAGGTGATAACGCAATAGTCATCGCATTAGCAGCACGCAGTTTGCCCAAGGATTTACAGAAAAAAGCCATTGCTTGGGGCACTGTGGGTGCGATTGCGGTGCGTGCTGTGATGACGGTTGGCGTGGTTTGGCTGCTAAAAATCCCCGGCCTCATGTTGGTTGGCGGTCTTGGCCTGCTTTGGATTGCTTATAAGCTGCTGGCTGACCAAGGCGATAAAGAGCATAGCGGCCCGGTTGCCAACACCTTTTGGGGTGCGATGAAAACTATCGTCGTTGCTGATGCATTGATGGGGATTGACAATGTGCTTGGGGTAGCAGGTGCAGCGCATGGTTCGTTTGATTTGGTCGTCATTGGCCTCTTGGTAAGTGTGCCAATTGTGGTTTATGGCAGCACCATGGTCCTTAAATTGGTTGAGCGCTTCCCCGTCATCATCAAGCTTGGTGCAGCCGTATTGGCATTTACCGCTGCAAAAATGATTGTCAGCGAGTCACTGCTAGACCCTATTTACGGCGGCCCAGGCTCACCTACTTCTGCTCAGACGATGCAACTGGCTGCTGAGTGGGCAACTTATGCAGTCGCTGTTGCTGGCGTTTTGGGCGCAGGCTGGTGGGTGAGTCGACATGCGCAAATATCTAACGACAAAGAGATGCTGTCCGAATAAGGCTTTACTACGATTCTTCATGTCACTGAATTAACTTGCTTCACAAGGAGTCTTTTATGAAAACAATGATTGTGTATGTTGACGACACCGCTCATACTTTAAAAATGCTGCAACCCATGCTCCCAAGCTCATCCAAGGCAACGGCGTTGCCGCCTATGCACTGGGTGGTGATGGGTTGCGCACCCCATGTCACACACGACATCAGCAAATGGGTTAGCAAAGAGGCGCTTGCGCTATGGCGACAAGATTGGGCTGATGCTGCACTTGGGCAAATTGAGGCGTTTCTGAAGGAATCAGGCTGCACCGTGAGCAAGCAACTGACAAACTTTAAACTGCCGCTGATTGCACAAACTGAGGCGCTCACGCTACAGCACGGACAAGTGCAAATACTAGACGCGAGACGGCCCAAGTTTGGACAAGATCTAGAACCTGTAACGGCCACGCAGCATCAAGAAAAAAATGGCGTCCTAGGTGCGTTAGCCGCTGTAGCCAGCGCTGGATTGCTGGTAGCTTTGGATTGACATGGTTTACCTCTTTAATTTAGCCGAACAAGGTGGTATTCTTGACTGAATTTACATCAACTTTCAAAACGAGAATCCACCATGCGCGCGACTTGGAAAAACACCGTCATTGCCGAAAGCGAAGACACCGTTCTGGTGGAGGGTAACCATTACTTCCCGGAAAGCGCTTTAAACAAAGCATATGTGACCTTCAGCAATCACAAAACCAGCTGTCCGTGGAAGGGTGAGGCCAACTATTACTCGCTCATTGTTAACGGCGAACTCAACCAGAATGCCGTTTGGTATTACCCAACCCCAAAAGATGGCGCAGAACATATCAAAGGACATGTCGCCTTTTGGAATGGCGTGCATGTTGAGTAAATATTTTGAGAGTTTTTCGCTATATTATTAATAGCTTAATATCCAATAAATACGACGGCTATAGCCATAATTTATAGCTTTATCCTCAGCGAGGCAGCGACTCCACCTCTTTGGTCCAACGCTCCAACAGGCGACGGCGCTCAGCGGCTTTGCCGTATTTTTCAAAGTCGTACTTGATCAAGCGCACATTGTCGAGTTGGGGAATTTTCGGATCTGTTTTGAAAGTTTTGTTGGCCGGCACTTGCAAGCTATTGGCTTTGGCACCAATGGCTTGACCAGTCGGGCTCATGAGCCAGTCATAGTAGGCTTTGGCAGCTTCTTTGTTGCGCTGACCTTTGACCATGGCTATACCACCAATTTCATAGCTCGTGCCTTCACACGGCGCAGCGGTTTTGGCGGGGAATTTGTTGTGCCGCCAACCCTCAAAGCCAAAAATAAAGCTGATGCCAATTGCCACTTCACCTTTTGCGACATTGGGTGCCTGCGCTTGGCCACTTCGCGTGTAGTTGCTGATGTTTTTGTGCAGTTTCTTCATGTACTCAAACGCGGCGTCCTCCCCCATGAGTTGCACCAGGCCAGCCAAGATGGTATAAGCCGTGCCACTAGATGCTGGGTGCGATATTTCAATATCACCCTTGTACTGCGGTTTGATCATGTCTGACCAGCACGCTGGCTCAGGCAATTTTTTCTTCTTCAACAACTCCGTATTCCAGCCAAAACCAATCGCAGAAGTGTAAAAACCACCCACTAAGTTTTGTGTCATGGCGTACTGGCGCACACTCCAGCTGTGCAAGTCGTTGATGTAAGCGGGACGATATGGTTCTAGAAGTCCAACTTCAGCCGCTTGCAAATACGGATCACCCGTCCCGCCCCACCAGATATCTGTTTTTGGGTTACCGGCCTCGGCTCGCAACTGAGCCAGCGCCTCGCCTGTAGCTTTATGGGTTTGCTGCACCTTGGCACCGGTTGCTTTTTGATATTCGCTGGCAGCCAAGTCACACCATGAAGCATCAGTACTGCAAATTGCGTTGACGACATTGTTTTGCGCCCAAACAGCAATGCCTGTGGCATTCATCAACAAAAATACGAGTTGCAACAGGTTTTTAAAAAAATGTTGATGCACAACGGTCAGCTTTTAATATTGGTAAAACACTGCCAAACAATACTTAGGGCGCGACCATTGGCCAAGCGTTCATCGCCCAGCCGCTCATACCGCCATGCACGTAGCTGGCATTGGTATAACCTATGCTCTGCAATTGCGCCACGATGCTAGCTGAACGCTGCTGTGTTCTGCACATAACCATAAAAGGCTCTGCGCCTGGTTTGGGTAACTCTGCAAGGCGTGCGCCCAATTGACTCATTGGAATAAGCTTGGCACCTTGGGCAACACCTGTAGCGTGCTCATGCGGCTCACGAATATCAATCACGATCATGCTATCTGTCTCGAGTGCGGCACGTGCATCATCAAGCGTAACTGAGGGGATTGTTGCATTTGTATTCATGCTAATAGTTTCCTAAATGAATTCGGGTAAGAATTTTGAATGGTTAATCGTTTACAAAGTAAAAGACCACAGCATAGCTATAACGGCTAAAGCCATGATCATCGTTGCCAACCAACCCATAAATTTAAGTTTATTTGAGATAACAAATTGCCCCATTATCCCAGGCCGTGCCGCCATGATCATCATGACAACCATGATGGGCACAGAAATCACACCGTTAATGACAGCGCTCCAGTACAAAGCCTTGATAGGGTCAACAGCGGTAAAACCCAAGACGATACCGATCAACGTAGAGATTGCAATAACGCCATAAAACTGCTTTGCTCGCATGGGAGCGTGTTCTAAACTGTTTTTCCATTTAAATGCGCCTGCCATAGCGTAAGCCGAAGAACCCGCCAAAACGGGTATTGCGAGAAGTCCAGTACCAACGATGCCAGCGCTAAAAAGCATAAACGCAAAATCACCAGCAATTGGACGCAAGGCTAATGCGGCTTGTGCAGAGGTTTGGATGTCTGTGATGCCATGTAAGTTGAGTGTGACCGCCGTTGTTAAAATAATGAAAAATGCAACTAAGTTAGAAAAGCCCATTCCCACATAAGTATCTAATTTAATACGACGTAAGTTGGATGGTGCTTGCTCCGGAGAATGAATCAAAGGGTGAGCATGGCGGTTCGCCTGTATATCTTCAACTTCTTGCGATGCTTGCCAAAAGAACAAATAGGGACTAATAGTTGTACCAAATACAGCTACAACGGTAGTGATGTACTCTGATTGCCACGAAATTTGGGGAAGAAAGGCTTGCATTGCAACTTGTGCCCATGGCACCTGGACAACAAATACAGTAGCGACGTAAGTTAGCAGCGCAAGTGTCAACCACTTAAGGATACGTACGTAACGCCTGTATGGGATAAATACTTGCAGCAACAAGGAGGTCACACCAAAAAAAATGGTGTAAATATGTGCAGGGCCACCGACGATCAACTTCATAGCCTCCCCCATTGCAGAGACATCAGCAGCAATATTGATGGTGTTGGCAATCAACAGCAGTCCAACAACCCCATACAGCAACCAAGCCGGAAAATGTTGTCGTATATTCGTCGACAGCCCGTGCCCACTAACCCGACCAATTCTGGCACTAACCACTTGTATTCCCACCATTAATGGGTAGGTGAACAACACCGTCCACAACATATTAAAGCCAAACTGTGCGCCTGCTTGAGAGTAAGTTGCGATACCGCTAGGATCATCATCGGCTGCGCCAGTGATGAGTCCAGGGCCCAGCTTCTTGAGCCAAGACTGCTCTTTTTCTGGCAACTCGTTAACTGTAGGCATTTGTTGTTGAATACGACTAAGCAGCCACACCAAATAATGCCCCGACACCCGCTGTCAAAGCCATGGCTAATGCACCCCAAAACGTGACGCGCCAAGCAGCAATCAACACGGACGAACCGCCCGTACGCGCTGCCAGCGAACCCAGCAAAGCAAGGAAAATGATTGAGCTGATTGATACCGTCCACATCAGTTTGGACGCGGGAACCAGCCACACCACCAATAGAGGCATCACTGCACCCACTGAAAATGTAGCGGCCGAGGCCATTGCAGCCTGTACGGGCTTTGC
>JAYVSU010000035.1:0-11022 GCA_043775055.1 Polaromonas sp.
AGCAAGGCGCGACCGTCTCGGCTATGGCGCAGCGCACCACGCAGGGTTTAACGCTGCGGGCGCTGATGGCGTTTGGCGATGAGCCCAAACCCGGCGCCAAAGAAGCACTCGCAGCATTGCGAGCGAGAAATATCAAAACAGTGATGATTTCAGGCGACAACCGAGGCGCCGCCGAAGCCATGGCGCGGCGCTTGGGGCTGCGACCCGAAGCCGGTGAAGTGATGGCGGAGGTGTTGCCCGGCGACAAAGCGGCGCGTGTAGCGGCACTCAAAGAAGGTGGCCACACCGTAGCCATGGTCGGCGATGGCGTCAACGACGCGCCCGCGCTGGCAGCCGCTGATGTGGGCATGGCCATGGGCAATGGCACAGACGTGGCGATGCACGCGGCGGGCATCACTTTGATGCGCGGCGACCCAGCACTGGTGGCTGCGGCCTTAGAAATTTCAGACCGAACCGTGGCCAAAATCCGGCAAAACCTGTTTTGGGCCTTTGCCTACAACGTTGCGGGTATTCCGTTAGCAGCACTGGGATTCTTGAACCCCGTCGTCGCGGGTGCAGCGATGGCGATGAGCTCCGTCAGCGTCATGAGCAATGCATTGCTGTTGAAGCGCTGGAAACCCAAATTGCCTGAGTAACAACGCCTGCAAACGCTTTCAAGCGGGGTATCATCAAAAGATGGAACTTCATACTTGGACTGCGTTTGTTTTAGCCTCAATGTTGATTGCCGTGTCACCCGGCTCGGGCGCTGTGCTGTCCATGAGTCATGGCTTGACCTATGGCGTCAAACGCTCGCAAGCTACCATCGTCGGTTTGGAGCTGGGTTTGGTGGTGATTTTGTTGATCGCTGGCGCGGGTGTCGGCTCCTTGCTGGTAGCGTCCGAAGTGGCCTTCAACGCCGTCAAAATCTCAGGCGCGCTGTACCTCATCTATGTGGGCTGGGCGCAATGGACAGCCAAAACACACGTTGAGCCAACATCGAAGACTGAGAGCGAATTGAGCGTCAAACCGATTGCTGCTGGGCCGTTGTCTTGGCGCAAACGCTGCGCAATGGGGTTTTTAACCAATGTCACCAACCCCAAAGGCATTGTTTTTATGGTTGCGGTGCTGCCACAGTTCATCAGCCCCAACCAGCCTTTATGGTTGCAACTGCTGGTCATGTCGGTGACCATGATTTCGGTCGATACACTGGTGATGTCAGGCTACGCCTACGCCGCCAGCGCTTTACAGCATTTGTTTCGCGATACTAAAGCGTTGCGGATTCAAAACCGCGTGTTTGGTGGCATTTTGATGGCTGTCGGCACCGGGCTATTCTTTGTGAAACGCAATCAAACCATTTAAGCTGACGTATCTTTCGGCACGTTTTTCAAAGCCAAAGCCGCTTCATACAAAGCGTTTCGCGGCGCGCCTGTGATGTCTGAGGCGAGTTTGACCGCTGTTTTCAACGGCAACTCAGCCAGCAACAGCTTCAAAATCCTCGGTGCATCGTCTTGCGGGCTGTCTATCACCATTGTGTGCAGTACCAAGGCAAACTCGCCACGGGTGCGGTTGCCGTCAGCTTGCAGCCAGTCGCTGAAGCTGGCAGCTGAGACGGTGGCAATCTCTTCAAATTGCTTGGTCAATTCGCGGCCAATGGTGATTTGGCGTTCGCCCAGCACGGCAAGTGCCTTGGCAACCGCTTCAATGCGATGCGGCGCTTCCAAAAGCACGAGAGCACCCGTGAGCGATTGCAATTTCAAAATCGCCGTCTCGCGCTCCATAGTCTTCGTGGGCAAAAAACCAATGAATTGAAAGCCCGTGTCGTGCGTGATACCAGCCACGCTCAAAATGGTGATGACACTGCTCGCGCCCGGCAATGGCACGATGGGCAGGCCCGCAGCACGAACCAGTGCGACCAGACGCGCCCCAGGGTCGCTCACGGCGGGTGTGCCGGCATCGCTCACAAAAGCGATGCGCTGACCGCTTTGCAAGCGCGCAATCACCTGCTCCGCCGCCTGCGCTTCGTTATGCTCATGAACAGCCAGTAGTGGTTTCTCGGCCCCCGTGGCGATGCCATAAGTACGCAATAAAGGCTGGGTGTGGCGCGTGTCTTCGCAAGCAATGGCATCCACGAGAGCCAGCACATGCAAGGCACGCAGGCTAATATCGGCTAAATTGCCAATCGGCGTGGCTACCACGTAGAGCGTCCCTGCTGGGTATTGCTGGGCACCGGCAGCATCGCGTGCCGCCGCCAAAGCTGAGCCCCAATGGGTGGTCAACGAGACTTTCTGCGAAGATTCGTGCATAGAATTCAATGGTGCTTCCAAAAAAATGACAAC
Organism: Polaromonas sp.; assembly: GCA_043775055.1. Classification (GTDB taxonomy): domain Bacteria; phylum Pseudomonadota; class Gammaproteobacteria; order Burkholderiales; family Burkholderiaceae_C; genus Aalborgiella. Next base: position 2,316 of record JAYVSU010000035.1, read on the forward strand.
GTGGCTCAAACAAACCGTAGAACAACCCGCAAGCTTGGTGAAGAAAATAAGCCAAGTTCTGACGAGTATGCCTGCAAAGTTAGGCGGATCGACCAACAAAAACCGGACTACCAAAAGCAAAGGTGATGCTGCTGAAGACCTAGCTTTGGCACATTTACAGGTGGCAGGCTTAAAACTGCTTGAACGCAATTATCGGACACCCGGACGCGGCGGGGGTGAAATTGACCTCATCATGCGCGATGTGGAAGGGACGTTGGTGTTTGTAGAGGTGCGTCAACGCTCGGGTGCTTTACATGGTGGTGCGGCAGCCAGCATCAGTGTCACCAAACAAAAACGCATTATTTTTGCAGCTCGGCGCTATTTGATGCGCCTCGGTCAACCGCCGGCTTGCCGCTTTGATGTGGTGTTGGTGGAAGGGCAAGAACAAAGCCACATCACTTGGCTGAAAGCTGCGTTTGACGCTTCCTGAGAGCACCGATGCGGGTATAAAAACGCATGCGAAAATGGGGTGACATAAAGTAACATTTATAGACCTGAGCTAGATACAGACACTTTACAACACGGGTTATCATCAGACGCATGCTAGAACAACGCATTGAACAAAATTTTATTGACAGCGCCGATTTGAAATACCAGTCGGCCCAGTTACTGAGCAAACCTATCGCAGCAGCCGTCCAAGCCTTGTTGGCTTGTGTGACCAGTGGCGGCAAAGTCTTGGTCTGTGGCAATGGGGGGTCGGCCGCTGATGCGCAGCACTTTGCGGCAGAGTTTGTAGGCCGCTACGAGCGCGAACGCCCCGAGTTGGCGGCCATCGCGTTGACCACTGACAGCTCCATCATCACGGCGATTGCGAATGACTACGACTTCAGCGTCATTTTTTCCAAACAAGTGCGTGCTTTAGGGCAAGCAGGCGATGTGCTGTTAGCTTTTACCAGCAGTGGCAACTCGCCGAATGTTCTCAAAGCCATTGAAGCAGCGCATGAGCGCGAAATGATTGTCATCGGCTTGAGTGGCAAAGGTGGCGGCAAGATGAACATGGCCTTGCGCGATACGGACATTCATATTTGTGTGCCGCACGACCGCACAGCACGTATTCAAGAAGTGCATCTCTTGGCCTTGCACTGTTTGTGTGATGGTGTCGATAACCAATTACTTGGCGAAAAGGAGTCCTAATGTTAAAGCTCACCTCAAAATTCAATGCGCTGCACCAGACAACTGGTACGGTTGTTAAGCTGCTTGTTATCAGCACCTTGCTCAGCAGTTTGAGTGCGTGCACGGTACTAGTCGTTGGTGGCGCAGTAGCTGGCGCTGCCATGGTTGCCTCTGACCGCCGTAGTTCTGGGGCTCAACTCGACGATGAAGGCATTGAAATTCGCGCCAGCTCAAGACTGAAAGAGAAGTTTGGCGAGCGTGGACATTTCAATGTCACCAGCTTTAACCGTCGCGTGCTGTTAACGGGCGAGGTGGCTGGCGAAGCTGATAAATTGGCGTCAGAGCAACTGGTTTTTGGTGTTGACAACGTCAAAATGGTGGTCAACGAGTTAACGATTGCGAGCATGACCTCCACGCTTCAGCAGCGTGCCAATGACACTTACATCACAGGCTTGGTTAAGGCTGGCATGCTTGAAGCCAAAGACATACCTTCCAACGCCTTCAAAGTTGTGACAGAGCGCAGTGTGGTCTATTTGATGGGTCGCGTCACGGCCAGAGAAGCTGATCGCGGTACCGAAGTGGCACGCGGCACGCAAGGTGTTGCGAAAGTCGTGCGCAGTTTCGAGATCATCAGCGAAGAAGAAACCAAGCGTTAAAACTGCGCAACTTGTGGCTCAAATCAACGCGGCTTGAGTCACAAAGTCCGGACTTGCAGACTTGCAAGTTACACCAAGCGCTTGATTAAACTTGAAGTATCCCAGCGTTGGCCGCCCATGGCTTGTACGTCCGCATAAAACTGATCAACCAAAGCGGTGACAGGCAATCGTGCGCCGTTGTTGTTAGCCTCAGCCAGCACCAAACCTAAGTCTTTGCGCATGTGGTCGACTGCAAAGCCAAAGTTGAACTGATCGGCCATCATGGTTTTTCCACGGTTATCCAGTTGCCAGCTTTGCGCCGCACCTTTGCCAATCACATCCAGCACTAAATTCATGTCGAGACCGGCTTTGAGGCCAAAAGCCATGGCCTCACTCAAACCTTGCACCAAACCAGCAATACACACTTGGTTCACCATTTTGGTGAGCTGCCCTGCACCACTGTCGCCCATCCGGGTGACGGCTTTTGAAAATGCCATGGCAACCGCTTGAATCGCATCAAACGCTGCTTGATTGCCCCCGCACATCACGGTCAATGCACCATTTTTTGCGCCCGCTTCACCGCCAGACACCGGCGCATCCACAAAGTGCAAGCCAAGGCTGGCGGCTTTTGCAAAGAGCTCACGCGCCACATCTGCAGACGTGGTGCTGTGGTCTACAAACTTGGCGCCGCTTTTCATGCCTGCAAATGCGCCATCCTCTGCGCGTTTGCCTGTACCTGCGTCACTACCTAAGGTGATACTTCTGAGGGACTCGTCATTCCCCACACAACTGAAAACAATGTCGGCCTGTTCAACCGCTAGTCGTGGTGTGGCTGCAAAAGCTACCTTTACGCCTGTAGGCAAGCTGCCCAATATTTCATCGACCCAGGCTTGTGCTTTGGCTGTGTTGCGGTTGTAGACGGTTACGTGATGCCCCGCCATCGCCAAATGTTTGGCCATGGGCGCACCCATCACGCCTAAACCTAAAAATGCGACTTTGTGTGGCTTGCTTGCTGCATATGTTTTTACTGGAATAGTCATATTTCAAAAAATAAAAATTGTGATGAATTGAGCGATGCTTAAACCACGGAGAAATGCTCAGTGCCTTCAGCCAAGTTCTTGCTTTTACCGCGCTCACTTGAGAGTTTGATTTGCAAGCGCAGATCGTTCACTGAATCCGCATTGCGCAGAGCGTCTTCGTAGGAAATTGTGTGTGCCTCATATGCGTCAAACAAAGCTTGGTCAAAAGTTTGCATGCCCAAATTGCGGCTTTTCTTCATGATCTCTTTGATTTCAGTGACGTCACCTTTGAAAATCAAATCCGAAATCAAAGGCGTGTTCAGCATGATTTCAATCGCTGCCGTACGGCCTTTGCCATCTTCTTTGGCAATCAAACGTTGCGAAACAAATGCGCGCAAATTGAGGGATAAATCCATCAGTAACTGCATGCGGCGCTCTTCTGGGAAGAAGTTGATAATCCGGTCAAGCGCTTGGTTGGCACTGTTGGCATGCAGCGTGGCTAAGCAAAGGTGGCCTGTTTCCGCAAATGCAATGGCGTGCTCCATGGTTTCACGGTCTCGTATCTCGCCCATCAAAATCACATCAGGGGCCTGGCGCAAAGAATTCTTTAGGGCGGACTCCCAACTCTCCGTATCAATCCCCACTTCACGCTGCGTGACGACGCAGTTTTTGTGCGCATGAACAAACTCAATCGGATCTTCAATGCTGATGATGTGACCAAAGCTGTTCTCATTGCGCCAATCAATCATCGCTGCCACGGTGGTAGATTTGCCGGAACCAGTGGCACCCACCAAAATGCACAAGCCGCGCTTGGACATGGCTACTTCTTTCAGCACTTGCGGAACGCCTAAGGTGTCAATCGTCGGCAGTGTGGCGGGAATAATCCTAAGCACCATGCCGACATTGCCCTGCTGCATAAAAGCGCTGACACGGAAACGGCCCACGCCGTTGGGCGAAATCGCAAAATTACACTCTTTGGTGCGCTCAAACTCAGCAATTTGCTTGTCGTTCATGATGGCGCGCGTCAAAGCCAGCGTGTGCTTGGCGGTCAAGGCATGCGTTGAGATTTTGGTCACCATGCCATCCACCTTGATGGCCGGCGGGAAGTCAGCCGTGATGAACAAATCGCTGCTGTTGCGTGAAATCATCAACCGCAATAAATCGTTGATGAATCTACTGGCTTGTTCGCGTTCCATGAAAATCTCCTCAAATCGTGTCTATAACGGGCTTTGTATGCTGCAACTTGTTGGCTCTTAACCGGGGAAGTTCTCTGGGACTTTCGCCTTGCTACGGGCCACAGAGTTAGAAATCAAATTGCGTTTGACCATTTCTGTCAAGTTTTGGTCCAAAGTTTGCATGCCGACGCTGTTGCCCGTTTGAATCGACGAGTACATTTGCGCCACTTTGCCTTCACGGATCAAATTGCGAATCGCGCTGGTACCAATCATGATTTCATGCGCTGCGATGCGGCCTGCGCCGTCTTTGGTTTTGCACAAGGTTTGTGCAATCACCGCTTGCAATGATTCTGACAACATGGCTCGCACCATTTCTTTTTCTTCAGCCGGAAAGACGTCAATAATCCGGTCAATCGTTTTAGCAGCACTGGATGTGTGCAGCGTGCCCAGTACCAAATGACCGGTTTCAGCCGCAGTCATGGCCAAGCGGATGGTTTCAAGGTCGCGCATCTCGCCAACCAATATCGCATCAGGGTCTTCACGCAGCGCAGACTTGAGGGCAGACGCGAAACTTTGGGTGTGTGGCCCCACTTCGCGTTGGTTGATCAAGCATTTTTTAGAGGTGTGCACAAATTCAATCGGGTCTTCTACCGTCAAAATATGGCCGTATTCTTCTTCATTCAAATGGTTCACCATCGCCGCCAGTGTGGTGGATTTGCCCGAGCCTGTCGGCCCTGTTACCAACACCAATCCGCGTGGCTTGAGCGCTAATTCGGCAAAAATCTTGGGCGCATTCAGCTGCTCAAGCGTCAAAATAGTCGATGGAATTGTCCGAAAGACAGCGCCTGCGCCACGATTTTGGTTGAAGGCATTAACCCGAAAACGCGCCAAACCTTCAATTTCAAACGAAAAGTCAATTTCTAAAAACTCTTCATAGCGCTTGCGTTGGCCGTCGTTCATGATGTCGTAGACCATGGCGTAAACGTCTTTGTGGTCCAAGGCATCCACATTCAGCCGACGCACATCGCCATGCACCCGAATCATGGGCGGCAAGCCGGCGGATAAGTGCAAATCGGAAGCGTTATTTTTGACGCTGAATGCCAATAACTGTGTGATATCCATGCCTTGTCCGTTTCAATCTGTTGGTTATTCTTGGTTTAAGCGCAGCGTATCCGTTACGTCTGTCGACAAAATCTACATGCAGTTGCCAATATACAGGCGCAAAAACATTTATAGTTAATTATGACCAACATTGCAGGCAATATTGAGGCGGTTCAACAACGTATAGCCGATGCGTGCCAAAAGTCCGGTCGCCGCCCTGAAGAGGTTCTGTTGTTGGCGGTGACCAAAACGGTCTCGCCGGAAGCCATCAAACAAGCGATAGCAGCAGGATTGCGCGATTTTGGTGAAAACTACGTTGCTGAAGGCGTTGAAAAAATCGCAGCATTGCGTCTTGAGACCAATCAACGGGGTCTCAAATTGGATCTAATTTGGCACTGTATTGGCCCCGTTCAAAGCAACAAAACCCGCTTGGTGGCTGAGAATTTTGACTGGGTTCACTCGGTAGACCGTCTCAAAACAGCCCAACGCCTGAACGACCAACGCCCGCCTGATGCCAAACCACTACAAGTATGCATTCAGGTCAATATTGACGGTGGTTTGGCTAAATCTGGCGTGCCGCCGAGTGAGGTTTTGGACTTGGCAACCGAACTGGTCAAGTTGCCACGGCTGCGCTTGCGTGGCTTGATGACGATTCCCGAGCCTGCTACTGATTTTATAGCTGCACAGGCAAGACATGCGCCGGCTAGAGCCTTATTTGACGCGCTAAACCGCAAAGGATTTGAACTCGACACCTTGTCAATAGGCATGAGCGCTGACTTAGAAGCCGCCATTTGGGCTGGCAGCACCATGGTGCGTATTGGTACGGCGATTTTTGGTCAACGTGCCTGAATCAAGGGTAACGACTTACTTTTTGTTCTGCTCCATTTGCTTAGACATCGCTTCCATCTGCTTGGCAAAAGCTTCCATCTTTTGCATGTCGATTTTGACCTCGCCCTCAGGCGTTTTGATGGTCATGGAGGCGCTGTCAGCCGGTGCACCCGGTGCACCCGGTGCAGCAGGTGTTGTGGTGATGGTCGCGCTGCCCTTGGGCGTTGTGATGGTTGCTACGGCGGGGGCAGAAGCAGAAGAGGTCGCATCGCTGCTGCCAGCGGCTTTGCTGGTATCGACCTTGATGTCGCCCATCGGCGTGCTGATGGTCGACTCGCCCCCCATGCTGCCGTATTTGCCCATGCCCATAGACGGCGTGAAGGCACGGGTCACCATGCTCAAGACTACACCAGTGATGATGCTGGCAATGATCAACACCACCATGTAGCCAATGGTTTTCTCTTTCGGGTTCTTCATCAGCACAGGCAGACCTAAGTACATGACATATAAAGAATAAATCGCCACCAGCAGGCCGATGATGCTGAGTGCGGGGATGATGTTGAAGATACCCGCAATCATCATCGGTGTGCCGGCAAAAACGGCCAGTTTCAAGCCCTGAACCAGGTTGCTTTGTCCGCCAAATGTCGGGGCTAGTGCGCTTGTGAGCCAACCTAAAACAAAAGTCATCAGCAACTGCAGCACATAAGTGGTGACCATCATGGCCAAACCGCTGGCGATGGGTAGGCGGAAATTGAAGCCAAAACCACCCATGCCGATGATGGACATGCCAATGAAGCTGGCCACCGCCGGAATCGCCGCCAATATCAACATATAGGGCACAAACAACGACTGGGCATCGTGTTTTTCGACATCAATCACCGGCCAAGTGGCTGCAGGGTTGAGTGTGATGGCCTTGACGCGTTCGACGATGTCCATAAGAACCCTTTGTAAATGACCGTTAGTGGCCGTGTTTTCAAATAATTATAGGTAACGAATAGGCATCTTACAAGTTACCCAAAGGTATGGGACTGGCCAACGCGCTTATGATTGACACATGTTCAGTTATCGCCACGCCTTCCATGCCGGCAACCATGCGGATGTGCTCAAGCACGCCACTTTGATTGCCATTCTCAACCACATGCTTGAAAAAGACGCCGCTTTGACGGTGATCGACACCCACGCTGGAGCAGGTTTGTACCGCCTTGATGGCGACTACGCGGAAACCAGCGGCGAGTCGGCGGAAGGCATTAAAAAGCTTGCAGCGGCTAAAAATAGCCTTAAAACAGCTGTAGCCGGCGTAAATATTGATAAATCAGCTATTAAAAATGCAGCAACTAAGGCTGTAACTGGCGCTGCAGCACCTGCTAAAACAACTAAAACGACTAAAACGACGGTTACGGCCAAAGCTGCTGCGCCTGCCGAGCTGGCTCCGCTGTTGCAAAACTACCTTGACGTGGTCGCTGCTTTCAACAAAACCGGCAGCCAGCGGGTCTACCCTGGCTCACCGTTCATGATTCAGCAGCTGTTGCGCGATGACGACAAACTCAAGCTGTTTGAGCTGCACCCAACGGATGCGAAGACCTTGGCCGGTAATATTGCCCAACTTAACGCAGGCCGCAAAATCGCCGTTTTAGCGCAAGATGGCTTTGAAGGCGTGAAAAAGTTCCTGCCACCGCCCTCACGCCGCGCTTTGCTGCTGTGCGACCCGAGTTACGAGATGAAGGACGACTATGCCCGCGTAGTCACCATGGTGGCAGACGCTTTAACGCGTTTTGCAACGGGCACTTACGCAGTTTGGTACCCCATCATCCCGCGCCCAGAAGCGCACGATTTGCCACGCAAACTCAAAACGCTGGCTACCCGCTTAGGCAAAAGCTGGTTGCACGCCACGCTGACGGTCAAATCCAGCAAGCTGACCACAGGCGCGGATGGTGAAGTTGTCCGCCCCGGCCTCCCCGCCAGCGGCATGTTCATCATCAACCCGCCTTTCACCCTCAAACCCGCACTGGCGCTGGCTTTGCCGCAAATGGTGCAGTTGTTAGGGCAGGATAAAAACGCCGCGTTTGGGTTGGAATCTGGCGGGTAAGAAAAGGTAAATCCCTCTACTTTCGTCACTCCCGCGAAGGCGGGAATCCACGCTCGCTATCATGGGTTCCCGCCTTCGCGGGAATGACGAGACCTTCGTGGCAAGTTATTCTCAGCTTTTTAAAAACAGCTTGTAAACTGGGTTGTTGGTTTCTTCGACCACGGGGTAGCCGAGGGTCTTCAAGAAAGCGTCAAACAACTTGTTGTCTGCTGGCGGCACCTGTAAACCGACCAATATGCGGCCGTAGTCCGCGCCTTGGTTGCGGTAATGGAAGAGGCTGATGTTCCAACCCGGGCGCATGGCGTTCAAAAACTTCATCAACGCGCCGGGACGCTCTGGGAACTCAAAACGCATCAACCGTTCGTCTTTAGCCAGTCCTGAATGGCCGCCCACCATGTGCCTGATGTGGTCCCGCGCTAAATCGTCGTGCGTCAAATCCAGCGCTTTGAAGCCGTTTTTGGTCAGCGTTTGGGCGATTTTGGCGCTCTCGCCTTTCTCCGTCGTCGTTAAACCCACAAAAACATGCGCTTGCTCTGCACCGTTGATGCGGTAGCTGAACTCGGTCACGTTGCGCTGCGTCGGAACTTCTGGGGCATTGGGGGCAACTTTTCCGCCCGCAGGTAAGCTGCCCAAAAGCGCCACAAAGCGTTTGAAGCTGCCGCGCTCTTCCGGCACAGTCACGGCAAACAGAGCTTCGCGCTCCTCGCCGAC
>JAYVSU010000036.1:0-2692 GCA_043775055.1 Polaromonas sp.
CTTGGCTTTAGCCTCGCCTTTGGTGTTGGTGTAAGCCAAGGTTTGCGTCAAATCGTCGGCCGTCAAAGCCACCGCCCAGCTCTGAATGGCTGCATCCAGCAGTTGCCGACGCTCGCGCAGCGCCGAAAAATCGGTAAAAACCAACTGATTCAACGCGCTAGGCATGGGCAATTCACGCACCACCTGCAAGACTTTGGGCTGCGCGGGATGCACTGCAAAACGCTTCAACCAAATCGTGTCGCCCACAATCAAATGGTTCAGCGTGCCCAAAATTGAGCCAAAAAATGCCCCTCGGTCAACCGCCAAAACCTCTGGCGACAATGTTGACGCTGCATCGTACAGCTTGGCATTCATCCAAGCGTTGTACTGAGCCATGAGGGTGGCATGGGCATGAAATACTGGCGTCATGGTGTACTTAGCCCTTCATTTAAGTTTTTATGATGCATTCAAGACGCTTTTGAGCTCTCGCTTTAGCCGTCGCGCCACGCGTCTAGCCAAGCTAGCCGGTGGTGCTGGCGGTGCGGATGCTGCAGGCGGCGGGGGTGCGGGGCGGTCCAATTCTTTCACCTCAAGCTCAATCGCCGCCAGCATCTCTAGACGCGACTGGCTGATGCCTTTGCCAGAACGGCTCAAGGTGATGTAAAACTCATAGCCATCCGTGGTGTGGTAGTTGACCTCTTGGAAGGCAATCAAACCCAGACTGTGCAAATCGTGAATCATCAGCCGAAACGACTGTGGTACGAAGCACCATGCATGCACATCAATATAAGCTTTGTTATGACGTACGGCATCAATTCCCTCCAACACTGTAGCCAAAGTGTGACAACTAGTAAAAACCCCTTCTGATCCTGCATGCCAGCCTAATTCTCCATCCTTGGTTGCCACGTTCAGATAGTAGTCTGCAACGCTACCCGCGCTATGAATTTTGTTCTGTGCAAAATGACTGTCAATCACTGAGGCTAGATTCGTTATAGGCCGAAAATGGTCGAAACAGGTACGTTTATCTGGCACCACCAAAGATAGAACACCCCCATCTTTCAGAACACTATCACAATCGTTCAAAAAACCAATCAAATCAGGCGTGTGCTCAATCAAATGCGAGGCAATGATCCAATCGTAATGCTTAGGCTTGCCTGTAAGTTCAACATAACTCTGCCCCTGCCACACATAATCGACCTCTTCAATATTGCCTAAATTGACACCATGGTCTTTGTATTTGGTGAGTAAGTGTTCGCGACTCATGTGATCGATGATGTCTACCTTGAAACCGGCTCGCTTGGCGGCAAAAGGGGCATGACTTGGGCCGATTTCAAGCCCATTGCCTATTTTTGAAACGTGTTGCAATACTTTTTCGTCACGTGTCATAGTTATACCTTGAAAGCTAAAGTCACATTAGAAGAGGCATGGGCTTTAAATGCTCGCAAACCGTTTTTCCATCTCCACACGCATCTCTTTGCGCGCCAAAGCTGCGGCAAAACGGCGGTGTTCGTCTGGGGTGGCGGGTTTGAGCGGCGGCACGGTGACTGGTTTACGGCTTTCGTCTACCGACACCATGGTGAAAAAGCAGCTGTTCACATGGCGTTTGACTTGGGTGCGGATGTCCTCAGCAATCACTTTGATGCCAATCTCCATCGACGACTTGCCGGTGTAGTTGACCGAGGCTAAAAACGTCACCAACTCGCCCACATGAATCGGCTGGCGGAAGGTGACTTGGTCGACCGACAGCGTCACCACATAACGCCCAGAGTAGCGACTACCGCAAGCGCAGGCCACTTGATCCAGCATCTTCAGCACCGAGCCGCCGTGGACATTGCCCGAAAAGTTCGCCATGTCCGGCGTCATGAGAATCGTCATCGACAGTTGATGGGCTGATTGACTTTGCAAAAGGTGACTCACTTTTAAAATGACAAAAATACTACGAATTCAATAGCAAACTATTGTATAAATACGCCGGCTATAACTATTTTTAACTCTAAAACAGCCTCAAAACGTCGCTTTAACCCCAGCTAAAAGCTCTGGCGTCACTTGCGGCATTACCCCGAACCATGCCTGAAACGCTGGCCGCGCTTGGTGCAGCAACATGCCTAAACCGCCTGCTGTAGGGTTGCCACGCGCTTGGGCGGCTTTCAAAAGCGGGGTTTCTAGCGGGACGTACACCACGTCTGAGACCAGCGCCGTGGTGGGTAATCGGTCTAAATCCAAGTCTAAAGCGGGGTTGCTGCCCATGCCTTGGCTGGTGGTGTTGACCAGCAAAGCAACGCCGTCTAAGGCAAGATGGCGCTGCGCCCAAGGCACGGCAGTTATTTTTGTCCCTAGGTTTTGCTCAAAATCAGCTGCAAATTCTGCCGCCAAATCAACAGCGTGGCTGTCGGTACGGTTGCAAAGGCGGATGTCTTTAGCACCTTTTTCAGCCAAACTAACTATCACCGCCCTGGCTGCGCCGCCTGCACCCATGACCAAAACGGGGCCAGCATTGGCCTGCCAGTCGGGTTTGGCATCTAGCAAGCTTTGAATGTAGCCAAAACCGTCGTTGTTGTAACCACTCAAACTTCCGTCGGCCTCGACCACAATGGTGTTGATAGCGCCCATGCGCCGCGCTGTATCGTTGATGCGGTCAACCAGCGGTAACGCCATGACTTTATGTGGAATGGTCAAGTTGCAGCCTGCAAAACCCAGCGCCGACAGGCCTTTG
>JAYVSU010000037.1:0-3640 GCA_043775055.1 Polaromonas sp.
TTCACCACTAAGCTGTCGTCGTGTAACAAGAACAGCTCCACGCAAAGAACGCCAACATATTGGAGCTCATTTGCTACAGCTTTTGCAGCAGCTACGGCACGTTTTACGCCGGCTGGAGGCAGATTACCCTCGTAAACCGAGGTGGTCGCCAAAATTCCATCGACATGTACATTGAGTTGCGGCGGGAAATGGACGACCTGGCCGTCCCGTCCGCGCGCCAAGATAACCGAATACTCGGCCTTCAACGGCAGCATTTTTTCTAGCACGCAGGTCACGTTTTTGAGTTCATCCCACGCGGCCACCAACTCAGTACGGGTTTTGACGCGGATTTGCCCTTTGCCGTCATAGCCCATGCGGGCGGTTTTGAGGATGCCAGGGAACAAATCGTCTGCAACAGCGGCGAGTTGCGCAGCGGTTTCAATCACTGCGTAAGGGGCAACAGTGATGGCGTTTTCACCAGCTTTAGCAGCACAAGCCACAAAATGCGCTTTCTCAGCCACGCGGTTTTGGGCGATGGCGACGGCATCGGCACTAGGCGACACGGGCCGTTGCAAAGCCAGCGACTGCAAAGCGCTGGCGGGTACGTTTTCAAACTCGGTGGTGATAGCCGCACTGATTTGGGCCAATTGCTTCAGGCCAGCTTCGTCCAAATACGCAGTTTGGATGTGGTGGTGGCTGACCAAGCCGGCTGGGCTGGTGGCATCCGCATCCAACACCGCTGTGAAGTAACCCATGCTTTGAGCCGCGTGGACGAACATGCGGCCAAGCTGACCGCCACCTAAGACACCAAGCGTCGCACCGGGAAGAATGGGAGCAGAAAAGGCCGTCGCATCACTCATGATGCAACTGGCGGCAAAGTCATCGCACGCGCCACTTCAGTTTGTCGGGCACGGTACGCATCCAGCTTAATACGTAAGGCAGGGTCGTTGTTGGCCAACATCGCCACGGCAAACAAGGCTGCATTGGCCGCACCGGCCACGCCGATGGCAAAAGTCGCCACCGGAATGCCTTTGGGCATTTGCACGATGCTGTGCAACGAGTCCACGCCCTGCAAATGCTTGCTGGCAACGGGTACACCCAGCACTGGCACGCTGGTTTTAGCGGCCAACATGCCCGGCAAGTGCGCTGCGCCGCCCGCGCCCGCGATGATGGCTTGCACGCCACGGCTAGCGGCTGACTCGGCATAGGCAAACATATCGTCTGGCATGCGGTGGGCGGAGACCACGCGCGCCTCGTGGGCGATACCAAACTCTTGCAGAATGGCGACGGCGTGTTGCATGGTGTCCCAATCGGAGTTGGAACCCATCAGGACGCCGACGGTAATTTGGCTGGATAGTATTTTCATGGTTGGTATTGTTCTGCGGAATCCCGTGTTCGTAGATAAACTATCTGGATAATGGCATTTTATCGTTTAACTACTTAGCGACCACTCATGATTGACATCACCCGCGCCACTTTTGAAGCCGACATCATCCAAGCGTCGATGATCACCCCTGTTTTAGTCGATTTTTGGCATCCAAAGAGCGAACAATGTAAAGTCATCGTTCCCATACTGGAAAAACTGGAAACTGAATACGCAGGTCGATTTATTTTGGCCAAAGTGGACGCCAGCCAAGAGCAAGAAATTGCGGGTGCATTTGGCGTTCAAAGCATTCCGACCTGCATTTTGATGATGGAAGGAAAACCGGTGGACGGCTTTCAGGGCGCTGTACCTGAAGAAAATCTCAAAGAATTCTTGGACAAACACCTGCCGCCAGCGCCCGAAGTTGAACCCGAAGCTGATACTGCAACCGATTTTGCAGCTTTAACCCCAGAACAGCAGATTGCCGAGTTGCTAGAAAAACTCAAAGCCGATTCTGCCAACGAAACCCTGCGTTTTGACCTGGTCAAGCTGCTGCTGCAACAAGGTCGCGACGACGACGCCAAAGTCGCCTTTGCACCCGTGATCGCCCAAACCAGCGTGGTGCGCAAGTTTGATTCTCTTAAACGCTGGATGAACGCTATAGATTCAATAGCTTTACAGGCAATAAATACGCCGACTAAAGGTGAAAATGGCACTCAAAATGACTCTGATGCGCGTTTTGATGCCCTGATTGCCGCCAACAAGCGCGATTTTGAAGCCCGCTTCGGCAAAGCCCAGTCCCTGATGGCGCAGCAGCGCTGGACGGAGGCGATGGACGAACTGCTAGAGATTTTGATGCGCGACAAAACCTGGAACGAAGACCTGGCCCGCAAAACCTATATCGCCATCTTGGACATCATCGAGCCAGCCCCTGTCAAAGTCGCCGATGGGCATATTCCACCCGTTGACCCGGTGGCGGCGACGTATCGACGGCGTTTGAGCAGTGTGGTACTGAGCTAAACTAGCCTTGGTTGACAAACGTATATTGTGCGCACATAATATGTGCAAATAATCAAAAAACCAAATACCGCCATGAATATCACTTTATCTATTGAGGAACGTGTAGCCGAAAATGCACGCGCAGCTGCCCGCAAAATGGGCAAAAGTCTGAATCAGGCTGTGCGCGATTATTTAGAGCAATTGGCTGGTACGGCACATGCCGAGCAAGACTTTGAAGCCTTTGAGCAGCGCTGCTTGAACACCAAAGGCCGCTTGAATAACTGGACATTCAATCGCGAAGAAGCCAATGCCCGCCGTTAAAGTTGTTAATACAGGGACAGGAAATACATCCCCACCTACGGCTCAAGAAGCAAGCACCGCGTATTTAGTGATTTATCAGCCTCTGGCCAAAGAGCGCTGTTTTATAGATACTAATTTGTTAATTTACGCAGACAGCGGGGATGAACCTACCAAACAGCGGGTCGCCCTGACATTACTCAAGCAACTTCGGCTTAACCAAACGGGTGTGCTGTCTACGCAGGTGCTAAATGAGTATTGCAACGTTGCGCTCAACAAACTGAAACTACTGCATGCAGACATCCGTCAACAGATGCAGTTTTGGGAGCAATACGAAGTCGTCCAAGTCACTCCCGCCATCATCCACATGGGGCTAGATTTGCACCAAACCCGATCCATTGGTTTTTTTGATTCACTCATCGTTGCAGCAGCCAAAACCAGTGGCTGCACGGTGCTGTATTCAGAAGATATGAATGCTGGCGAAATAGTCAACGGTGTTCGGATTGTGAATCCGTTCCACCTTTAACCCGCTTAGTTAAGCTGTCAAGCGCTGCCAAGCCTCTTGGTACTTGGCAGCGGTTTTCTCAATCACCTCACGCGGCACGCGGGGTGCGGGTGGGGTTTTGTCCCAGTTTTGGGTTTCTAGCCAGTCGCGGACGAACTGCTTGTCGAAACTGGGTGGATTTTTGCCGTCTTTGAAGCTTTGTTCATAGGTCTCTGCCGGCCAAAAGCGGGATGAATCGGGGGTCAGCACCTCGTCCATCAGGGTCAAGGTGCCATCGGTATCGAGGCCAAACTCAAACTTGGTGTCGGCGATGATGATGCCTTTGGTGAGGGCGAACTCGTAGGCCGTTTTGTAGATGGCGATGCTCAGGGTGCGGATTTTTTCGGCCAGTTCGAGGCCCATGGTGGCGGACATCTGGTCGAAACTGATGTTTTCGTCATGCTCGCCCACGCTGGCTTTGGCGGCGGGGGTGAAGATTGGTTCTGGCAATTTGGAGG
>JAYVSU010000038.1:0-14274 GCA_043775055.1 Polaromonas sp.
AAACGGGGCATTGTTTACAGGTAGTGTAGATGACACGATTGAGACAGTATTTATGATTCTCTATAAGATCAACAGTGAATTGACCTTACTTAACCGCAACCGACTGACCCGTACTGTCTTTGATCTCTGCCCACGATTTAGCAATCGCGGTTTTGACCGCTGCCGGCATAGGCACATAATCCAAATCATCCGCAGTTTTATCGCCGTTTTTGTATCCCCAATCAAAAAACTTCAATGATGCTGCGGCTTGTGCAGGCTTATCTTGCAGCTTATGCATCAAGATAAAAGTTGCACCGGTAATTGGCCAAGAGTCTTTACCCGCTTGGTTTGTCAAAATTTGGTAAAAACTTTTTGCCCAATCTGCACCCGCAGCAGCAGCTTTAAAAGCAGTATCGTTTGGAGCCACAAAAGTGCCAGCTGAATTCTGCATGAGTGCATAAACCATTTTGTTTTGCTTGACGTAAGCGTATTCAACATAGCCAATTGAATTGGGCAGACGATTCACAAAAGCAGCAACACCTTCATTCCCCTTGCCACCAGCGCCAACAGGCCAGTTAACCGCAGTTCCTTCACCCACTTTGGACTTCCAATCCGCATTAACTTTGCTAAGGTAATTTGTAAAGATAAAACTTGTACCCGATCCGTCCGCACGGCGAACTGGTGAAATTGCATCAGCAGGAAGTGGCAAGCCAGGATTCAAAGCTTTAATAGCTGCATCATCCCACTTAGTGATTTTGCCTAGAAAAATATCACCCAGCACCTGACCGTTCAATTTAAGCTGTCCAGCGCTGATACCTTTGATATTAATAATTGGCACAACGCCGCCAATGACTGTAGGAAATTGAACCAAGCCTTTGGCTTTTAACTCGTCATCCTTCAAAGGCATATCTGATGCGCCGAAATCAACAGTTTTAGCTTCAATTTGTTTGATACCAGCACCAGAGCCTACAGATTGATAGTTAATTTTTACACCAGTGGCTTTGTTGTAGTCTGAAGCCCACTTGGAGTACAAAGGAGCTGGAAACGTAGCACCCGCTCCCGTCACGTCTTGGGCTTTAGCGCTCAAAGAGCACGCCAAAACAGCTACAGATACCACGCTAAGCAAAACGTTTTTAGAAGTCATTTTCATTTTTAACCTTTAAGGTTGGTTTAACAATGAGGAGACTCTACGAAGGTTTTGTGACAATGCTGTGACAACGCTCGTGAAAGTTGAAAATGCTAATTTTCTATAGATGCAACGATGATGTGACGCGTAAAAATGCATTCGATTCAAAACTATTTTGATATTTCAAATATAATTGAACTATGGAAATATTAACCAAGCAACTCATCTCCGAACCACAAGCCGTCAAATCATTGGCCGCTCTTGCGCAAGCCCAGCGTTTACGGGCTTTCAGGGCCTTGGTGTTGGCCGGAGCCGACGGTTTAACCCCCGGTGTGATGGCCGAACAGCTAGACATTGCTGCCAGCGCCCTGTCCTTTCACCTCAAAGAACTGGCGCATTCCGGCTTGGCCAGCTGTGAGCCACGGGGGCGCAACCTGATCTACCGCGCCAATTTTGAGCACATGAGCGCGCTTTTGGCCTACCTCACCGAGCATTGCTGCCAAGGGCAGGGCTGCTCGGTGCCCAATGTAGCGGCTTGCGAGGCTTGCTAAAACATGAAAACCATGACCACCATAACCACCACGACGACCACGAACATTGCCGATGCCCTCAACCACGGTTGCATGTGCAAAACGCTGGATGTTGACCAATTGCGCAAAGAGCTAGAACGCGACCCCAGCTTGCAGGGCTTAGCCAGCGGCATTGCCACGGCGCAACCGCATTTGTTCTCCAACAGCGTGGTGTTTTTGTCCCAAAGCACCTATCAGGCCATCAAAACCGCGATAACCGCGATTGAGCGGGTCATGCAGCTGCCCGCCTACCAAGCCTTGGCGCTCAAAAATGCACCCGCCATTGCGCAAACAGCCTTTGGCCCGCTGGGTGCGTTTATGGGGTACGACTTTCATGTGGACACCAGCCAATCGCCACCCAAAGGCCCGCAGCTGATTGAAATCAACACCAACGCCGGCGGTGCCCTGCTCAATGCTGCACTGGCACGCGCCCACCGCGCCTGCTGCACGCCGATGGCGGCGGCGATGAACACCTATGTCAATTTAGATGCCTTGGAGCAGACCTTTTTTGACATGTTCATGAACGAATGGCGTTTACAACGAGGTAATGCTCCGCTGAAAACCATCGCCATCGTCGACGACACCCCCGACGCCCAGTACCTAGCACCCGAATTCGCCCTGTGCCGCCAGATGTTTGAACAGCGCGGCGTCAAAGCCATCATCACCGACCCGCAAGCGCTGCAGTGGCGTGGTGGCCAGCTCTGGCACCACAGCGCTACGGGAGACACTTCCAGCGACACTCTCATCGACCTGGTCTACAACCGCCTGACCGACTTTGACCTGTCCGCCCCCACCCACCAAGCCCTGCACGACGCCTATATGGCAGGTGGGAATGCTGGCGCTACCGTCGTTACGCCGTACCCCCACGCCCATGCGCTGCGCGCCAACAAACAGCACTTGATCACCCTGTCAGACGACGCACTGCTCACAAGCTGGGGCGTTGCAAGCAGCGACCGCACCAGCCTCTCTGGCAGCATCCCCGCCACCCAGCGCGTCACCCGCGACCATGCCGATGCCCTGTGGGCGCAGCGCAAACAGCTCTTCTTCAAACCTGTGGCCGGCTACGCCAGCAAAGCCGCCTACCGGGGCGACAAACTCACCAAGCGGGTGTGGGAAGAGATATTGGCCGGCAACTGGGGCGACTTTATCGCCCAAGCCATAGCCCCGCCCGGCCAGCGGCTGGTCAATGTAGACGGCGTCGCCACCGACCTGAAGTTCGACATCCGCGCCTACACCTACGACGGTCAAATCCAGCTCCTGGCCGCCCGCACCTACAACGGCCAAACCACCAACTTTCGCACCGAAGGCGGCGGTTTTTCACCTGTGGTGGTATTGCCGAATTTTGATTTTTCACTTTGTCAAAACCTTGACGATGTCATGCATATGCATGCCTCCATCCCTTCGAACAGCTGCACCACGGGCTGTTCTTTCGCAACGACCACTAACCCATCTGCTTAACATATTTAAAGGAATTTCAGCATGACGGATCAAGCCATCAATGTCCTGTTTCTCTGCACCCACAACTCAGCGCGTAGCATTTTGGCCGAAGCACTGCTCAACCATCTGGGTCGCGGCAAGTACAAAGGCTACTCGGCAGGCAGCAGCCCGCGCGACAACCAACAACCCAATCCCCTGGGTTTGCAAATTTTGCATAACGCGGGCATCAGCACCGAAGGGCTGTACAGCAAAAGCTGGGATGAATTTGCCAAACCCGATGCGCCTCATATGGATTTGGTCATCACCGTGTGCGACAACGCCGCTGGGGAAGTCTGCCCCTACTGGCCCGGCCAGCCCGCCACGGCGCACTGGAGTTATGCCGACCCTTCTGCTGGCGATGGCACAGACGCTGAAAAGCTGGAAGCCTTCCGCCAAACTCTGCACGCCATCCGCCGCCGGCTGGAGCTTTTGGTCAATTTGCCAGCAGCCAGCGTCAGCAAATTGATGCTGCAAACCAGCGCCCGCGAACTTGCCAAATCCTAAAGAACCATTAAGAGAAAAATATGAATCTGTTTGAACGTTATTTGAGTCTTTGGGTTGCGCTGTGCATTGCGGTGGGCGTGGTCTTAGGACAACTTGCACCGGGTCTATTTCATGCGATAGGGGATATGCAAATAGCACAGGTCAATTTACCTGTTGGTATTTTGGTATGGTTGATGATCATCCCGATGCTGATGAAAATTGACTTCAAAACCATCGGCGACGTAAAAAACATCGCAAAGGCATTGCCGTCACGCTGCTCATGAATTGGGTTATCAACCCAATCAGCATGACGCTGTTAGGCTGGCTCTTTATTCGGCATTGGTTTGCACCATACCTGCCCGCCGATCAATTGGACAGCTATATCGCAGGCCTCATCTTGCTGGCTGCTGCACCATGCACAGCGATGGTGTTTGTATGGAGTCGCTTAACCCACGGCGACCCGCTGTATACCTTTTGTCAAGTCGCCATCAATGATGTGATTTTGGTTTTTGCCTACGCTCCGATAGTCGCTTTATTACTTGGTATTTCGGCGATTGTCGTCCCGTGGAACACCCTCGTTTTATCGGTATTGCTTTATATCGTTGTGCCTATTATTTTGGCGCAAATTTGGCGCGCAATATTGCTTAAACAGGGAACTGCTACGTTTGAACGTGTCGTATCCCGCGTCAGCCATGCATCTATGGGTGCACTGCTACTGACCTTGGTACTGCTTTTCGCATTTCAAGGGGAAGCTATTTTGGCGCAGCCAATCGTTATAGGACTACTGGCCGTCCCAATCCTGATCTCAGTGGTCATCAACGCTGGCTTGGCCTACCTTCTCAACCGCGCCTGGGGAGAGAAACACAGCGTAGCCTGTCCCTCGGCTCTGATTGGATCTTCTAACTTTTTTGAACTCGCTGTAGCCGCAGCCATTAGTTTGTTTGGTCTCAATTCAGGTGCAGCACTGGCCACCGTTGTTGGCGTTTTAGTAGAAGTTCCCATCATGCTGCTTGTGGTGAACATCGTTAACCGAAGCAAAAATTGGTATGAGCACGCGCAATCATAAGTAGATGTGACTGATATGACAAAGATGACCGATTTACCCAATTTAGACACCGCCCTGTTTGCAGCACCTGCACAAACGCAGTTGCAAGCGACCCCAGTTTCAACCCACCCACCGCGCATCTTGCTGCTCTACGGCTCACTGCGGGAACGCTCGTTCAGCCGCTTGCTGAGCGAGGAAGCGGCAAGATTATTGACCGCCATGGGCTGCGAAACCCGCACGTTCAACCCGCACGGGCTGCCTTTGGCTGACGATGCGCCCGACAGTCACCCCAAAGTGCAGGAACTATGCCAATTAGCCGCTTGGGCTGAAGGCATGGTGTGGAGCTCCCCCGAGCGGCACGGCGCGATGACTGGCATCATGAAAACCCAGATCGACTGGATTCCGCTGTCCGACGGCGCGGTGCGCCCCACCCAAGGCAAAACACTGGCGCTGATGCAGGTCTGCGGCGGTTCGCAATCGTTCAACGCCGTCAACCAGCTGCGCGTTTTAGGCCGCTGGATGCGGATGCTGACCATTCCCAACCAATCCTCGGTAGCCAAAGCGTTTTTGGAGTTTGACGAAGCTGGCCGCATGAAACCTTCCTCCTACTACGACCGCGTGGTGGACGTGATGGAAGAGCTGGTCAAGTTCACCCTGCTCACCCGAGATGTGTCGCCGTACCTGGTTGACCGCTACAGCGAACGCAAAGAAAGCGCGGAAGCTCTGATGAAACGGGTGAATCAGAAGGCGATTTAAGTCGATATTTGTATTAAAAAATGAAATATCTATTCAAATCAACCACTTATCTAAAACAGAAAGACCTCTACCATGACCATCACCATCTACCACAACCCCAACTGCGGCACCTCGCGCAACGTGCTGGCGCTGATTCGCAACTCGGGCGCAGAGCCAGAAGTCATCGACTACCTGAAGCACCCCCCTGGCCGCGACAAATTGGTCGAACTTGTCGCCCAACTCGGTATCCCCGTGCGCGAGGTTTTGCGCCAAAAAGGCACGCCGTATGAGGAATTGCAGCTGGGCAACCCCGCCTTGAGCGACGCCGCGCTCTTGGACGCCATGGTCGCCCACCCCATTTTGATGAACCGCCCCATCGTCGTCACCCCCTTAGGCACCAAACTCTGCCGCCCTTCTGAGGCCGTGCTGGACATCTTGCCGCAGGCGCAGCAAGGCTCGTTTAGCAAAGAGGACGATGAAAAAGTGGTGGACTCGGCTGGAAAACGCGTCAAAACCGCTTAAAACTCATTTTTAGAGGTCAAATATGCCTCTATCAGGCGTATTTATTTCCTATGCAGCTATTTTAAATATAGCAAAATTTAGTTTAAACTGAACTATAAATCTGTGCAAAACAGATGTTGGGGTTGATTTAAACTGTATGAATTCACAGACTTTCTGTGCGCAAACCAACAAGCTAACCATTCTCAGGAAATTCAGATGACCAGATTAGCCGGCAATTGCCATGACTGAACAGGAAGAACGTTTCGTTCATTTCACTTTTTGCATTACTTGGCTGAACAATGCTTGGCGACTTCTAGGCAAAATACAAACACAGTATGAAAATCCACTGCGTGGTCCAGCCTTCCGTTTTGCGCTTATTGAATACTGCAAGCCGTATAAGCTATCGCGCGGCATTAACAAAAAATACAAGCTTGATACTTCATTAATTCCAATCACATATCTTCCGCTTCATCAGCGCATCCTCGATTCCCGCGATCAGATCCATGCTCATTCTGATCTCACCGTCATAGATGCCAAGCTCCACGTACATGAATTTCTGGGGCAGCTATATACGCTTATTCCGCAAAACATAATTCACGACACCGAAGAGTTCCAAAATCTTCAACAAATTATCTCCCTAATTGAGGGCACTCTAAATAACATGTATGCGCAAGTCAAAATACTTGAAAATGCACTTGCGCCCTAACACATTGGAGCGCCATACAAGAAACCTTGTACCTGCTTGCTGTGCGTGTCTTGCGAATGTGGACGCATTATGAGTGAATGGGCGAATCAAAATGCTATTTAATTCATAGCTACTTAGGCAATATATACGCCGGCTATAGTCATATTTCACCTATAAATTCAGTCATAATCACGCCACATGCGAATTTTTAGCTTTTTAGCGAGCTTGCTGGTCATCCCCTTGGCGCTGCTGCTGTTTGTGCAGTGGCCGCTGCGCGAGTGGGTGCAGGCATATTCACGGCAGGCCAATGACTTGGGGCAAATTTTGTTTGCCGTGTACGTGGCGGTCGCCATCACGGCGGCGTCTGTGGGGCGGTCGCACCTTGCGGCTGGGGCTAGCGGCGCAAGCAGCCATTCACGGCCCGCCAAGCGCAGCCTGTGGCGGGCTTGGGCTTTGTTGGTTTGCCTTGGGCCTTGGGCGGTGTTCATGCTGTGGGCTACGCTTCCTATGCTGCGCGAGTCTGTGCTCGGGCTGGAGCGGTTCGCGGAAACGCTGACGCCGGGGTTCTTTGTGGTCAAACTGGCCCTTGCTTTCATGCTGCTTTTGGTGCTTTTGGACGCCGTTCATGACGTTTTCTGTGGGTTCCCTCGTTTCAGTAGCTTAGGTCAAAAATCATGACACTGAAGCGGAATCCAACATGGGTTTGACCGGTCAAACCGGCGGTTTATGGATGCTGCTAACCTTGGGGGCTTTGACGGTGACCACCGGTTTGCCGGTCTGGGCGTTGTTGATTGGTGTGTCCAGCGGCTTCACCGTGCTGGGTTTGTTGACGGGTAGTTTGGACTTCAACACCCTGTCGGCATTGCCTTTGCGACTGGTGGGTTTGCTGGAAAACGACTTGCTGCAAGCCCTGCCGCTTTATGTGTTCATCGGGATGCTGCTACAGCGCTTGTCGGTGGCAGATGCACTTTTTGCGACGCTGAGCCGATGGTCTAGCCCCGTCTTGGCCGCGCTGGGCGTGGGTGCCTTGATCGCTCCCATGAACGGCTCGGTCGCCTCCAGCTCGGTGTTGCTGTCACGTTTGGTCGCGCCGCGTTTGGAGCACCTGAACACCGCCCGCGCCACCGCCTTGATCAGCGTCGCTGCCACCATCGGTGTGGTGGTGCCGCCGTCGCTGGTGCTGATTTTGCTGGGCGACGCGATGATGCGGGCGCATACCGAGGCGACCAACCTGCCCGGCTTCATCAACACCGCGCTCGGCTCCCCCAACTTCACCAACATCATCAACACCCAAGCCGTCTTCAACGCCGCCTTGCTGCCCGGTTTGGCTGTGCTGCTGCTCTGGGCCGGGGTGGCTTGGTGGCAAAGCCGTGCGTCGGTGTTGCATGCGGCTCCCGCTTCTGAAACAGTCACCACTCAACCAAGTCAAACAGGTCAAACAGGTATTGCAGTGCTGTCGGCCAGCGCCATCTTGCTGCTGCTGGCCGGCGTTTTTACAGGCAAGCTGTTTGCCGTAGAAGCTGCCGCCACAGGTGGGCTGCTGCTGATCATCGCCACACTTTTGACCCGTGCGCTCAACCGGCCGCAGTGGCGCAATGTGCTGCACGACACGCTGCAGCTGAGCGGCGCACTGATGGCCTTACTGGTGGGTGCGACGGTGTTTAGCCTCATCTTCAGGCTTTTTGGCACCGACCGCTGGTTGACGTCAACGCTGCTATCCTCACCTTTTTCACCCCTTGTCTCCGCCGCCGGCGTGCTGCTGCTGGTCGCGCTGTGTGCCTGGGTGCTGGACGCTTTTGAGATGATTTTTGTCGTCATCCCCATCGTCGCCCCACCGCTCATCGTGATGTTGGGCGACGCCCAGCAAAGTGCCGTGTTGTTGCTGCTCGTGCTGCAGCTCAGCTTTTTGATGCCACCCATGGGTTATGCCGTGATGATTGCACGCAGCCAATCCAGCGCTGGCTGGCTGCCCATGCGGCAACTGCTGCCCGCTTTGCTGCCTTTTGTGGCGATGCAACTGGCGGTGCTGGTGCTGGTATTTGCCCTGCCCCAAGCGGTACACCTGCTGGACCCACCCGCAACGCAAACCGAACGCGCGTCAGACGCCGACATCGTGCGGCAGATGCAAGAAATGTCTGCACCAACTGCTTCTGAGCAAAAATAGGAGGCAAAAATGGCTGTAGCCGGCGTATTTATTGCTTATATTGCTATGTTAAATATAGTTAAATTTAGTTAAAACTAAACTTCCACCTTGTGCGGAACAGATTTATAGGATGCACGGGATTTATCAGGACTGTACAAATTCACAGACTCCTTGTGCGCAACCCAATAAAAAGCCATTTTCAGGAGATTCAGATGACCAGATTAATCTGCTGTTGCCAGATTATGTTGCAAGTTTTGCGGTGTGCAATACACTACGTTAGGCCTCTTCGGCAGTTGCTCCTAGCCAAAGTGATTTCGCAGCCTGCGAGCATACGTTTAACCGGAGAAATATCCATGAAAAAACTTACTTGCCTCATCATCACCCTGCTACTCTTGGTCGGCGCTGCTACTGCGCAGGGTCTAGTTGGGACATACAAGCTTATTTCTTTTACATCAAAATTTGACGATGGTACCTCGTATGAATTCTTGGGACCACAACCCGTTGGCTATACCATCATTACACCCAAAATTTTTACCTCAATTCTCGTTTCCACCGACAGGAAGCCAGGAAACACGGCAGATGCAAAGCTGGCGCTTTTTAACTCACTTATTGCTTATTCCGGGCCTTATACGATTGAAGGCTCGAAACTGATCACTGACGTAGAGGTTTCTTGGAATCAGGCCTGGACGGGCACGAAACAAGGCCGCACGTGGACTGTCGAAGGCAATAAATTGATCTTGGTGACGGATTGGGCGCCATCGGTCAAGGACCCATCCAAGAAGGCCAGTGGTCATCTCGTGTGGCAAAAAATAGAATAGATCGTGCATCGAGGATTGCGTGAGGCCAAACCCTTCGCTCAAGCGGAGCGTCAACATTAAAACTCTCTATAAAAAAACCAGCATTTCAACTCCTAACCAGCGTATTTATTGACACAAATGCTACTTTATTTATATCAAACAAAGAGGCTCAATCCAACCACTTCTGCAAAAACTGCGCATGTCCCATCGCTGGGTCTAGCTGATAGCCCGCAAAACCGACCCGCTGGTACAGGCGGTTGGCGCTTTGGTTGCCGGACAGGACTTCTAGCGTGACTTTGCAGGCGCCGCGCTGGCGGGCGATTTCTTCAACTTTGGCCAAGAGCTGCTCGCCCACGCGCTGCCCACGATGGCTGGACAGGACGGCCAGGTCGTGCACATTGACCAGCGGGCGACAGGCGAAGGTGGAAAAGCCTTCGATGCAGTTGGCCAAGCCGACGGCTTTGTCCGCCGTCAACCCAGCCCCGCAGCTCGTGTCAAAGGCCAAAACGCTGAAAACTTGGGGTCTGCAGGCCAGTTGGGCGATCAGGTTATTGCGGACAAACTCGCTCAGTGGCTTACCACCACCTGCGGGGTCTTGGGCGTAGGCGTTCAGCAGGCTGACGACGCTGACGGCGTGGACGGGGTTGGCGTAATCGGCTTGGATGACGGTTAAATGAGGGTGGGCTACGGCCATGGATGCTCTCGATCTAGCTCATCAAACTGTATTCACCACCGCGCTCTAGGGCGCGTTTGTAGGCTGGGCGGGCGTGGATACGCTTCAAGTACGCGGTTGCTTTGGGGTAGCTGGCATCCAGCCCACCCCGTGCGGCGGCGGCTTCTAACGGGAAGCTCATTTGAATGTCTGCCCCTGAAAACTCGTTGCCCGCAAACCACTTGGTTTTGCCAAGCTCGGCCTCGATGTAGTCTAGGTGCGACTTGATTTGCGGGTTGATGAAGGAATCTTTGGTCTTTTTGGCAATGGCTTTGGCTATGGGCTTGGCAAAAAACGGCATGGGTGCTTTTTCAATGTGGTTGAACACCAGCTTCATCAACAGCGGCGACATGGCCGAGCCTTCGGCAAAGTGCAGCCAGTAGGTATAGCGCATGCGCTCGGGCGTACCAGCAGCAGGTGCAAAATGCGCTTCGCCGGTCTTCATGCCATATTTATCCACCAGATATTCCACAATCGCGCCAGACTCTGCCACGGTAACGTCGCCATCGGTGATGACCGGCGATTTGCCCAGCGGATGCACCTCGCGCAGCTCTGGCGGTGCGAGCATGGTTTTGGGGTCGCGCTGGTAGCGTTTGATTTCATAATCCACACCCAGCTCTTCTAGCAGCCAAAGAACGCGTTGTGAGCGTGAGTTGTTGAGGTGATGAACGGTGATCATGGTGTTGCCCCGATGTGTCAATAAAGATAAAAACCTATTACCGCAAAGTATCTGCAATGCGCTCGGCACAGGCTTTGGCTTGCACTGCATCCTGCGCCTCGACCATCACACGCACTAAAGGCTCAGTACCACTGGCGCGTATGAGTACACGACCCGTGCTGCCCAACTCAGCTTCGACTGCGGCTGTCACAGGCTTCAAATTTGGGGCAGCTTGCCAGTCTTGGCCGGGCTTCAAGCGCACGTTGACCAATGTTTGCGGAAACAAGGTCACATCGCTCAGCAAATCAGCCATGGTTTTGCCACTGCGGGCACAGGCTTGCAGCACCTGCAGCGCACTAACGATGCCGTCACCCGTGGTGTGTTTGTCTAGCGCGAGCAAGTGGCCAGAACCCTCGCCGCCCAAAATCCAACCGCGTTTGTCCAGCTCTTCCAGCACGTAGCGGTCACCCACTTTGGCACGGACGAATTTAACGCCTTTGGCTTTCAGGGCGAGTTCAACCGCCAAGTTGGTCATCAGCGTGCCCACCGCACCGGCGACGGCTTCACCCCGTTCCAAGCGCTCTTTGACCATCAAGTACAGCACCTCGTCGCCATTGAAGAGTCGGCCGTGGGCATCGACCAGCTGCAGGCGGTCTGCGTCACCGTCCAAGGCAATGCCGTAGTCGGCCTGGTACAACTGGACGGCGGCAATCAGCGCTTCCGGGTGGGTCGCACCCACCTCGTGGTTGATGTTTAAACCATCAGGGCTGCAGCCGATGGCGATGACTTCTGCACCCAGCTCATGGAACACCTTGGGCGCCACTTGGTAGGCCGCGCCATGCGCGCCATCAACCACGATTTTGAGGCCTTTGAGCGTCAAATCATTTGAAAATGTACTCTTACAAAATTCAATATACCTGCCAGCTGCATCGTCCAAGCGAAGAGTTTTACCCAAACGAGCAGAGTCCACCCACTGCGGCGGTTCATTCATCATGGCTTCAACGGCGAGTTCCCAAGCGTCATCAAGTTTGGTTCCTTTCGCGCTGAAGAATTTGATACCGTTGTCGGCAAAAGCGTTGTGGCTGGCGCTGATAACCACACCCAGACTGGCCCGCTGCGCGCGGGTCAAATACGCGACACCGGGCGTGGGCAAGGGGCCAAGCAGGATGACATTGACGCCGGCGGAGTTGAAACCCGACTCCAATGCGCTTTCCAGCATGTAGCCAGAAATGCGGGTGTCTTTGCCAATCAAAACAGTTGGCCTATCCTCCGATTGTCGCAAAACACGGCCAACAGCATGTGCGAGTTTGAGCACAAAATCAGGCGTGATCGGGTGTTGCCCCACTTCACCTCGAATGCCGTCTGTGCCAAAGAATTTTCTACTCATTTTGATGCTCTCGTCTTTGTTGTTATTAATTTGTATAGATTATTTGTATCGATTATTCATGACTTTGCTGAGCTTGTACCGCTTGCCATACCTTCAGGGCAGCAACTGTCTCCCGCACATCATGCACTCTAACGATGCTAGCGCCATTTTGCACCGCTAGCACCGCAGCCACCACACTGGGTACGGTGCGGCTAGCCATGTCCAAACCCGTTATCGCCCCAATGGCCGATTTGCGCGACCAACCAGCCAGAATCGGCAATCCTAGCGTCAACAGCTCACGCTGCCTTGCTAAAAGACTGAAATTTTGTTCTACAGTTTTGCCAAAGCCGATGCCAGGATCTACTGAAATTCGACTTAAGTCAACACCTAGCCGGCATAAATAATCAATAGTTTGCTCTAAAAATAATAGCACTTGAGGTACAACATCACCCTGCATAGGCTCAGCTTGCATGGTTTGCGGTTCGCGGTGCATGTGCATGTGCATCAAACAAACACCACAACTGGGGTGTTGGGCAGCCACCTCTGCAGCGCTCAAATACCCCACACCACCAGGCTGCCTGAGCGCCCAAATGTCGTTGATGATGTCAGCCCCCAGATCTAACACAGCTTGCATGACTTGCGGTTTGTAAGTGTCCACTGAAATCGGAACGCACCATTTCACAGCTTCACGCACGACAGGGAGCACACGCTCTAACTCAACATCCAAGGGAACTTGCGGCGCACCGGGGCGTGAAGATTCACCTCCAATGTCCAAAATGTACGCACCGTCTTTGAGCAATTGCTCCGCGTGGCGCAAGGCACTTCCCGCAGCCGCGTAACGCCCGCCATCTGAAAAGGAGTCAGGCGTGACATTGACGATACCCATGATGATGGGCTGGGCCAAGTCAATCGCGTAGCGGGTGGTTTGCCAAATCATGGTTGAAGTTTAAGCTGGACTAGGAACACAATTAAGGCATGGATCAAAAAAAACGGGGCAAACAGCCCCGTCAGATTTTGTCACAGCGCACTACTTGAATTAAGCAGCAGTTGGCGATGCTTCTGGCTTGATCACCGGCGCGTTGCCGCTACCACCACCGCTGCTGCTGTCAGCGGGGGGAATACGTGGCGTCCAGTCTTTGGGCGCACGCGGCTCTTTACCTGCCATGATGTCGTCAAGTTGCTCGGAGTCGATGGTTTCCCACTCCAACAAAGCCTTAGCCATGGCATGCATTTTGTCTTGGTTGTCTTCAATCAATTTACGCGCACGGCCATACTGCTCATCAATGATGCGGCGCACTTCCATATCGACCTTCTGCATGGTCTGCTCGCTCATGTTGGTGGTCTTAGTCACCGAGCGGCCCAAAAACACTTCGCCTTCGTTATCGGCATAAACCATGGGGCCGAGTGCTTCAGACATGCCGTAACGCATCACCATGTCACGCGCCAAACCGGTAGCACGCTCAAAGTCATTGCTAGCACCGGTGGTCATTTGCTTCATGAACACTTCTTCAGCAATGCGTCCACCAAACAACATGGCAATTTGGCTGAGCATGAATTCACTGTCGTAGCTGTAGCGGTCTTGCGCTGGCAAGCTCATCGTGACACCTAAAGCGCGGCCACGCGGGATGATGGTTACTTTATGTACAGGATCGCACTTAGGTAGCATTTTGCCAATCAGCGCATGACCAGACTCGTGGTAGGCCGTGTTGCGGCGCTCTTCCTCGGGCATGATCATGCTCTTGCGCTCTGGGCCCATCAAGATTTTGTCTTTGGCTTTCTCAAAGTCCTGCATTTCAACGACGCGGGCATTGCGACGCGCGGCCATCAAAGCGGCTTCGTTGCACAAGTTGGCCAAATCTGCACCACTCATGCCGGGCGTACCACGGGCAATCGTGCCGGGGTTAACGTCTTGTGAAGCGGGGATTTTGCGCATATGGACGTTCAAAATCTGTTCACGACCACGGATATCCGGCAAGGTCACATAGACCTGACGGTCAAA
>JAYVSU010000039.1:0-4692 GCA_043775055.1 Polaromonas sp.
CGCAGGTTGTGCGGAATGCCGGCAAAAGCGCGCTGAATCGGTTGCACCATGAAGGGCAAATTGACCAACACACTGGCGAACAGCAGGCCTTCAAAGCTGAAAACCAGGTGCAGATTGAGGTGTTGCGCCAACCAAGCGCCCAAGGCCGAGTTTTGCCCGAACATGGTGAGCAGGTAAAAACCAATCACCGTGGGCGGCAGCAACAGCGGCAGCGTAACCAGCGCCTCGACCAGTGTTTAGCGCGCCAAGTGGTGGTGGCCAGCCAGCGCGCCAAGACCACGCCCAGCGGCAACAGCAAAGCGGCGCTTAAAAACGCCAGTAGCAAAGAGGTGCGCGCGGCGGGCCAATCCATGTGGACATTATGCGAGATAAAGACTGCGAGCCGTCATTCCCGCGCAGGCGGGAATCCACACTATCCGCTATAGATTCCCGCCTGCGCGGGAATGACGGTGCTTAGTTCTGATGGTTGAGCGGCGGTCGCAGCCAGCGTATTTTTAACCGCGATGATTTGCGCCAAGATGGACACCGCTATTTCTGCAGGGGTTTTGGCGTTGATGCGCAGGCCGACGGGGCCGTGCAGGCGCGACAGTTCGGTTTCAGTCAGCCCAAAATGCTCGGCCATACGCAGTTTACGGGCGGTTTGGTTGCGCTGTGAGCCTAAAGCGCCGACATAAAAAGCATTGGACTGCAGCGCTTCCATCAAAGCCATGTCGTCTAATTTTGAGTCGTGCGTAAGGGCGACGATGGCAGTGTGGGCATCGGGCACCAGCTCGCGCACGACGTCGTCGGGCATGCCAGCTAAGCGGGTTGCTCCTACCAAGGATGGGTCAAAGGCGTATTCTTCACGCGGGTCGCAGACCAAAACTTCAAAGTCCAGCAACGCAGCCATTTGGGCGACGGCTTGGCTGAGTTGGCCAGCACCTATCAATAAGAGCCGCCATTTAGGGCCGAACAGGGTGGTCAAAGTTAACCCGTCAAAAGCCATGCCTTGCTCGCGCGCGGCATCAGCCAAGGTGACAGCACCTGTCGCTAAGGTCAAGGTGCGGGCGACCAGCTGGTGGGCGCTGGTGCGGGCTAAGACGTGCTCAATCCAAGTCACGTCATGCAGCGGTTCTTGCACCAAGCGCAGCGTGCCGCCGCAGGGCAGGCCGAAGCGGGCGGCTTCGTCTTTGGTGACGCCATAGGCAATCATGGCGGGTTTTGCTATATTATTAATAGCTGTATTGGCAGTAAATGTAACGGCTACAGCTGTATTTTTATTGAAATCAGCCTTCGTGCGAGCAATCAAGTCGTCTTCAATGCAACCGCCCGATACGGAGCCGCTGACCATGCCATCGTCGCGCACGGCCAGCAAGGCACCCGGTGGTCTGGGCGCACTGCCCCAGGTTTCTACCACCGTAACCAAGGTGACGGCGTGGCCAGCGTGTTTCCATGCCAGCACGTCATTGAGGACCCGCAGGTCTAGGCTTTCCATGCTTGCAGCGTGCGCTTAGGCGGATTTCAGCGCAGCTTCGTTCATCGGCAAGCTGCGCATGCGTTTGCCCGTCAACTTGAACACCGCGTTGGCGATGGCGGGTGCAACCAAAGCGGTTGCTGGCTCGCCAATGCCACCTGGCTTTTCAGTACTTTGTACCAGCATGATGTCCATCACTGGCGTTTCGTTCATGCGCACCACAGGGAAGCCGTTGTAGTTGGTTTGCTGCACGCGGCCTTTCACCAAAGTGATTTGCTGCATCACCGCTGCGCCCAGACCAAAAACTACGCTGGATTGGATTTGAGCTTCCACGGTGTCTGGGTTGACCATGTGGCCGGCGTCAGACGCGATGGTCACTTTGTGGACTTTGACCTCGCCGCCTGGCAAGCTCACTTCAGCCACCATGGCCATGTAGGTGCCGTAACCTTCCATCAAGGCAATACCGTGCGCGCGGCCAGCTGGCAGGGCTTTGCCCCAAGCGGCTTTGTCGGCTACCATTTTGAGCACATTGGCGTAGCGCGGCTCTTTGCTCAGCATGCTCATACGGTAGGCATACGGGTCTTGCCCAGCAGCGGCGGCCAGCTCGTCCACAAAGCCTTCGTTGGCAAATACATTGAGCGCGTGGCTCACCGAGCGCCAATAGCCCACGCGCAAACCCGCATCGTGCTTGACGGTGTCGTGCTTGGTGGCTGGAATCTCGTAACCCGCCACGGCGGCTTCGGTCATCAGCGGGTCTTGCACTTCGCCCGGCAGGCCAAAAACGCGGCCAGTGACGGACTGTGAGGTCAGGCGGTAGGTCATTGCCGTCGGTTTGCCGTCTGCGCCCAGGCTTGCAGCCATGGTGCTGACGGATTGTGGACGGTAGAAGTCGTGCGTCATGTCGTCTTCACGCGACCAGACGAGTTTGACCGGTTTACCGACGGCTTTGGAGATTTGCGCGGCTTGGATGATGAAGTCAATGTCGATACGGCGGCCAAAACCGCCACCTAAGAAGGTGGTGGTGAGCGACACGTCTTCTAGTTTTGCACCGACTGCTTTGGCGACTTCGCCTTGAGCGGCGTCTTGCCATTGGGTGGGGCCAATCAGCGTGACTTTGCCTTTGTCGTAAAACGCGGTGAAGTTCATCGGCTCCAGTGGCGAGTGCGACAGCAACTGGCTGACGTACTCAGCGCGTACGACTTTGCTGGACGCGGCGATCACCGCATCGGCATCGCCCACGGCTTTGATCGGTATAGGTTTGCCAGTTTTTGAAGCGGCGCGAATGCCAGCCAGCATGCTTTTCTCGTCCAGCGCGGCGCCTGCACCTTCGTCCCACACAATGGTCAGCGCTTTGCGCGCCATGTTGGCCCGCCACCAGCTGTTGGCGACAACGGCAACGCCATCGGGAATTTGCACCACGTCGATCACGCCGGGCATGGATTTGGCTTTGGCTGCATCAAACGATACAACCTTACCGCCAATGACCGGGCATTGCTCCAGTGCGGCATAGGCCATGCCTGGCATGTTGACGTCGATACCAAACACGGCAGTGCCGTTGGTTTTGGCCGGGGTGTCCAAACGCTTGGTGCGTTTGCCCACGATGGTGAAGTCTTTGGGGTCTTTGATGGCGACTTTTTCTGGCACCGGCAGCTTGGAGGCGGCTTCGGCCAAGCTACCGTAGGTGGCTTTTTTACCACCAGCACCGATGATCATGCCATTTTCCGCACGCAGGGTAGAGCGGTCTACATTCCATTTGGTGGCTGCCGCGCTGATCAGCATTTCACGCACTTGCGCACCGGCGATGCGTAGCTTTTCCCAAGCGTCGCGCACCGAACTGGAGCCACCAGTAAGCTGAGGGCCACCTAACAGCGGGTTACCGTAGAGTTTGGCGTTGGGCGGCGCAAAAGCGACCTTGATTTTTTTCAAGTCAACGTTCAGCTCTTCAGCAATCAGCATGGGCATGGAGGTGTAGACACCTTGACCCATTTCAGAGCGGGCGGACAGCAGGGTGATGGTGTTGTCGTCGGCAATGTGCACCCAGGCGTTGGGTGTGTGCACCAAACCTGCTGCGATGGCTGGGTTGCTTGGCAAAGCGATGCCAAACATAAAGCCGCTGGTAGCTAGGCCTGTGGCTGCGGTGGTTTTTAAGAAGTTACGACGTGAGGTGGTCATGATGGTGGGCTCCTTAAGCGTTGCGCAAAGTGGCTGCTGCGTCTTTGATAGCAGCACGGATACGTGGGTAAGTGCCACAACGGCAAATGTTGCCACTCATCGCGGCATCAATCTCAGCATCGCTTGGGTTTTTGTTGGTTTTTAGCAATGCCGCCGCGCTCATGAGCTGGCCAGATTGGCAGTAGCCGCACTGGGGCACATCGTGTTTTTGCCAAGCCACTTGCAGGGCATGGTCGTTGTTTTTAGACAAACCTTCAACGGTGGTCACTTTTTGGCCAGATACTGCTGACAAAGGGGTTTGGCATGAGCGGATCGGTTGGCCATTCAGATGTACGGTGCAAGCGCCGCACAGGGCTGCACCGCAACCGAATTTGGTACCCGTCATTGCTAATTCATCGCGAATCACCCACAAAAGCGGGGTGTCGGGTTCGGCATTGGCGCTGACGGCTTTGCCGTTGATTTGAAACTTAACGCTCATAGTGGTGTCTCCAATAATGGTTTGTAGTCAGTCGATTTTTTGATACTTGTGAATCGTACAAATCCGCTGGAGTTTTAAAACAAGGGTAAGCCCTTGCTTGTTGCCGTAAAAGTACAGGTATTCTCAAATTGACACATAGCTGTCGCAAAAATGACAGCTAAAGAGGCCCAAGCCAAGTCATGACCAGCGGCAGGGTGATGAGCGAAACAGCCGTCGTCACGGCGATGCTGGCGGGGACCAATTCTTGCGCCACATGGTAGCGTTGTGAGAACAAAAAGACATTGGCGCCCACGGGCATGGCTGCGGCAAAAACCATCATCGCCAGCGGCATGCCGGACAGGCCCAGCGCAGTTCCGATCACAGCCATGAGGGCCGGGTGCAAGATGTTTTTAACCATCGCAATGCCGAAAGCGCTTTTTAAGTGAGCGCCTACATGGGTGTGCGCCAATGTGATGCCCACCAACAGCAAGGCCATCGGGCTAAAGGCAGTACCAAGCAGTTGCAAAGGCTTGTCCACCACGGCGGGGATGCTTAAACCCGTTTGGGCAAAAACCAAACCAACGATGATGGGAAGAGGGACCGGATGAAT
>JAYVSU010000040.1:0-27891 GCA_043775055.1 Polaromonas sp.
ATCAAAGCCAAGCCGGTGATACTTGCCACCAAGGGGTTGGACACAAAGACTGACATGCTGCCGCTTGAACCTAGCAGAGATTGGCGGAAGGCGTTTTCAGCCATATCGCCCAAGACCAAGGCCAGCACTAGTGGCGCAAGCGGGTAGTTGAGCTTCTTAAAAACGTAACCCATCACGCCGAAGACCATCATCAACCACACATCAAACATGGAGCTGTGCACTGTGTAAGCACCAACGGCGCAAATCACCAAAATCACGGGCGCGATGATTGAGAAGGGAATACGCAAAATCGCCGCAAACCAAGGCACTGTAAGCAGCACCACAATCAGGCCTGCAATATTGCCCAAGTACATGCTGGCAATCAGACCCCAAACAAAGTCTTTTTGCTCAACAAACAAAAGCGGGCCGGGTTGAAGTCCCCAAACCAGTAAACCGCCTAAGAGTACGGCTGCGGTTGGGGAGCCCGGGATTCCAAGCGTCAACATCGGCAGCAGGGCAGATGTACCTGCTGCATGGGCGGCGGTTTCAGGGGCTAGAACACCTTCAATCTCACCATTGCCAAAGTTGTCGCCATTTTTAGAAAAGCGTTTCGCGATGCCATAGCCCATGAACGATGCTGGTGTGGCTCCGCCCGGTGTGATACCCATCCAGCAGCCAACCAAGGCGCTGCGCACATAAGTGAGCCAGTATTGCGGAAGTTTCTTCCAAGTCTCGATCACTACTTTGGAGTCAATGCGGGCAGATTTGCCTTGAAATGCCAAACCTTCTTCCATGGTCAGCAAAATTTCGCCAATACCAAAAAGACCAATCACTGCAATTAAGAAGTCAAAGCCCTTCATCAAGGGCTCAAAGCCAAAGGTTAGCCGTAATTGACCGGTCACGTTGTCCATGCCAATTGCGGCCAAGGTAAAGCCCAAGAACATTGCGGCCAAAGTTTTCCAAGGTGCGCCTTTGCTCATGCCAACGAAGCTGCAAAATGTCAGTAGTTGCACAGCAAAAAACTCGGGCGGACCAAATTTGAGTGCAAATTTGGCGACCAGTGGTGCGGTGAAGGTAATCATGATCACGGCTACTAGTGCGCCGAAGAACGATGAGGTAAACGCAGCCGTCAAAGCCGCACCCGCTTCACCACGTTGTGCCATTGGGTAGCCATCAAACGTGGTGGCAACAGACCAAGGCTCACCTGGAATATTGAACAAAATCGATGTAATCGCGCCACCAAATAAAGCGCCCCAATAGATGCAAGATAGCATGATGATGGCTGAAGTGGGGTTCATGCTGAATGTCAGTGGTAGCAGGATCGCGACGCCATTGGCACCACCTAATCCTGGCAAAACACCAATCAACACACCGAGTAAAATGCCCAGAAACATCAAGGCAATATTGATAGGTGTCAGGGCAATTGCAAAGCCCTGCATCAACGCTTGTGCTTCATCCATAGTGGGTCAGTGCCTTGTTGAATCAGTAACCTAAAGCCGCTTCTAGCGGGCCTTTAAGCAGTGGAACTTTGAACCAAATTTCAAACATCAAAAACAAGGCGACTGAAACACCAACGCCTGTAAATATTGATTTAAGTAAACTGAACTTGCCCTGCCAGCGCATGAAGATGGCAATAAAAACGGCAGATGAAACGTATAAGCCCACAAATTGCATGAAGCCGAGGTATACCAAGCAGGGCAAGAATATCGCCATAACCAGTTTTATTTTTGACTTAGAGACAAACGATTGCGTTTTGGATGATATCAAAGCTATCACTAAATTTGCCAAGGTTGCAATCGTCATCAGCAAGCCAATATAGAACGGGAAATAACCGCTCTCAGGACCATCATTGCCCCAACCGGCCCCCATGCGTTTGCTGTCCCACATCACTAGAGCACCTAGCGCCAAAAAGAAAGCTGCGGTGATGATTTCCAAAGTGCGCGTAGATGCCGCACTCGGTTCATCCTCATGTGTTTCAATGCTCATGTGAAGTTCCTTGACGTGAAACGGTTTTAGGCAGAAGATTACTTGGCTAAGAAACCTGCTTCTTGCATCAGCATGCGGTGGCGAATTTCTTCGCTCGCAACCCAACGAACAAAGTCAGTGCCGCTCATGAAAGTTTGATTAAACGCGCCTTCTTCCATGAATTTTTTCCACTCTGGCGCAGCACGGACTTTTTGCATCAGTTCTACATAGAAAGCGGTTTGTTCAGCTGTGACGCCGGGCGCCATAAAAATGCCACGCAGCATCACATACTCGACGTCTAAGCCACTCTCTTTGCATGTCGGAATGTCGCCCCATGCTTTGTCGGAAACTTTGTCTTTATACGGCATGCGCTTGGAGTCAAATACGCACAGAGGACGCAATTTGCTACCTCGCCATTGTGCGACAGCTTCAATGGGGTTGTTGACGGTGGAGTCGATATGTTTGCCAACCAATTGCACCGCAACTTCGCCACCGCCCTTGTAGGGTACGTAAATGAATTTGGTGCCCGTAGCTTTTTCAATCAAAGCAGTGATGATTTGATCTTCTTGTTTTGATCCCGTGCCACCCATTTTGAGCTTGCCGCCAGCTGCTTTAACAGCAGCAAAATAATCTTGTGGCGTTTTGTATGGCGTATCGGCATTGACCCAGAGTACAAATTCATCCAGGGCCATCATGGCGACGGGCGTCATGTCTTTCCAGCTGAAAGGGACACCTGTAGCCAGAGGCGTGGTGAACATATTGGACAGAGTGATGATGATTTTATGTGCCTCACCCTTGCTGTTTTTAACATCCAAAAAGCCTTCGGCACCCGCACCACCGCCTTTGTTCACCACCACCATAGAAGATTTCATGAGGTTGTTTTTGGTCACAATACCTTGAATCAAGCGTGCCATTTGATCTGCACCGCCTCCAGTACCAGCAGGCACAATGAATTCAACTGTCTTGGTGGGTTGCCACGCAGCTAAAGTTGCTGGACTGTAAGCAAAAAATGCTGCAGCGGCGATAGCTGGAATGATGCGTTTTAAGGTGAACAAAGGCACAAAGATACTCCAGAATGAGTTTACATATCAACTTATGACTTTTCATCATATGACATAAAACTCAACAAAATGCCGACTTTGGATTAGTGTTTGCCCTAGAGGCGAGGTGTGGCTACTTGATTTGACGGGAGCTAGAAGTTTTCTCGCGATCTGAAAATAACAGATTTATTTCAATGAAGCAAAAAGTAAGCAGCAAGCAGGTACAAAACACTGGCAAATACTTTTTTGAGTGGCGCAATATCAATGCGATGCGCGGTACGTGCTCCCCAAGGGGCTGTACATATACTTGCGATAGAGATAATCAGGACGCCAGGCCAATACAAATAGCCAAAAGCACCAACAGGCATATCAGGCAGATTCCAACCCGCCCATATATAACCGAGTGTTCCAGCCAAGGCAATTGGAAAACCCAACGCAGCGGAGGTCGCTACGGCGTTATGAATCGAGACATTGCTCCAAGTCATAAAGGGTACGGAGATAAAAGCACCGCCTGCGCCCACCATTGAGGAGAGCGCACCAATCAATCCGCCAAAGCTAAACATGCCAAGTTTGTTAGGAAGTACGCGCGTTGGTTTTGGTTTGCGGTTCAAGAACATCTGAGTGGCTGAAAACGCTACGAAAACTGCAAAAAGTACGCTTAATATTTTGCCAGGCAAAGCTACGGCTAGCTGAGCGCCTAAAAGTGAACCTACAAGAATACCTGGCGCAAGCGTCAAAGCGACTGGCCACAAAACCGCGCCTCGTTTGTGATGTGCGCGTACCGACGATAAGGAAGTAAAACAGATGGTTGCCAGCGAAGTGGCAACTGCCATCTTGACAACATAAGCAGCCGGAAAGCCTTTTGAAGTCAAGATAAAGGTGATAAAGGGCACCATCAACATGCCGCCACCGATGCCAAGGAGGCCGGCAAGAAACCCCGTTACCAAGCCGAGACTCAGCAATTCAACAACCAACAGGGGATCAAACGTCATAGTGAAATAAAAGATGTCTGCAAATGCCACCAAACCGGCATCCTGAACCGGGGTTCAGGTGGGCGAGGTCAGCCTCACTTTGGGTTCATCTAACGCGAGATGATCACGCTAGCGAGGCGATATTCCAAGCCCGAGCTACAAGAGCATTGGTTCTAGGAAATTACAGCTCGGTATGCACTGCAGACAACTTTATTGTAGACCTGTGCATACGCGTTTGGTGGAATTTAATTGTAATAAATAGAGAAATTTAAGGGAGGTAAGTATTGACAAAAAGCTCAACAGCGCTCAGAACAATCGACCATCATCAGCCAAAGCTGCATCAAGTTTATGAATGAGTACATCAAGGTCAAGTTCATGGTTGGAAACGGATTCGAATTCTTGGGAATTGGTAGATGAATTTTGTATTGGTGCCGATGGAGAATACGTAGCTTCTGAGGCTTGATCAAAGGCCAGATTCAGCGCTGCCAAAACCGCGATTCGTTCACGGGCTTTAATTTTGGCGCCATCTCTGATTTTGCACATGGCTTCGTCAACCATCCCAACTGCAGACATCATTTGCGCATCAGAACCTTCAGGACAGCCTAGCATGTAGCTCTGCCCCATGATTTGAACTTCAATTTGCTTCATGCAGCATCCTTTAAAGTATCACTAGCCATCGTGTCGGGCAATCGCTCCAGCAACGCATCCACACGCGCTCGAGCTGCACTTAAACGCGATTTGAGCGAGTCACGCTCCAGCTCAAGCAGGACCAATTGCTCGGCCAGCAACGCATTGGTACGTTGCAATTCAAGATAACGCACAAGCAAGCGCTCGACGCGTTCCGTCACTTGATGGATTTGAGTTTGATTTTGCATAGCAGGCGTTATTGTAGGGTTTGTGTAGGACTTTGGCATTAGAATGTACTCGTTGGTGCTCGCAGTGTGGTTCACATGCTGCAGTTCAACGGGAAGCAGGAGGGTGGTCTGGTCGCAATTTGCTGACTTTAGAACACCTAACCTGCGCTGCCCCCGCAACGGTAAGTGGACAAATCTCTACGATTTAGCTCCCATCACAGCCACTGAGCGTCTTGAACACGCGCTTGGGAAGGCGATGGAGGTCGTTCCACCAGCCCGGATACCGGCCAACAAGGTGGTTGCACGATTTATTTTGTGCGACTGTTATGCCCATGTGCTGTCGGGGACGACGGCAACGGCTTTTTGCTTTGAATGTCAATTTCCATGAAAACTCTCTCCCTTCATGTGCGCTTAGCCGCACTTCCGATGGCTTTGGCCGCCGCATTTTCAACATTTTCTGTTTCGGTTCAAGCGCAGACACAGTTAAAAGAAACTGTAGTTACAGCATCCCGCACGCAAACACGCACAGACAATTTGGTCAGTGAAGTCGTGGTGTTGGACCGTGCGGCTATTGAGGCTTCATCAGGTCGCACGTTGACTGAGGTTTTGGCACGCAATGCAGGCATTCAAGTATTCTCAAACGGTGGTTTGGGTAAAAATTCTGGCGTTTACACGCGCGGCACTGAAACGCGTCACACCATTCTGTTGATCGACGGTGTGCGTTTTGGTTCAGCGACAACGGGTGCGCCAAGCTGGGACAACATCCCGCTGGACATGATTGAGCGCATTGAAGTGCTCAAAGGCCCTGCATCGGCGCTGTACGGTAGCGAAGCCGTGGGCGGTGTGGTGCAGGTGTTTATGCGCAAAGGTGGTAACGGAGGAAGAGGCTTTAGTCCAAATGCCTCATTGTCCTTGGGTTCAAACTCTTTTGTGCAAGCCTCTGCGGGGTTAAATGGTGGCGATGGCGCTTTGAGCTACGCCATTGGCGTGCAGAAAACACAAGACAAAGGTTTTTCAGCAACCAACAGCAAAGCGGCTTTTGGCAACTACAACGCTGACCGCGATGGTTTTAAACAAGATGCCGTTAATGCTTCCGTGGCTTACCAAATCACCCCCGACTGGCGCATTGATGCTGGCTTGCTGTACGCTGACGGCGTGAGCCATTACGACGATGGCCCAACGGGTGACACCCGTACAGCTGTGCGTACACAAACGCTGCGTGCTGGCATCGAAGGCAAAGTGTTGCCAAACTGGAAAACTCAGTTGCGCGTATCACAGGCGAACGACAACTCTAATGCCATTGAGTCCGCGTTTTTGCCTAGCAAATTCAACACCCAACAAGACCAAATCTCTTGGCAAAACGACATTGACACGCCGCTTGGCGTGGCTTTGCTTGGTGTTGAGCGTTTGACGCAAAAGGTGGACAGTTCAACCGTGTATGACGTCACACAGCGCACCGTGTCGTCTTACTTTGCAGGCTTGAATGGTGCCTCTGGCAGCCACAGCTGGCAAGCCAATGTGCGCCGCGACAGCAACTCGCAATTTGGCGATAGCAACACCTGGTTTGCAGGCTACGGCTACAAAATTAACCCCGCTTGGCGCGTGAATGCGTCGTATGGCACGAGCTTTGTTGCGCCATCATTTAACCAGTTGTATTACCCCAGCTACGGAACACTAGGCTTGCAGCCCGAAAAAGGCCGCAATTTAGATTTGGGCGTGA
Organism: Polaromonas sp.; assembly: GCA_043775055.1. GTDB lineage: Bacteria > Pseudomonadota > Gammaproteobacteria > Burkholderiales > Burkholderiaceae_C > Aalborgiella. The sequence goes on from JAYVSU010000040.1 coordinate 6,530, forward strand.
CTTACAGCGAGAACGGTCAAACCGTCAAGTTGGTTCATTTCGACAACAAAATTCAAGGCTTTATCACTGGCCAAACCAAGGCTGAAAGCATTCCACGTGCTCGCATCAAAGGCTGGACATTAGGCTACGACGGCGCTTTTGGACCGCTTAACTTGCGTGCGACGGTTGATGTGCTAGACCCGCGTAACGAGCTAACTGGCAAATTGCTGCAACGCCGTGCTCGTAACCAATTCACCTTGGGTGCGGATTACACGACTGGTGCTTGGACATTTGGCGGCTCGATGCTTAGTGTAGGCTCGCGTTTTGACGACACGAAAAATGCCGTCGCCTTGGACAGCTACACCACCATGGACGTGTTCGTGAATTACACCATCAGCAAAGACTTGAGCTTGCAGACCAAAATCAACAACTTGGCTAACAAGTCTTATGAAACGGCTTACGGTTTTAACCAAGCTGGTCGTTCTGTGTTTGTGACTTTACGCTATGCGATGAAGTAATTAGGCTCGCTAAGATTTTTTAAACTTAGTTACTTTAGAAATATGTCAACAGCTTCTTGCTCAGCCATCTTGGTTGCCGCTCCTGCCTCTGGGCAGGGCAAAACCACTGTGGCTTGTGCCTTGGCGCGTTTGTACGCGCGTCAAGGTTTAAAGGTTCGTGTTTTTAAATGCGGCCCTGATTTTTTAGACCCTTATTGGCTTGAGTTGGCCAGTGGCGCACCTGTTTACCAGCTTGACTTGTGGATGACGGGTGAGGCTGATTGCGCCCAGCGTCTGCATGATGCTGCAAGCGTCGCTGACCTCATCATCATAGAAGGCGTGATGGGCTTGTACGATGGCGACCCGAGTGCGGCTGATTTGGCGCAACATTTTGGCTTGCATGTGCTGGCAGTGATTGACGCAGGTGCGATGGCGGGCACTTTTGGCGCATTGGCACATGGTCTGCAAACTTACCGTGATGGTCTGAAGTTTGCCGGCGTGCTGGCTAACCGTGTCGCTTCAGCAGGGCATGCAGATATGCTTCAAGTCAGCCTGCGTGACCCAAAGCAGTGGCGGGGCGCTTTGATGCGTGATGAAGGGTTAACCTTGCCTGAGCGGCATTTGGGACTGGTGATGGCTACAGAGTTGACCGGTGCGATGGCTCGTTTAGATGTCGCGGCAGATGCTTTGGCCACCACGCCCTTGGGACAAAAGAGCACAGAAGATTTGAAATCGTGGGAAGTATCATTTGATGCGCCAGAATCTAAAGTAGCATCGTTTAAGCACTTAGCTGGCAAAACCATTGCCGTTGCCAAAGATGCTGCTTTTTGCTTTGTTTACGCAGCCAATATCGACTGTTTACGGCAATTGGGTGCAGAGGTGATTTACTTTTCGCCTTTGAACGATGTTGAACTGCCACTATGTAATGCACTTTGGTTGCCAGGTGGGTATCCAGAGCTGCATACGCAAACCTTGGCAAATAACACAAGCATGGCTGCGAGCCTTCGCAAGCATGTCCAAAACAATAAACCTGTTTGGGCAGAGTGCGGCGGCATGATGGCGTTGTTTGACAGCATAGAAACCATTGATGGCGCGATTTGTCCTGCATGGGGTTTACTGTCAGGGCGGGTGACCATGCAAAAGCGATTGGCTGCACTGGGGCCGCAACAGTTAGCTGCATTTGGCGAATCGGTAGAACCTTTAAGAGGACATACCTTTCATTATTCAAAATGCAGCACGGATTTAAAGGCGGTAACACGCACTCAAGCGCAAACCGGTAAAACTTTGCGAGGCGATGGCGAGGCTTTGTATCAAGTGGGCTCGATTCGAGCCAGCTATTTTCATGCTTGGTTTGCCTCAAGCCCAGCTGCAGCAGCACGTTTGTTTTTGAAGGAATCGGTATGATATTTTCAACTGATACGTCCTTACTCGGTCCGCAGCGCATCGTTTGCATGACCGAAGAAACGACCGAGTGGTTGTACATGTTGGGCGAAGAGCGTCGCATTGTCGGCATTTCGGGCTACACCGTTAGGCCACGCCGTGCACGGGAAGAAAAACCCAAAGTCAGCGCATTTTTAAGTGCCAAGATTGACCAGATTATGCTGTTAAAGCCTGATTGCGTCTTCGGATTTTCTGACTTGCAGGCAGACATCGCCTCAACGCTCATTCGCCACGGCGTACAAGTTACCGTGTTTAACCAGCGCAGTGTGGCTGAGATTTTTAGCATGATGTACCAAGTCGCGGCTATGGTCGGTAAAGCTGAAATTGGTCTGCAATTGATAGCTGAAATGCAGGTTAAATTGCTACAAATAAAAGAGCAGTCTAGGCATTTAAAACGCCGGCCAGTGGTCTATTTTGAGGAATGGGATACACCCAATATGAGCTGTATCGCTTGGGTCTCTGAGCTGATTGGCATCGCCGGTGGTGACGACTGTTTCCCTGAGCTTGCAGCCATGCCATTGGGCAAAGGCCGCATCATTGCAGACCCGTTAGAAATTGTGCTCCGAAACCCAGATATTATTTTCGGTTCATGGTGCGGCAAAAAATTTAGACCAGAGCATGTCGTCGCCAGAGAAGGCTGGCAAAACGTGGCTGCAGTCAAAAATAATCAACTCTTTGAGATCAAATCCCCAGATATTTTGCAGCCTGGCCCCGCCGCTTTGACCGATGGTGTGGCTCAAATGCATAAAATTATCATGGCTTGGGGGGACGCATATGACTGATAGCTGGCCCAAAAGCGAGTTGATTAAAAGTGAATTGATCTTGGGCGGTCAAAAAAGCGGTAAATCTCGTCGTTCAGAGTTTTTAGCCAAGGATTGGTTGCTGCAATCGCCAAATCACAAAGCAGTTTTAATCGCCACCGCCCAGCCGTGGGATGAAGAAATGCGGCAACGCATTGCACGCCACAAGCAAGACCGCGCAGAACGTGTGCCTGGCTTGATGACAGTTGAGGAGCCTTTGCAACTGGCGCAAACCATCCAACGTTTGAGTCAATCCGACACTTTGTTGGTTGTTGACTGCTTGACGTTATGGTTGACCAACCTGCTCATGCCCGCAGATGCTAGAAATGCTGAAAAATTACCCTTAAATATGCCTCTAGCCATTGATATTATTGCCTATACAGCTATGTTATCTATAGCAATTTCAGAATCGACTAGTCCCGTTGTCATCGTCAGCAATGAGATTGGCTTGGGCGTTATTCCGATGGGGCGTGGGGTGCGAGCTTTTGTCGATGCGCTTGGAAAATTGAACCAAGACATAGCGCAAGTGTGCGACAAAGTGACGCTGATGGCTGCAGGATTGCCTTTGAGTTTGAAATAAAAAATTAGAAATGAAAAAATTAGCTTCTTTGTGTTTTGCCGGGTTTTTCAGCCTCATTGGGTTCTCGCATCTCAGCGTTAATGCGCAGCAAGCAAGTGCCCTTCAAGTCACTGACGACAGAGGCGTTGTGGTCAAGTTTGCGCAATCCCCACAGCGGATTGTCAGTTTGCTGCCATCGTTGACTGAATCCGTCTGCGAGCTAGGTCAATGCCAACGTTTGATAGGCGTGGATCGCTACTCAAACTGGCCTGCAAGTGTCACTAAATTGCCGCAAGTGGGTGGTGGCTTAGACCCCAATATTGAAGCTGTGGTGGCTTTAAAGCCCGATGTGGTACTGATGGCCACCTCCTCCCGCGCCAGTGAGCGCTTAGAGGCTTTGGGTATCAAAGTCGTTGCCTTGGAGCCCAAAAGCCATGTCGACGTGCAGCGCGTACTCATCAAAATTGGGCAGGTGTTGAATATTCCTGAAGATATGGGTGCTAAGCGTATTTGGCGGTTCATTGACGCGGGCGTTTCAGCAGCTGCGCAGTCTTTGCCTGTAAAAGTAAAAGGTGCTAAGCCTACGACCGTGTATTTCGAGGTTAACCGTGCCCCGTTTGCTGCTGGAGAGGCCTCTTTTATTGGCGAAACGCTGACCCGTTTGGGCGTTAAAAATATCATTCCAGCCGCTTTAGGGCCGTTTCCCAAAATCAACCCCGAGTTTGTGGTTCGGGCTAATCCTGATGTGATCATGGTCGGCTTGCGTAACTCAGCGGGCATGGAGCTGCGCCCCGGTTGGGCGGGTATGCGGGCGCTGCGTGAAAAGCGTTTGTGTGTGTTTTCGATAGAAGATTCTGATGTGCTGGTGCGGCCAGGCCCGCGCATGGCTGAGGCTGCCCGCATCATGGCGAAATGCTTGCAAACCAAAGCGCCATAAAGCAGCGTTTACCATGACAGAACTACACCGTCGCGCTTGGTATTTTGGCATCTCATTGGTCGTTATTGCCAGTGTGTTGATGGTGATCGGGCTTGGCGTTGGTAGCACGGGTTTAGAGAGTGTTTGGAGCATGTGGCAAGACGCAGTGGCGCAGCAAATCGTGGTCGACATCCGCGCACCGCGCACCTTGGGGGCTTTTCTAGCGGGTGCCTTATTCGGGCTAGCTGGCTCTGTCGCGCAGGGTTTGTTTCGCAACCCGCTGGCTGACCCCTTTTTGTTGGGTAGTGCATCGGGCGCGTCGCTGGGTGTGGCAACAGCTTTGGCTTTGTTTGGTGTGAGTCCGTTTGCAACCCAGTGGGTCGTGCGATTAGGTTTGACTGGGGCGGCGTTCATTGGCGCAGTCTTAGCGGTGCTGTTGACATTGGTTTTGGCTCGCGGTGTGCAACACACGCTTCGCTTGCTGTTGGCGGGTGTGGTGGTCGGCGTGGTCTTGGGTGCGTTTAGCTCCTTGATCACGTTGATGTCGCCTGATATTTTTCAAGCCATGCAGGTGTTTATGCTGGGTTCAACGGGGTTTGTGGGCTGGGTGGCTTGTGCGGTGATGGCTTTGGTGCTATTGCCATGCATCGTGTTGTCTTGGGCGCTATCTAGGGTGCTGGATGGACTGAGTTTGGGCGAATCAACCGCTATCACACTCGGTCTGCCTTTGGGCACTTTGCGTTCTGCTTTGATTGCGTTGTTGGCACTGGCTACCGGTACGGCAGTGGCACAAACAGGTTTGATTGCTTTTGTCGGCTTAGCTGCACCGCATTTGGTGCGCTCGGTTGTTAAAACTACGCACGGAAAATTGATTGTGCTGTCCAGCTTAATGGGCGGTGTGCTGCTACTGTTGGCCGATATTTTGGCGCGTAGCTTGATAGCGCCGCAAGAATTGCCGGTAGGCGTGCTCACCGCCGTGCTGGGTGGTAGCTATTTGTTGTGGCTGATGCGTAGGCCTTGAACAGTGCAGGCCTTGAGCATCACAGACATTGAACTTTCATCTACATTCGTTTTTAAATATCAACTAAATATCAACCCATTATCAAGATGCTGACCGTTGAAACTCCTCTCAAATTCCAAGCACCAGCAATCAATTTGTCAAAACGTGCGGCAACAACGGATGCACCTTGGACGGTCGCCGCCATTGAAGCCTTGATGGACTTGCCCTTTGCTGATTTGATGTACCAAGCTCAAACCATTCACCGTCAAAACTTTGATCCGTTAGAAGTTGAATTCGCTACGCTCTTGTCCGTCAAAACCGGTGGCTGCCCGGAGGACTGTGCCTATTGCCCGCAAGCGGCGCGTTACGACACAGGCGTCGAAGCAACCAAACTGATGGAGTGCGATGAGGTGTTGGTAGCGGCCAAAGCTGCCAAGGCCGCTGGCGCAACACGCTTTTGCATGGGTGCCGCTTGGCGTGCCCCCAAAGACCGTGACATTGAAAAAGTGGCCGAGTTGATTCGCACGGTCAAATCGCTCGGGCTTGAGTCCTGCGCCACGTTGGGCATGCTGGAAGACAAACAAGCCCAAGCCTTGGCCGATGCGGGCTTGGACTACTACAACCACAACCTGGACACCTCACCCGAGTTTTACGGCGATGTCATCACCACACGCGACTACCAGGACCGACTCGACACCTTGGTCAACGTGCGCAGCGCTGGCGTCAAGGTCTGCTGCGGTGGCATTGTCGGCATGGGCGAATCACGCCAGCAGCGTGCGGCTTTGATCGCGCAATTGGCGAACCTCAGCCCGTACCCAGAGTCAGTGCCTATAAACCACCTCGTTCGCGTCAAAGGCACACCGATGGCAGATTTAGCACCGCTAGACCCGCTGGAGTTTGTCCGCACCATTGCCGCAGCCCGCATCACCATGCCCACTGCGCGTGTGCGCTTATCTGCTGGCCGACGAGACATGGGCGACGCTGTGCAAGCCATGTGCTTCATGGCGGGTGCAAACTCGATCTTCTTTGGGGAGAAGTTGTTGACCACCGGCAACCCCGATACCGATGCAGACTTGGCCTTGGTTAAAAGACTCGGCATGCATGCGCGTCAAGTCACTACAACGGCTTAATTGATGTAATATGCTATGAAAAATATAGCTATTCAGGCAATAAATACTTCAGCTAAGTTGCAAAATACGCCTGTTTTGCACAATATTAGCGTGCAGTTTGAAGCTGGACGCTGGATCAGCATTGTCGGCCCTAATGGGGCGGGAAAATCGACGCTGCTGAAGGTGTTGGCAGGTGTGCTGCCGCCTGAAAAAGATGGAGGCCGCGTTGAATTATTTGGAGAAGTCATGTCGCAGATTGCACCCCGTGAAAAAGCTAAAAAACTAGCATGGCTGGGTCAAAACGAAGCCAGCGCCGACGATTTAACCGTGTTTGACGTCGCTATGTTGGGTCGTTTACCGCACCAAGCGTGGTTAGCAGCTCCGAATCAGGCGGACAATACTGCCGTTGAGCAAGCCCTGCGCAGCACCCAAGCTTGGGAATGGCGGGGCAGGGCGTTGGGGCAGCTATCGGGCGGTGAGCGCCAGCGCGTCTTGTTGGCGCGTGCCTTGGCTGTGCAAGCCGATGTGCTGCTGATGGACGAGCCGCTGGCGAACCTAGACCCACCGCACCAATCCGACTGGCTGGCACTGGTTCGGCAACTGGTGATTGAGGGCAAAACCGTGGTCAGCGTGCTGCACGAAACCACCGTGGCGCTGCAGGCGGATGACATGCTCATCATGGCTGCAGGTAAAGTCTCGCACTTTGGTGCAACCTCAGATGTCGCTACCCACCGCGCTTTGGAAGCCGTGTTTGAAAACAGAATATCCGTCAAGTCGATAGACACCATGCTCGTATCGCTGCCAAAGATGTAGCAAATGATATTGATATTTTAGGAAATCACCATGCAACTTGAAATGCCACCCGAATGCAAACCCTACGACAAACCTGAGGGTGAACGCCGTGGCCTACTTATTGTCAACACAGGCGACGGCAAAGGCAAAAGCACGGCAGCGTTTGGTTTGGCCTTGCGCGCGCACGGTAGAAGCAAAGCCGTCAAGATTTTTCAGTTCATGAAAGTGCCCAGCGCTAGGTTTGGCGAGCACCGTATGTTTGAGCAGTTGGGTATACCGATCGAAGGTTTGGGCGATGGCTTTAGCTGGAAAAGCCAAGACCTTGAGCATTCTGCGCAATTGGCACGTGACGGCTGGCAACGCGCCAAAGCGGCGATTTTGAGCGGCGACTACTTCATGGTCGTGCTTGATGAATTCACCTACCCGCTGATTTACGGTTGGATGGAGGCGGCAGGCGGCGTCGAAGAAGTCGTGCAAACCCTGTTTGACCGCCCCACGCATGTGCATGTGGTCATCACAGGCCGCCGCTGCCCGCCCGAGATCATCGAATTGGCTGACACCGTGACCGAGATGACCTTGGTGAAACACGCCTTTCAAGCCGGTGTGCCAGCGCAGCGCGGCATTGAGGACTGATGTGACTGAGCTAATGGGTGCAGCTTCGTGCAGTACGGCAGCTGTTGGGGGTGTTTTTGCAAGCGCTTTGCTGATCGCATTCGTTATCGACCATTTTTTCGGTGAACCGCCTGCGCGTTTGCATCCCGTCGTGTGGATGGGTAACTGTTTGAACTGTGCTGCTGTACGCGTCTTACCCAAGTCAGCAAATCATCAAGATAGCGGTAATGCGCCAGATTACCCCTCGTTTTTGGCTGGAGCCGGCGTATGGATTGCCTTAAGCGCTATTATTTTAATAGTAAATTACAGCTTGCAACAGGCGGTTTTGCAGCTGCCAGCGATATGGGCGGCATTGTTGTTGGGCTTGTTGCTCAAACCCTTGTTGGCTTGGCGCATGTTAAGCCGTGAGGTGCAAGCGGTCGAAGCAGCTCTGCAAGTATCCTTAGAAGCGGGAAGGGCGCAGCTGTCCATGCTGGTGAGCCGCGACACCGCTGCGTTATCCGAATCTCAAGTCCGCGAAAGCGCGATTGAAACGCTGGCTGAAAACTTGAACGATTCCGTCATCGCCCCAATTTTTTGGTTTGTTTTGCTGGGTCTGCCCGGCGCGGCGGTGTACCGCTTTGCTAATACGGCTGATGCGATGTGGGGGTACGAGGGTTTTTACAACGGGCGAAACTGGGAATGGGCGGGCAAGTGGGCCGCGCGGGCGGACGATGTGCTGTCCTGGCTACCAGCACGTATCACCGCTTTACTGCTGTGGCTAGTTTCTGGTTTTGAATGCAATAGTTTTTGGACACGTTTGTGCCAAGAAGCCCCCAAAACGCCATCCCCTAACAGCGGCTGGCCCATGGCGGCTATGGCTTTGCTGTTGAATATTCGACTCTCAAAGCCTGATGTTTACACCTTAAACGCATCGGGACGAGCCCCAAATGCGTCAGATACGAAAAAATCCATAAAATTAGCCTCTAAATCGTTTTTGGCCGGAATATTTTCTGCCTGTGCAGCTATGTTATTGATAGCGTTTTGGAGTTCGTTTTGGGGTTCGATATGAATCCGGTAAGAATCCACGGTGGCACGGACGCGATGGGTTTGCCTGCGTTTGATTTTTCCACCAACAGCAACGCCTGTGGCCCCTGTCCCATCACGCAGATTGCTATTTCTAGGGCAGATGCAAGACGGTACCCCGATCCTAGCTATAAAGCTTTACGCGATAGGTTGGCCGCGTTTCATGGGTGCGAATCTTGGCGAATCGTCATTGCCGGCAGCGCCAGCGAGTTCATTTTTCGGATCACTGCCTTGGCTAAGTTGCAAGGTTCGCACTCGATTTTTGTGCCGCCGCACTGCTTTGGTGACTATGCTGACGCTGCCCAAGCTTGGCGCGTGCCTTTGACGAAAGAGCTTGAAACCGCCGGTTTGGTCTGGCACTGCCAGCCGTCCAGTCCTTTGGGGCAGGTCAGTACAGACGACATGGAAGTCTTACCCAACGCCATCCATGTTCTCGATTTGGCTTATGCGCCTTTGCAATTGAGCGGTGGTGCGTCTATGGATTCCCGCCTTCGCGGGAATGACGTCTCTAATAATGGGACGAATAACGGCTCGAATGAAGGTTCATGTAGCGCCGTTTGGAAGCTCTATTCGCCCAACAAAGCGCTGGGTTTGACGGGGGTGCGGGCGGCTTATGCGATAGCACCGCTGGGTTCGGAGCAGTTGGTTCATCAATTGGACGGTTTGTCTGCCTCCTGGCCGCTAGGTGCGCACGGTGTGGCTTTGCTAGATGACTGGGTCAAGGCTGACGTTCAAGTTTGGCTGGGCAATAGTCTGCTGTCACTGCAAGTCTGGAAAACGCGGCAAATCACGCTACTGGAATCGTTGGGGTGGATTTGTCAGCCCAGCGTGACCAACTTTTTTTGCGCTACGCCTAAGTTGCCAAGTGGTTGGACATTGGAACAGGCTTTGACGGCGTTGCGGCAGCAAGGCATCAAACTGCGTGATACAACGTCGTTTGGATTAGCTGGCCAAGTACGTTTAAGCGTGCAAAATCCCTCAGCACAAGATGCCTTAGACAGCGCATGGCTCAATATCACAGAAGGTAAACAATGACCGCAAAAGCCATCATGGTGCTAGGCACCACCAGTGGTGCTGGCAAAAGCTGGTTGACCACGGCGTTGTGCCGTTATTACGCTCGCCAAGGACTCAAAGTTGTGCCTTTCAAAGCGCAAAACATGAGCAACAATGCACGAGTTGTCGATGGCGGCGAGATCGGTTCAGCACAGCATTTCCAGTCTTTAGCGGCCAACGCTGTGCCCGAAGTCCGCATGAACCCGCTTCTGCTCAAACCCGAGCGCGACACCCACAGCCAAGTGATTTTGCTGGGGCAGGTGAACGACGAATTGACCCACGCCCCGTGGCGCGACCGCAGCGAGCGGGTCTGGCCAACCATCCAAAAAGTGCTGAACGAGCTGCTGGCGGAGAACGACGTGGTCGTCATTGAAGGCGCAGGCTCGCCCGCCGAGATCAACCTCAAAGCCAATGACATTGTCAACATGCGTGTCGCCGTTGCCGCTAACGCTGTTTGTTTGTTGGTCACCGACATTGACCGGGGTGGTGCCTTTGCACATTTGTACGGCACGTTTGCGCTGTTGCCCTCGAATGAGCAAGCTTTGATCAAAGGCTTTGTACTGAATAAATTTAGGGGTGATGCTTGCTTGCTTGCCCCCGGCCCGGAGATGCTGCAGGGGATGACGGGCGTGCCGGTCGTTGCGATTTTGCCGATGTGGTGGCAGCACGGTCTACCAGAGGAGGATGGCGTTTTTGACGACAGAAGTGTGTCCACGGGCGCCGTTAAAACCACCATTGCCGTCATCGCCTACCCGCGCATCAGTAACGTAGACGAGTTTCAAGCGCTGAAAAACGTACCCGGCGTGCGGCTGAAATGGGTGCGTAGTCCGAGCGAGATCATCGATGCCGACTGGGTGATCCTGCCAGGCAGCAAACACACCAGTGGCGATTTGGCTTGGCTACGCGCGCAGGGTTTGGGCGCCGCTATTGCCGCACACGCTGCCCAAGGCAAAGCCGTTTTAGGTATTTGCGGCGGCTTGCAGATGCTGGGCGAGGCGTTGATAAATATGAATCAGATCGATGGCAATGGACCGGGACTTGGTCTGCTGCCATTGGTGACCAGCTTTGAAATCGCCAAAACGGTACAACACCGTCAGACCCAGTTCGGCAAACTGACCGGTTCGTGGTCTAAGTTGAGCGACGTGAACGTGGCCGGCTACGAAATCCATCATGGCCAGACCGCGCAACACCCCGCCATGGCCAAAGCGGGTGATGTGGCTCTCGCCGTTTTGCCAGAAGCGCTGGGCTGGCAAAACGCTGCTGGCAACGTGCTGGGCTTGTACCTGCATGGCATGTTTGAAGACCCTGCTGTGCTGCAAGCGCTCTTTGGTGCGACCACACCGACTTTTGATTCTGTGTTTGATGGCTTGGCTGATTACATTGGCCAGCATTTTGAAGCGGACTTTTTAGACGGCCTGATTCAATAATTTCTCTTTTTAACTTTAACTACAAAAAGCAAAAATGACTTTCTCTCTGCCAACCCTGCAAGACATCAGCAACCCCACGCTCACCGCCAAGCTGCAACACAAGATCGACAACAAAACCAAGCCGCTGGGCTCGCTCGGTCAACTCGAAGGCTTGGCGCTGCAAATCGGTCAAATTTTAGGTACAGACATACCCACCTTAAACCAGCCGCAGATGTTGGTTTTCGCTGGCGACCACGGTTTGACAGCGCGTGGCGTTTCGGCTTTTCCGAGTGATGTGACCTGGCAGATGGTCGAAAACTTCCTCGCCGGTGGCGCGTGCGTCAGCGTGCTGGCTAAGGCGAACCACATCGCTTTGAATGTGGTGGATTGTGGCGTGAATCACGACTTTTTGGATGCTGCCAAAACCTCACGCGTCGGTTTGTTGAATGCTAAAATCGCCAATGGCACAGCCGATTCATCCACCGCAGCCGCCATGACCGCCGCCCAATGCCAGCAAGCGATTGAAAACGGCATGGCGATTGTTAAAAACTTACCGGGCAATGTGATTTTGCTGGGTGAAATGGGCATTGGCAACACCTCGGCCGCGTCTTTGATTTTGTCGCGTCTGGGCGGTTCAAGTGGTTCAGGAGGTTTGGACATTGCCGATTGCACCGGTGCAGGCACGGGTTTGGACGGCGCAGGCGTTGACCGCAAAACCGCCGTGCTGCGCGAGGTGCTGGCGTTTCATGCGGGTGTAAATGCCGAAGTGATAGCGCCTTTGGATGTGATGGCAGCGTTTGGCGGGTTTGAGATGGCGACCATGCTGGGCGCTGTGATGCAAGCGGCGGCAGAGCGGCGCGTTATCGTGGTGGACGGTTTCATCACCACAGCGGTGATTTTGGTCGCCCACGCTTTGCAGCCTGCCGTGCTACAGCGCTGCGTCTTTGCCCACCGCTCGGGCGAGCGTGGCCATGCGTTGATGTTGGACACATTGAACGGCAAACCACTGCTGGACATGGGTTTGCGCTTAGGCGAAGGCTCAGGCGCGGCGCTGGCTTGGCCGCTGTTGGTGGCAGCGTGCACGGTGCTACGGGATATGGCGAGTTTTGAGTCGGCAGGGGTGTCGGAGAAATCAGTTTAAGATAATTTAATGTCTTTCATACTCCGCTTCATCCGCCATTACCTCCTAGCCATCCAATTTTTCACCCGCATCCCCGTCACGGGGCGGCTGGCGGCTTGGGTGGGGTTTAGCCCGGAGATGCTGCGCGCCAGTGCGGCGCATTTTCCGGGGGTGGGGGTGTTGGTGGGGGCATTGGTGGCGCTGTTGACGGCGCTGCTGCTGGTGTTTTTGCCGCAAACCTCGCCGCTGTCACCCTTGGTTGCCGCGGTGCTGGGCACGGTTTTCAGTGTGATGTTGACCGGGGCTTTCCACGAAGACGGCTTGGCGGATATTGCAGATGGTTTAGGCGGAAGCCAAGACCGCGAACGTGCCTTAGAGATCATGAAAGACTCCCGCGTCGGTGCGTTCGGAGCCATCGCTGTCGTGTTGGTTTTGCTCGCCAAAGTGGTGCTGCTGGCGCTGATTGGCGACGTCAGCCCCGTGGCGATGGTCGTCGGCATCTTTGCCGCGCATGTGGTGTCGCGCAGCTTTCCGCTGTTGCTGATTCGACTGCTGCCGCATGTGGGTGACCTAGCGGGCAGTAAATCTAAGCCCTTGGCCGATCAAATCACTGGTTTTAGCCTTTTTATTGCATTTTTATGGTGTTTTTTGACTTTAGCCGTCGTATTTATTGACTATGATGCTATTGATTTAATAGTACCATTGTTGACAACCAGCATTGCTTTTCTTTACATGTGGCGGCTGTTTGCCAAGCGCTTGCAGGGCTTCACAGGCGACTGCTTAGGCGCAACCCAGCAAGTGTGTGAGGTGGCTTTTTATTTCGGTTTAGCACTCAGTTTGGCTTGATTCGGTAATGAAACTCTGGTTAGCCCGCCACGCCCAGCCCTTGATAGGTGCTGGTATCTGTTATGGTGCAGGCGATGTTGCCGCAGACGCCGTCTTGACGCAAACCGCAGCCCAATCCCTAGCTTCTGCCTTAGCCTGCAACTTGCCGCAAGCCATCGTTTGCCGTATATCCCCTTTGCTTCGCTGTCAGCAGTTAGCGGTGGCATTGCAAGCACTTAGGCCAGATTTATTTATTGAATCAAGCACTTGCACCGACCCGCGCTTGGCAGAAATGGACTTTGGCGAGTTTGAGGGGCAACCTTGGGCAACCATTCCCGAAGCTGAGGTAGACGCTTGGACGGTCAACTTTGGCAACCACCGCTTTGGCGGCAAAGAGTGTGCCAACGACGTCTTGCTGCGCGTCGCAAGTGCTTTACGCGATGAGAAAAACCAGCTAACAGAATCCACGAAGAACACGCCCAAAGACAGCCTCTGGATCACCCATGCCGGTGTCATCCGCGCTGTGAGCCTATTGCAGCAAGGCATTACCCAAGTTGAACATGCCACCCAGTGGCCGCTCGAAGTGCCGGCATTTGGGCAGTGGGTTTGTGTTGAGATTTAGCGTTCGGTCAACTCACTTTGCCTTCTTCATCCGGTCAAACCTGCGCCAATACTGAAACTCGTCTTCATGGATTTCAATATCCACCTCTGAAATACGCGCCTGCAGGCGTTCCTGCACATCCGTGACGGCTTTGTTGTAGACCAACGGGCCGATCTCTTCCAAAAAGAAGCCCAACAACGCGCCAGCGGCGATGTTGCCGATACGTTCGTCCATGTTTTCTTGAAAATAGCGCTCAATCGAGGTGATGGCTTCTTTGCGGGCTTCTTTGGAAATATCGATGCTCATGCTGGCTCCCGGCTTAGATTGTGTTGAGTTGAGTTGAGTTGGGTTAGCAGGACAGTGGCTTATGGCTTATGTTTATGGCTTATTTTGTGTGAATATTCACATTTGAAGCATTATTCAAGCATAAAAACTGAAACCAAAGTACACTTTTATCACAAGCAATCGCTACTTTTCGTCTTGCTACTAAGGAGCACATCATGCCAGTTACTTTTTGGGGCGGTATCTTTGAGACCATCAGCCACAACAAAGCGCATGAAGCCGAGCTGGCGTCTGCGGCCATGGTGCAAGACATCTATACAGCGATTTTTGCCCACGAAAACCTGAAATACCGCTTGGTGACCTTTACTGAAGGCTTGTCGCAAGAAGCGTTTACCGCAGAGCAGGTCTACCACACGGACAACAGCGAACTGGGTCAATGGATACGCAGTGTGGGCTTGGCCAAATTTTCTAAATTCCGCGCTTTTACGCGCTTGATAGAGCACCACAAAATGTTTCATTACGCCGCAGCCAATGTGGTGTCTTTGACCAAAGCTGGCAAAACGATAGAAGCCAACACGATGATGGCTGCGCAGTTTGAAGATTTCTCGGACGCCATCATTTCCGACTTGCTCACCTTGCGCGAGACCGTAGAGGCCACGCGGCAAGCTTGACGCTCAATAGCTTGACTTTCATCAATACGCCCTGAGTGCAGAGGTTTAAGCTGAAGGCTTAAACATAACGAAGGGCTTCCCCATGTCACATTACCACGCCGTTGTTTGGCTCGATCATTCTGAAGCGCATGTCATGCACATCAGCCCAGACGATGTAGAAAAATCAGTCGTTCACCCTACCAATCCGCACCAACGCATGCACTCCAAAAACGGCACGCTGGGCTCGGGTCGTCAAGCGGAAGACCCACATTACTACCACGCCATTGTTGAGGCGCTCAAAGGCGCAACTGAGATTTTGGTCGTCGGCCCTGCGCAGGCCAAGCTGCAGCTGATCAAGCACATCCACACGCACGACAAAGCCTTGAGCGACAAAGTCGTAGGCGTCGAAACCGTTGACCACCCGACCGATGGCCAAGTGGTGGCTTATGCCCGCAAGTATTTTGCGGCTAAAGACCAGATGCTGTCTCAACTCTAAGCGGCATGTTGCCCACCAAAACTATGGGTGCATGAACGCCATAGACGATGTATATTGAACGCATGAACGATTCCAATACTTCGCAGCGCCATCACCATCACCAGCGTTCTGACTTGGTGCGCATTTCCGTCGCCGCGATGACCGAGCGCGGCCTCTTACCCGAGTTCTCGGCCAGCGTGGAGCACCAACTTGCCGGCATCAAAGGGCCGGGGCAGGACGCTGACCCAGCCATCTTTGACCTCACCAAACTGCTCTGGTGCTCGTTGGACAATGACGATTCGATGGACCTTGACCAGCTCACCGTGGGCGAAAAACTGCCCAATGGCCACATCAAAATCTGGGTCGCTATTGCTGATGTCGACGCGCTGGTCAAAAAAGGCACCCCCATTGACGACCACGCCCGCACCAACACCACCTCGGTTTACACCTCGGCGCGCATTTTCCCGATGTTGCCCAACAAGCTGTGTACCAACTTGACCTCGCTCAACCCCAATGAAGACCGTTTGGCCGTCGTGACCGAGATGGTTTTCCGACCCGATGCCTCGCTGGCAGGTTCCACCGTCTACCGCGCCAAAGTCCGCAACCAAGCCAAGCTGGCTTACGACGCTGTCAGCGCCTGGATAGACGGCGAGGGCGCTTTGCCAGAGGCGGCCGCAGCCGTCAAAGGCATGGATGCGCAGCTGCGCCTGCAGGACGACATGGCCCAGCTGCTGCGTAAACGCCGCCGCACCGAAGGCTCGCTGGAGTTTGAAACCTTCCAGCCCCGCGCCGAGTTTGAAGGTGAAGCCGTGGTCGGCATCGCCCAGCAGGTGCAAAACCGGGGCCGTCAGTTGATTGAGGAATTCATGATTGCGACCAATGGCTGCACCGCTCGCTACTTGGCCTCGCGCGGCGGTGCCTCGCTGCGCCGCGTGGTGCGCTCGCCCGAGCGCTGGTTGCGCATCGTGGGCGTGGCGGCAGAATATGGCTACACGCTACCGAGCGAACCTGACTCCAAAGCGCTTGAAAACTTCTTGGCCAAGCGCCACCGTGAAGACCCGTTGCGCTTCCCCGACCTGTCGCTGGTCATCGTCAAGCTCATGGGGCGTGGTGAGTACGTGGTCGAGGTGGCTGGCAGCGCGCCCATAGGCCACTTCGGGCTGGCGGTGCGCGACTACACCCATTCCACCGCACCTAACCGCCGTTATCCGGACTTGATCACTTCGCGCATGCTCAAAGCAAGCCTAGCTAACGAGCCGTCGCCGTATTCCAACTCCGAGCTGGGCGCGTTGGCCACGCACTGCACCGCGCAAGAAGACGCAGCCCAAAAAGTTGAACGCCGCATGCGCAAGTCTGAAGCTGCGCTGGTACTTGAGTCGCACATCGGTCAGTATTTTGACGGCATCGTCACCGGCAGCTCGTCCTACGGCGTCTGGGTGCGGGTTTTTTCACCACCGGCAGAGGGCAAACTCATAGATGTCCGCACCGAGGTCGGCGTGGGTGACAAAGTCCGCGTCAAACTCGTCTACACCAATGTGGAGCGCGGGTTTATCGACTTTGCGATGGCGGAGGGTGGCTGATTAGGCAGGGTTTTTCAGCAGCCGCTTCGCCAGTGTCACAGCGCCCAATACCAGCGCACCCGCGAGCAAACCCATGGCTGCGTCTACTGACAAAGACGCCACTGTTTGCAGCCACCCAGCCAAGCCGTGGCTGATGGTTTCTACCCAGTGGTGAATCGCAGGCAGGCCGTGCGTCAAAATTCCACCACCTACCAAAAACATCGCAGCTGTGCCGATGACAGACAGCGCGCGCATCAAATACGGCGCCGCTACCAAAATGCCGCGCCCTAAGCTGCGTTTGAGCCGTACACCAGCGCCATCACCGGTTTTCAGACTCAGGTACAGGCCTGCATCATCCAACTTCACAATGCCAGCCACCAAGCCGTACACGCCAATGGTCATCACCACGGCAATCGTACTCAGCACTGCCAGTTGCGTCATCAAGGGGCTGCTTTGCACCGTGCCCAGCGTGATGGCGATGATCTCGGCCGACAAAATAAAGTCGGTTCGCACCGCACCTTTGATTTTTTCTTTCTCTGCGGCCAAAACATCTTTGGCTGGGTCGCTCAGCGTCTGCACCAGCGCCTCATGGTGCGCAGCGTCTTCCGTTGCGCTGTGTAGGTACTTGTGAGCCAACTTTTCAAACCCCTCAAAGCATAAATACGCGCCGCCCAACATCAACAGTGGCGTCACCAGCCACGGTGCAAAGGCGCTGATGGCCATCGCAGCGGGCACCAAAATCGCTTTGTTGATGAACGAACCCTTGCACACCGCCCACACCACCGGCAGCTCCCGGTCTGCCGTGACGCCAGAGACTTGCTGCGCGTTCAGCGCCAAATCATCACCCAGCACACCCGTGGTTTTTTGCGCTGCTACCTTGGTCAGCGCAGCGGTGTCGTCCAAGATGGAGGCGATATCGTCAATCAAAGCGAGCAGGCTAGAGGTGGCCATGGGGCAGGGCTTTCTGTGAAATTGGGTTCATTTGCAGCGGCTGCATGTGGTCGTTATATATGATGTCAGTTTGCCTCATCAGGCTTGTAATTTGCTGCAGTGCAATATATTTATCCAAAAACATCATGCTAGTGTGACTTAGTTCCGTTTTCACCCATTGACTTCAGTTTGAATTAAGCCCGTAAGTAGAAACCATATGTATACTTTGTACCTAGTCACGCAGATACAACTAGATACTTTCAATCTAAGGGGAAACCATGGTCACTACATTTTTTAACGCTATCAGCAATTCAGGCAAGCAAGAAAAAGCAAACGCTGTGGATTTGGCCTTGGCGGATGCAGTGCAAGCGATTTACGCTGCCATTTTTGCCCATGAAAACTGGAAGTACCGCCTGCAAACTTTTGTAGAAGGCACGTCTAAAGAAGTATTTACCGCTGAGCAAGCTTACCGCGCTGATGAGAGCGACTTGGGCAAATGGATCCAAACCACCGGTAAAGCCAAGTTTGCCAAATGTATTGCTTTTTCACGCTTGCTTGAGCATCACAAAATGTTCCACTACGTGGCAGCCAACATTGTGTCGTTGATACAAGCTGGTAAAGCCAAAGAAGCCAAAGTGATGATGGACACCCAGTTTGAAGAATTCTCTGACGCGATCATCGCCAGCTTGCTCAAGCTGCGTGAAGTGACTGAAAGCGCAGACATCCAGTACATGCCTAAAACAGGCCAAACCATTTTTAACTACGGTAAAGCTGCTTAAAATCTCGCTCTATAGCTCATTTTAAGGGTGTTTTTGTCTGTAGCCGGCGTATTTATTCAATAGTTTGCTATTTAATTTGTAGTGAGTTGGTGATAAATTGATGCTACAAGTTGACGTTTTACAATTTGTTTGAAGTTTTATTCCAAGGTAAAACTTTTAAAAAGCCTAGGCAGTCTCTGTCTGGGCTTTTTTTTTGCCGATATTCATCAAGATTTCAAAGTTTGATTTTATCTTTAAAGTCGCAAAACGCCGCCACTTGGCATTGGTAACACAGCGGTTTGCGAGCCATGCAGACGTAGCGGCCATGCAAGATCAGCCAGTGGTGCGCATCCACCAAGTACTCGGGCGGTATGCGTTTGAGCAACTTCAGCTCCACCGCCAGCGGCGTCTTGCCCGGTGCCAGCCCTGTGCGGTTCCCAAGGCGGAAGATATGCGTGTCCACCGCCATCGTCGCCTCGCCAAAGGCGGAGTTCAGCACCACATTGGCGGTTTTACGGCCCACGCCGGGCAGGGCTTCTAGGGCTTCGCGCTCACGCGGGACGATGCCGCCGTGTTTTTCAACCAGCATCTGGCAGGTTTGCAGCAAGTGTTTGGCTTTGCTGTGGTACAGGCCAATGGTTTTGATATAGCCCTCCAGCCCGTCCAACCCCAGCGCCAAAATCTTGGCTGGCGTGTTGGCCACAGGGAAGAGCCGCCGTGTCGCCTTGTTCACACCCACGTCGGTGGCTTGGGCGCTCAAAAGCACAGCAGTCAGCAGCTCAAACACGCTGGTGTATTCCAGCTCCGTCACCGGCATGGGGTTGGCGGCTTTTAGCGTGGCGAAGAAGGGGGCAATGTGCGCAGTTTTCATTGACGTAGCTTAATTCGAATTGCTTTGAATCTCTGTCATGCATTAATCATGCAGATAAATAAATTTTCTTGCAGGTATAGTCTGCTTGACAGGTCAATCGCGCAGCAATACGCATGATTCATGACCAAGCATTGCCCTAAAATTTTGCAAGCAATTTTAAAAGGCTATCCATGCAAGCACCAAACCGACCGACCGATGGCACCATCGACCAAAACTGGGCCAGCTACACGCCTGAAGAACACGCGGTCTGGAAGACGCTGTACGAGCGCCAGTTCAAGCTCTTGCCGGGCCGTGCCAGTGACGCTTTTTTAGACGGCATGCAGCGCTTGCCCATGGACGCCAGCCAAATTCCTGACTTTGCGCAGCTCAACAAAGTGCTGTTTGCCACCACGGGCTGGCGCGTGGTGGCCGTGCCGGGCTTGATTGCAGACGACATCTTTTTTGAGCACCTCGCCAACCGCCGCTTCCCTGCGGGCCGCTTCATCCGCAAGCCGCACCAGCTGGATTATTTGGAGGAGCCAGACGTCTTTCACGACGTTTTTGGCCACGTCCCCATGTTGATGAACAGCACCCTGGCCGACTACATCCAAGCCTACGGTGCAGGCGGCCTGAAGGCCCAAAAGCTCGGCATGCTGGAGAAACTGGCGCGCGTCTATTGGTACACCGTGGAGTTTGGTTTGATCCAGCAGGCCGATGGCTTGCGCATCTACGGCGCGGGCATTGCCTCGTCGTACAGCGAGTCTATTTTTGCACTCGACGACGCATCGCCTAACCGCGTGTTGTTCGATTTGGAGCGTGTCATGCAAACCCAGTACCGCATTGACGACTTTCAAGAAACCTACTTTGCCGTCAAAAACATGGAGCAGCTGCTGGAGCTGGCGCACATTGACTTCACCAGCACCTACCAGCGCCTGCAAGGCAGCGCGGATTTGGCGCCTGGGCAGTTGCTGGCTACAGACCAAGTGCTCACGCGCGGCACGCACGCCTACCATGCTGCAAAGCAGGTGCAAAAATAGCCTCAAAACTATGCACAATGTATCCAGTAACAAACTAATCTATTTAATCCGTTCGCCCTGAGCTTGTCGAAGGGTTCTTTGAGACTTCGACAAGCTCAGTCCGAACGGAGGATATGTATCTCTGCCCTCAATCACGGAAACACGTATGCAATTCGCCACCCGCCTCCAAAACGTAGAAACCTCCGCCATCCGCGAACTCTTCAAGCTGCTGGGCAAGCCCGGCATCATCAGTTTTGCCGGCGGCTTTCCAGACAGCGCTATGTTTGACGTGGACGGCATCCGCGAAGCTGTCAACACCGCTTTGACTGAAGAACCCGGCGCGGCACTGCAATACGGCGCAACCGAAGGCTACAACCCGCTGCGCGAGCAACTTGCGGCCTTCATGCAAAGCAAAGGCTGCGCAGACGTCACGCCCGAAGGCCTCATCGTCACCACCGGCAGCCAGCAGGGCTTGGATTTGCTGGGCAAAACCTTGATCAGCCCCGGCGACAAAGTGATCGTCGAAGGCCCCACCTTTCTTGCCACCATCCAATGCTTCCGCCTCTACGGTGCTGAGATCATCACCGCACCGATTGACGAGAACGGCGTGCAAACTGACAAGCTGGAAGAGTTGATTGCACTGCATAAGCCGAAGTTTGCCTACCTCATTCCCACCTTTGGCAACCCCAGCGGTGCCTTGCTGAGCCTAGAGCGCCGTAAAAAAGTGTTGGAAATGGCGGTCAAATACAACACGGTGATAGTAGAAGATGACCCGTATGGCGACCTTTACTTCAACGCCGCGCCGCCGCCAAGCCTGTTGGCGTTGTCGAAGGACGTGCCCGGAGCCCGCGAATTACTGGTCCACTGCGGGTCCTTAAGCAAAGTCCTCAGCCCTGGCCTGCGCGTGGGCTGGATGATTGCCCCGCCCGCACTCTTGGCCAACGCCACCATGTGCAAACAGTTCAGCGACGCCCACACCAGCACCTTCGCCCAAGCCACAGCAGCCCACTACCTCAAAGCCGGCCGCATGCCTGCCACGCTGGACAAAGTGCGCAGCGTCTACGCCCA
>JAYVSU010000041.1:0-35059 GCA_043775055.1 Polaromonas sp.
CCGGTGAACAACTGGCGTGGACGGCCAATTTTGTACTCTGGGTCGCCAATCATTTCGTTCAATTGGGCAATCCAGCCTGTCGTACGTGCCAAGGCGAACACAGCGGTGAACAACGGTGTTGGGATACCAATAGCGCGCTGCACGATGCCGGAGTAGAAGTCCACGTTCGGGTACAACTTACGCTGCACGAAGTAGTCGTCTTCCAAAGCAATTTTTTCCAAAGCCATGGCCAATTTGAACAAGGGGTCGTTTTCCAAACCCAACTCAGCCAGCACTTCTTTGCAAGTTTCTTGCATCAATTTGGCGCGTGGGTCGTAGTTTTTGTAAACGCGGTGACCAAAACCCATCAGCTTGACGCCGGAGTTTTTGTCTTTGACTTTTTCCATGAATTCAGCCACTTTGCTCTCGCCACCCATTTTTTGGATGTCTTCAAGCATGTTCAAGCAAGCTTCGTTCGCGCCGCCGTGTGCGGGGCCCCAGAGGCAAGCCACGCCAGCGGCAATCGCTGCGAACGGGTTGGTACCTGAACTGCCGCACAAGCGCACAGTTGATGTTGATGCGTTTTGCTCGTGGTCTGCGTGCAATGTGAAGATGCGGTCCAAAGCGCGCTCCAACACAGGGCTGACAACGTAAGGCTCGCACGGCGTCGCAAACATCATGTGCAAGAAATTGCCGGCGTAGCTCAAATCGTTGCGTGGGTAGACGAAAGGCTGACCGACGGTGTATTTGTACGCCATAGCGACCAGAGTTGGCATTTTGGCGATCAAACGAATCGCAGAAATCTCGCGATGTGCAGGGTTGTTGATGTCTGTACTGTCATGGTAGAAAGCAGACAAAGCGCCTACCAAGCCAGTCATGATGGCCATCGGGTGCGCATCACGGCGGAAGCCGCGCAAGAAGAATTGCATTTGCTCGTTGACCATGGTGTGGTTGGTCACGAGTTTGGTGAAGTCTTTCTTTTGCTTTTCGTTCGGTAACTCGCCATACAAGAGCAAGTAGCTGGCTTCTAAAAAGTCGCAGTTGGTGGCCAATTGCTCAATCGGGTAGCCACGGTACAACAATTCGCCTTTGTCGCCGTCAATGTAGGTGATGGCAGATTGGCAAGCCGCTGTGGACAAAAAGCCAGGGTCATAGGTAAACATGCCAGTTTGCGCATAGAGTTTACGAATATCGATCACGTCTGGACCGACGGTGCCGTGGTACACGGGCATATCGATACTCGGACTACCGTTGCTAAACGACAGTGTTGCTTTGTTATCTGCTAGTTTCATGGTGGTCCTCTGTGGCTCTGGTTATTAATTCTTAAATTCGTACGAAATGCGTAGTATCAATGCTTATCTTTTTGCTGGAGCATAGCTAAAACTTCGCGTGCTTCAGCGCAGTCTAAAGCTGGGCTACTGGCTACCAATTCATAAAGCGATTTCCGTGCCAAGTTCAAATCCAGCAAATCGTTATCGCTTAAATCCATTAAAACATTCAGACCTTGCGCTTGCTTGACGGTTAGGCTGCTCGCAAATTTGTTAAAAAAGCGCTCAATGAACAAGTCGTTCTCTAACAAGCCACGGCGGCAACGCCAGCGTAGTTTGCTGAGTTCTCGTTCATTGATGAGCGCGGTGGTCATATCAAACCGTACGCATCACCAACATCTCTTTGATTTTGCCGATGGCTTTGGTGGGGTTCAAACCTTTAGGGCAAACATCAACGCAATTCATGATGGTGTGGCAGCGGAACAAGCGGTATGGGTCTTCCAAATTGTCCAAGCGCTCAGCAGTCGCTTCGTCACGGCTGTCTGCAATGAATCGGTAGGCTTGCAGCAAACCAGCGGGGCCGACAAACTTGTCTGGGTTCCACCAGAAGCTTGGGCAAGAGGTTGAGCAGCTGGCGCACAAAATGCACTCGTACAAGCCATTCAGCTCATCACGCTCTTCTGGGCTTTGCAAACGCTCTTTTTCAGGCGGCGTTGTACTGTTGATCAAATAAGGTTTGATCGAGTTGTACTGTTTGAAAAACTGCGTCATATCGACGATCAAATCGCGAATAACAGGCAAACCTGGCAACGGCTTCAAGACGATGGTGCCTTTGAGCGTCAACATATTGGTCAAACAAGCCAGACCGTTTTTACCGTTGATGTTCATCGCGTCAGAGCCGCACACACCTTCGCGGCATGAGCGGCGAAAGGTGATGCTAGGGTCTTGCGCTTTGAGTTTCATCAAGGCATCCAAGAGCATGCGTTCAGAACCGTCCAGTTCAACTTGGATGGTTTGCATGTATGGTTTAGCGTCGGTGTCAGGGTCGTAGCGATAGATCTTGAAGGTGCGCAATTGAGGAGTTAAGGTCATTTTGTGTTCTCTAAATTAATTTTCTAAATAATTTGTTTATATTTTTAGAAAGTACGAACGGTCAATGGAATCGAATCAACGGTCAATGGCTTCATCTTGACGGGTTTGTAAGACAAAGCATTCGTAGCGCTGTCCCACAAAGTGTGTTTGTGCCAATCGGTGTCGTTGCGACCATTGGGGTGCGCTACTGAATCGCCGTAGTCATTGACGGTGTGTGCGCCACGGCTCTCATGGCGGGCTGCAGCAGACACGATGGTGGCTTGCGCCGCCTCAATCAAGTTGTCTACTTCAAGCGCTTCAATGCGCGCGGTGTTGAAGACTTTTGATTTGTCTTTGAGGTTGATGTTGGCCACGCGTTTGCGCAATTCAGCAACTTTCTTGACGCCTTCATCCATGCTGATTTGGGTGCGGAACACGCCTGCATGGTCTTGCATGGTTTTACGGATGTCGTCAGCAACATCTTGCGCATACTCGCCACCAACAGTTGCGTCCAAGCGAGCGACGCGAGCCAGAGAAGCATCTGCAGCATCAGCTGGCAACGGTTTGTGGGTTTTGTTTTTGGCATTGAACTCAACAATGTGGTTGCCAGCAGCGCGGCCAAACACCAGCAAGTCGAGCAACGAGTTTGTACCCAAGCGGTTTGCCCCGTGGACGCTGACGCAAGAACATTCGCCCACCGCGTACAAGCCGTTCACCACTTCGCTTTGGTTGTCAGCGTTTTGAGTGACCACTTGACCGTTGATGTTGGTCGGGATGCCGCCCATTTGGTAATGAATCGTTGGCACCACTGGAATCGGTTCTTTGGTGATGTCGACATTGGCAAAGTTGTGGCCAATCTCAAACACTGAAGGCAGTCGCTTCATGATGGTGTCTGCGCCCAAATGGGTCATGTCCAAATTGATGTAGTCTTTGTTCGGGCCACAACCACGGCCTTCTTTGATTTCTTGATCCATGCAGCGTGAGACATAGTCACGCGGTGCCAAATCTTTGTAAGCTGGGGCATAACGCTCCATGAAGCGCTCACCGTTGCTATTGCGCAAAATAGCGCCTTCGCCACGGCAGCCTTCGGTCAACAACACGCCTGCGCCGTGCACGCCGGTCGGGTGGAATTGCCAAAACTCCATGTCTTGTAAAGGAATGCCCGCACGCGCCGCCATGCCCAAGCCGTCACCGGTGTTGATGAAAGCATTGGTAGAGGCTGCAAAAATACGACCTGCGCCGCCAGTGGCGAGTAAGGTGGTTTTGGCTTCCAAAATGTGAATCTCGCCAGTTTCCATTTCAAGCGCAGTCACGCCGACCACGTCGCCAGCTGCGTCGCGAATCAAGTCGAGTGCCATCCACTCCACGAAAAACTGGGTCTTGGCTTGCACGTTTTGTTGGTACAGCGTGTGCAACATGGCGTGGCCGGTACGGTCAGCGGCAGCACAAGCGCGTTCTACAGCTTTTTCACCGTAGTTGGCAGTGTGGCCACCAAATGGACGTTGGTAAATCGTACCATCGGGGTTGCGGTCAAACGGCATGCCCATGTGCTCTAAGTCATACACCACATTCGGTGCTTCACGGCACATGAATTCAATCGCGTCTTGGTCTCCGAGCCAATCAGAACCTTTGACAGTGTCATAAAAATGGTAGTGCCAGTTGTCGGCATTCATGTTGCCCAAAGAAGCGCCAATACCACCTTGTGCGGCTACAGTGTGTGAGCGAGTGGGGAACACTTTTGACAAGACTGCAACATTGAGACCCGCACGAGCCAGTTGTAAAGAAGCGCGCATACCAGAGCCACCAGCGCCAACGATAACAACATCAAATTTACGTTTGGTTACTGCAGCTGTTGCCGCTGACAGCATAGGGTTAGGGGAAGTGATTGCCATGACTTACAGTCTCCAGAGAACTTGAATAGCCCAGCCCGCACACGCGACGAGCCAGACGATGGTGAATACTTGCATCAATAAACGGATGCCAACGGGTTGGATGTAGTCCATCCAAATATCACGCATGCCTACCCACACGTGATAAAGCAACGCGATGATGACGACAAAAGTGAGCGTCTTCATCCAATGAGCGGCAAAAATACCTGCCCATTTTTCGTAACCCATCGGGCCTTTGTTGAAGATCACTTGGCCAAGTACCAGTACCGTGAACAATGCCATGAGGGCGGCTGTGACGCGTTGGCTGAGCCAGTCGCCTGTACCGTAATGCGCACCGACAACGATGCGTTTGGAACCATAATTTACTGCCATGTTGTTATTCCTTATTCTTGAGGGATGTGATTGGCTTCAGATCAATACACGCCGAACAGTTTGAGCGCCAAGACAAAGGTCAAACCTAGGCTCAAGACCAAAACAATTTGTGCTGACGATTTGCCAAACTCTTTGGTGGTTTTGTCATGGTTCAAATCCATGAATAAATGACGTAAACCTGCAATAAAGTGCTGCAGATATGCCCAAATCAAGGCCAAAGCTACAAGTTTGAAGAGCCAGCCCGGTACAAAGCCTGCACCGCTGCTGAAAACGCTGCTAAATTTTGCAAAAGAGATTTCTGAGCTGACCGAGGTATCAAACATCCAAATGATGAAAGGCATCAGCAAAAACATGATGGCGCCACTGGCGCGGTGCAAGATCGACACCCAAGCAGCTGGCGTCATGCGGTAGGTGGTCAGGTCTTTGAAGGCGCTGATGTTTCGAAACTCGGGCCGTTTAGGCTTGGTCGCGGCGGTGGATTCAGTCATGAAGTTACTTTCAAAAGGTCACAGGCAAGAAGGTGATAGAAAACTAAGAGGAAACTAGAATTTTTTTTTGTAATTGCAGCAAAATCCATAACTAACTATTTTGCAACATTTTGCATCGAATATACGGGTTACTACCAAATTCTATTGCACCGCAACAAGCTGACATGAAAATTGCAAGGAATGGTTGAGCTAATCACATGTGTATGCTTTAGCTCAGCTGAGCTCGTTTCTGTAATGATGGGTTTCGGTGAGGTAATAGCCTCTTCGCAGCTCCATGGGTGCGTCGTTATAAGTGTAGGCAACGCGCTCCACACTCAATAAAGGCGTGTCAGACGCTATTTTTAGCAAAGAACACTGCGCTGCGTCAGGTTTTATGGCACGAATATTTTCAGTCGCACGGACCATGCGAACGCCAAATTCAGTCTCAAACAAGGCGTACATGGGGCCGTTGTACTGCGCCAAACGCTCTGCAGTGAGCCCTTTGAAGGGGCCGCCTGGCAACCAAAGATCTTCCAAGATGGTCGGTATCCCGGCAAAAGAGAGCACACGCTGTGCCTGTAAGACGGGGTCGCCTGTGCGTAAGTGCAGTAATTTGGCTATTTCTGCACTCGCTCGAATGCGTTTGCACTCCACAATATGACGATCTGCAGGGCCTTCGCTGCTTTGGTCGCCCGCGTCTGGGACGAGTTTGAGAAACCGGTATTGCACATGCGTTTCGGCATGCGTGGCCACAAAAGTCCCTTTACCTTGGCGGCGTACCAGTAAGTTTTCAGCCGCTAACTCGTCAATGGCTTTACGCATGGTGCCTTGACTGACTCTAAAGCGTGCAGCCAAATCCATTTCACTGGGAATAACTTCGCCAGGTTTCCACTCACCGCCTTGCAGGCTTTGCAGCATCAGACCTTTGATTTGTTGGTACAAAGGACTGAAAGCGGGCGTGGCCGGTTCTGTAAAACTGAGGGGTTCAGCGGGCGTCGAAGGTAAGGATGTCTCTATTTGTGCCATTTCCTCAATCATATCTTATATAAGACATAAGACAAATTGACGAGTAAGGGTTTGTAAGGGTTTTCGAGAGTAAACTCTAAGGCTGTTTTTAGCGCTTTTCCCTTTCTTTTAATCAGTTATCACCCTTTTTTGGAGTTTTCTATGAGCAAAAAGCCCGTTCGTGTAGCCGTCACTGGTGCCGCAGGTCAAATTGGTTACGCCATCTTGTTTCGCATTGCATCGGGCGAAATGTTGGGTAAAGACCAGCCCGTTGTGCTGAGTCTGTTGGAAGTACCTGTGGAAAAAGCCCAGCAAGCCTTGCAAGGCGTGATGATGGAATTGCAAGATTGCGCCTTTCCGCTCTTGGTGGGCATGGAAGCGCACAGCGACCCAATGACTGCTTTCAAAGACGTGGATTACGCCTTGCTCATTGGTTCACGTCCACGTGGCCCAGGCATGGAACGCGCTGAATTGTTGGCCGTCAACGCTGAAATCTTCACCGCTCAAGGTAAAGCGCTGAACGCCGTTGCCAGCCGCGACGTGCGCGTTCTGGTCGTCGGCAACCCAGCCAACACCAATGCTTACATCGCGATGAAAAGCGCACCTGACCTGCCACGTAAAAACTTTACGGCCATGTTGCGTTTGGACCATAACCGTGCTGCGTCACAAATTGCTTCTAAAACAGGCAAAGCTGTGGCAGACATTGAAAAATTGACCGTGTGGGGCAACCACTCACCAACCATGTATGCTGACTACCGCTTTGCCACCATCAAGGGCGAGTCTGTCAAAGACATGATCAACGATCAAGACTGGAATGCCAACACCTTCTTGCCAACCGTTGGCAAACGTGGTGCAGCCATCATTGCTGCACGTGGCGTGTCTTCAGCCGCTTCTGCAGCTAACGCAGCTATTGACCACATGCGCGACTGGGCCTTGGGTACCAATGGCAAGTGGGTCACCATGGGTATTCCTTCAGATGGCCAATACGGTATTCCAAAAGACACCATGTTTGGCTTTGCCGTGACCTGCGAAGGCGGCGAATACAAAGTCGTTGAAGGCTTGCCGGTTGACGCGTTCAGCCAAGAGTGCATCAACAAGACTTTGGCTGAGCTGCAAGAAGAGCAAAAAGGCGTTGCGCATTTGCTGTAATTACTGACATGGTTCATCCGCGCAATATTTTGTTGGGAGCGCAAGCTGGGGCTATATCGCTACCGGTTTGCGACCACTATTGCGGCGTAGAAGCGCGGATGACCAAAAGCTTGCAGCTGCAAGCGGAGATGACCCAGGAGTTCGGCGCTTGCGTTTTTGACGTGACGCTGGACTGCGAAGATGGCGCTCCAGTGGGGGGTGAGGTTGACCATGCTAATATGGTTGTGGCCGTCGCTAATAAAGCATATATTGCTACTAAAAATATAGCAAATCGTGTTGCTGCTAGAGTGCACGCAGTCGATAATGCTTCTTTTGCATCTGATATTCAAATCATCGTGGGCCAAGCTGCGCAGTCCTTGTGCCATGTGATGGTGCCTAAGGTTGAATCACTTGACGATGTCCAGCTTGCCGTCAAGTTGATAGACGCCGCGCAGCAAAGCAATGGGCTGGCTGCAAAGACGAAACCTTTGTCCTTGCATGTGTTGATTGAATCCCCTGCCGCCGTCCATCGCGCTTTTGAGATTGCCGCCCATCCGCGTGTGCAATCACTCAGTTTTGGCTTGATGGATTTTGTGTCTAGCCATGGTGGTGCTATTCCTTCCCATGCCATGACGTCTGCCGGCCAGTTCACGCACCCTTTGGTGGTTCGAGCCAAACTAGATATTGCCAGCGCCTGTCATGCTTTTGGCAAAGTGCCGTCGCATTGTGTGGTGACTGAGTTTGCGGACAGTGCCGCTATCAGTGTCGCAGCCAGTCGCGCATCCCAGGAATTTGGCTTTACGCGTATGTGGAGCATCCATCCCAGCCAAATTCGTCCCATTTTGACCGCTTTTGCGCCGAGTGAGCAAGAAATTGATACGGCAAGCCAGATTATTGCCGCAGGTGCTGGCGCAGACTGGGCACCGATTAGTTACAAAGGCAAGTTACATGACCGTGCCAGCTACCGCTACTATTGGCAAGTACTTGAGCGCGCTCACCAAACAGGGCGTCAACTAAGTCAGCCTGTTGCTGCCTATTTCTAGTCTGGAAAGCCCGAATGAACAGCGAAGAATCATCCCTCGGAACTACTTTAGGAGTCTCCATGAAATCTCTAATTTCTTTAAAAGCATTGAGTTTGGTCGCTTTGGTATTGAGTTTGCCGATGGCAGCTCTGTCAGAAACCACCAGCAAAGCGAAAGCAAAAACCAAGTCGCAAGCGGAGCAAGCCGGCCGTGCGGACGAAGCAGAGACGCCTTTGACGGCTGCGCAATTGGCGCTGGTGCCCAATGTGCATACAGGACGCCAAGCTTGCGAAGCGGGTGTGGCAGTGACTTTAACGCCCGATGCAAAGTCGGCAGGCTACTTTCATGTGAACTTAAAAAACCGCACCTATCACATGCATCCTGTGGTGACTACAAGTGGCGCATTGCGATTAGAAGACAAAAAAGAAGGTGCGGTTTGGCTACAAATGTCGAACAAATCCATGATGATGAACCACAAATTGGGTGCTCGCTTGGCCGACGATTGCATCAACGATGCCCAAGCCGCAGTGGCTTTGGCGATGAAAAAAAATGCGACACCAGGCTTGCTTGATGCACCAAAGTAGGTCAATTTATTTATAAATACTATAAAATTTATAGCTAACTATTGAATAAATACGCCGGCTAAAAGCAAAAACACATGTTATTTAGGGTTTGAGTACGATTTATGCTTAGAAATGTTGGGAAATAGTACTTAACCGAGTCCGCATGACCGTCTTTCCGAAAACTTTTTTACCGATTACTTTTATTGCAACCAGGAGATTGAGATGTTACAAGCCTATCGAACCCACGTCGCAGAACGCGCAGCACTTGGCATTCCGCCGCTGCCACTGTCTGCCAAGCAAACCGCAGAACTGATAGAACTGCTCAAAGCGCCACCAGCGGGTGAAGAAGCGACGCTGGTTGAGTTGATCACGCACCGCGTTCCTGCAGGTGTGGACGCTGCAGCCAAAGTCAAAGCCAGCTATTTGGCCGCTGTGGCTATGGGTACTGAAAAGTGTGCTTTGATCAGCCGCGCGCAAGCTACAACTTTGTTGGGCACCATGTTAGGTGGTTACAACATTGGCCCGATGGTGGCTTTGTTGGATGACGAAGCCGTAGCTGCCGAAGCCGCAGCTGGTTTGAAGAAAACGTTGTTGATGTTTGACCAGTTTCATGACGTCAAAGAAAAAGCCGACAAAGGCAACGCCTTTGCCAAGTCCGTACTGCAAAGTTGGGCTGATGCGGAGTGGTTTACCAGCCGCCCTGAAGTGCCAAAGTCCATCACTTTGACCGTGTTCAAAGTGGAAGGCGAGATCAATACCGACGATTTGTCGCCCGCGCCAGACGCTTTCAGCCGCCCAGACATCCCGATGCACGCCTTAGCAATGCACAAAAATGCGCGTCCTGGCGTTGTGCCAGAAGAAGACGGCAAGCGTGGCCCCGTCAAATTCATCAATGACTTGAAAGCCAAAGGCAATTTGGTCGCCTACGTTGGCGATGTGGTTGGTACCGGCTCTAGCCGTAAATCAGCCACCAATTCGGTGCTGTGGTTCACCGGTGAAGATATTCCGTTTGTACCAAATAAGCGTTTTGGGGGCGTGTGTTTGGGTAGCAAAATTGCCCCCATTTTCTACAACACCATGGAAGACTCGGGCGCTTTGCCGATTGAGTTGGACGTGAGCAACATGAACATGGGTGATGTGGTTGAGCTGCGCCCTTACGACGGTAAAGCCCTCAAAGACGGCAAAGTGATTGCCGAGTTCCAATTGAAGAGCGATGTGCTGTTTGACGAAGTGCGTGCCGGTGGTCGTATTCCGCTCATCATCGGTCGCGGTTTAACGTCCAAAGCGCGCGAAGCACTGGGCTTGCCTGTATCGACGCTGTTCCGTTTGCCACAAAACCCAACAGACACTAAAAAAGGCTTCACTTTGGCACAAAAAATGGTGGGTCGCGCATGTGGTTTGCCAGTCGTGGGTGGTAATCAACAAGGCGTCCGTCCAGGCACGTATTGCGAACCTAAAATGACCAGCGTGGGTTCACAAGATACTACCGGCCCCATGACTCGCGATGAGTTGAAAGACTTGGCGTGCTTGGGTTTCAGCGCTGACTTGGTGATGCAGTCTTTCTGCCACACCGCAGCGTACCCGAAACCAGTCGACGTGAAAATGCACCACGAGTTGCCAGAATTTATGACTGACCGTGGCGGTATCCCGTTGCGTCCAGGTGATGGCATCATCCACAGCTGGTTGAACCGCATGTTGCTGCCAGACACTGTGGGCACAGGCGGAGACAGCCACACCCGTTTCCCAATCGGCATCAGCTTCCCAGCAGGTTCTGGTTTGGTCGCGTTTGGTGCGGCTACTGGCGTGATGCCATTGGACATGCCAGAGAGCGTGTTGGTTCGCTTCAAAGGCAAAATGCAATCTGGCGTCACGCTGCGTGACTTGGTGAACGCGATTCCGTTGTACGCTATCAAAGCAGGCCACTTGACCGTCGCTAAGCAAGGCAAGAAAAACATTTTCTCAGGCCGTATTTTGGAAATTGAAGGCTTGCCAGACCTCAAAGTCGAGCAAGCGTTTGAGTTGTCTGACGCGTCTGCCGAGCGTTCTGCTGGCGGCTGTACCGTGCACTTGAACAAAGAGCCGATCATTGAGTACATCACCAGCAACATCACGATGTTGAAGTGGATGATTGCAACCGGTTACCAAGACGTGCGCACCATCAATCGCCGTATCGCCGCGATGGAAGCTTGGTTGGCCAAGCCTGAGTTGCTCAAAGGCGATGCAGATGCTGAATATGCTGCGGTTATTGAGATTGACTTGGCCGACATCCATGAGCCTATCGTCGCTTGCCCGAACGACCCAGATGATGTGAAAACATTGTCTGATGTGGCTGGTGCCAAGATTGACGAAGTGTTCATTGGCTCTTGCATGACCAATATCGGCCACTTCCGTGCAGCCTCAAAATTGTTGGAAAACAAGCGCGACATCCCAGTCAAATTGTGGGTTGCACCACCGACGAAGATGGACGCCCATCAACTTAGCGAAGAAGGCCATTACGGCGTCTTGGGCAGTGCCGGTGCGCGTATGGAAATGCCAGGCTGCAGCTTGTGCATGGGTAACCAAGCGCAGGTGAAAGAGGGCGCGACCGTGTTCTCAACCTCGACCCGTAACTTCCCGAACCGTTTGGGTAAAAACAGTTTCGTGTATTTGGGTAGTGCTGAACTCGCCGCTATTTGCTCCAAGCTAGGCCGCATCCCCACCAAAACCGAGTACATGGCTGACATGGGTGTGTTGACCGCAGCAAGCGACAAAATTTATCAATACATGAATTTTGACAAAATGCCTGACTTCACCGATGTGACGGATGCAGCAGATAAAGCCGCAGCGACTGCATAACCCAGTCAGCTAGATAGCAAAAAGCCCTGCCAGTTGCCTTGCAGGGCTTTTTTATGCCTAAATATGACTGTAGCTGACGTATTTATTATCTATATTGCTATGAATATAATAGTATTTAAGTTAAAAAATTAATGGTTATCACGGGGTACAAACGCACCGCGTTTTCCGACCAAGAAATCCAAGTCCACACCTTCATCAGCTTGCAAAACGTGGTCAATGTAGAGCTTCCAGTAGCCAGAATCCATAGGTGGTTTAGGCGCAGTCCACAATGCTAAGCGACGTAACAACTCTTCATCGCTGATGTGCAAATGCAGTTTGCGTTCAGGGACATTCAACTCGATCAAGTCACCGTTTTGCACCACCGCCAAAGGTCCACCCGCTGCGGCTTCGGGCGCAGTGTGCAGCACCACCGTGCCATACGCGGTGCCGCTCATGCGTGCATCGCTGATGCGCACCATGTCGGTGATGCCTTTGCGAAGAATTTTCGGTGGCAAGGGCATATTGCCCACTTCAGCCATGCCGGGGTAACCTTTGGGGCCACAGTTTTTGAGTACCATGACGCAAGTTTCGTCGATGTCTAAATCTTCGTCATCAATGCGTTTATGGAAATCTTCAATGTCTTCAAAGACCACAGCACGACCCGTATGCACCAAGAGTGACGGCGTCGCAGCGCTGGGCTTAATCACCGCGCCACGCGGCGACAAAATGCCGCGCAAAATGGCGATACCGGCTTTGTCTTTAAACGGACTGGCCAATGGCGTGATGACCTCGGTGTTGTAGTTTTCAGCGCTGGCAATATTCTCAGCCACGGTTTGACCGGTCACGGTCACGATGTCGGTATGCAGCAGGTGTGAAATTTCTTTCATCACCGCTGGTAAGCCGCCTGCGTAGCAAAAATCTTCCATCAAGAATTTGCCTGAAGGTTGCAGGTTCACTAAGCACGGCAAATCGCTTGCCAAGCGGTCAAAATCATCGATACTCAGTTCCACACCAATACGCCGTGCCATGGCCACCAAGTGAATCACGGCGTTGGTGGAGCCGCCAACCGCAGCAAGCGTGACGATGGCGTTTTCAAAGGCTTTGCGGGTCATGACGTCGGACAGTTTCATATCCTCATGCACCATCTGTACGGCGCGACGCCCAGCCATGCGTGCCAGTACGTTGCGGCGCCCATCTACTGCGGGGTAGGCCGCATTACCTGGTAGGCCGATGCCCAGTGCTTCAATCATGCTAGCCATGGTGGAGGCTGTGCCCATCGTCATACACGAGCCATGGCTGCGGTGCATGCAACTTTCTGCTTCAAAAAAGTCTTGTAGTTTGAGCGTACCCGCCCGCACTTGTTCGCTCATGCTCCACACGCCGGTGCCAGAGCCTAGTTCTTGGCCGCGCCATTTACCACTCAACATCGGCCCACCACTCACGCCTATGGTGGGCAAGTCAACACTAGCAGCGCCCATGACCAAAGACGGCGTTGTTTTGTCACAGCCCATGAGTAGCACCACGCCATCAATTGGGTTACCGCGAATACTTTCTTCAACATCCATGCTGGCTAGGTTGCGGTACAGCATCGCAGTAGGGCGCAGCAAAGTTTCGCCCAGAGACATTACTGGGAATTCAAGCGGGAAACCGCCAGCCTCGTAAACACCTATTTTCACTTGCTCTGCGAGTGTGCGAAAGTGTGAGTTACAGGGGGTGAGTTCACTGAAGGTGTTGCAAATACCGATCACTGGGCGTCCATCAAATTGGTCATGTGGTACGCCCTTGCCTTTGACCCAACTGCGGTAAGCAAAACCATCGCGGTCTTGCCGACCAAACCATTGCTGACTTCGGAGTTCATGGGCTGGTTTCTTCGGTTTTTGGCTCATATATTGCAATTTTCTTAAGTGGAAAAATGAGAAATTTCGGGTATACCCTGATTAATTAATCATCTTATGGTAATACGATAGCGGCATTAACGCAAACACAATTTCTTAAATTTGTGAGATGGTTAAAAAATAATTTATAGCCGCTTTGGAGTTGAATTGTCTAAACCTGAAATCTTGGTCGTTGCCAAATTGTGGCCTCCTTATATGCAAGAGCTTCAAGCTTCTTACGTGGTGCATGACCGTACCCATGAGACTGATCCTGCGGCCTTTGCCTTGATCGCGCCGCGCATCAAAGCGATTGCTGGCGGTGGCGAGTCACAAGTCACACGTGAACTCATGGCGCAATTACCATCCTTAGAGATGATCTCAGTCTTTGGTGTGGGCTATGACCGTTACGATGTGCCAGCAGCGCACGAGCGAGGCATTCCTCTCACAAACACCCCAGATGTTTTGACGGATGATGTGGCCGATATGGGGATGGCTTTAATGTTAGCCGTAGCTCGTACGGTGCCGCAAGCAGATCAATACGTGCGCTCTGGCAAATGGCCAAGCGGTCCCCTGCAACTCGGGCGCAAAGTCACGGGTGCGCGATTGGGTATTGTCGGCCTAGGACGGATTGGTGGCGCAATTGCAGCTCGTGCAGAAGGTTTTGGCATGAGCATTTCCTACACCTCTCGCAACCCCAAAGCGGATTGCAGCTACACCTACT
The DNA here is from genome assembly GCA_043775055.1 of Polaromonas sp. Lineage (GTDB taxonomy): Bacteria > Pseudomonadota > Gammaproteobacteria > Burkholderiales > Burkholderiaceae_C > Aalborgiella. Next base: position 14,174 of record JAYVSU010000041.1, read on the forward strand.
ATCCAACGCCGGCTGCATTGGCTGCGCAGGTTGATTTTTTAATGGTGATTACACCTGGCGGTTCTGGTACACGTGGTTTGATCAATGCGGAAGTCTTGGCTGCACTGGGTGCTAAAGGTTATTTGATCAACGTGGCTCGTGGTTCAGTGGTAGATCAAACAGCCTTGATTGCAGCTTTGCAAAATGGCGTGATCGCAGGCGCAGCGCTTGATGTTTTTGAGGATGAGCCGAATGTTCCTGACAGCCTGTGTGTTATGTCTAACGTGGTCTTAACACCGCACATTGCCAGTGCGACTTGGCAAACGCGTCGTGCTATGGCGGACTTGGCTTTTGGAAATTTGCAAGCGCATTTCGCGGGTAAGCCCTTGCTTACACCGGTGCGTTAAAGCGACAAAATTGGCCATGATTAAAAATGTCCACGGCAACACGGTTGACTTTTTGGGTGAAGCCATTGTGGCTGGACGCTACACCGAGGGTGGCGCTATTCCGCCAGAGCCTGTGCTGTGTGAAGAGCTGGGTGTCAGCCGCACGGTGGTGCGCGAATCCATCAAATCATTGGTGGCCAAGGGCTTGATTCATACAGGTCCAAAAGTGGGTACGCGTGTGTTGTCATCTGACCTGTGGAATTGGTTTGATGCTGATGTGATTGCTTGGCAAGCGAAGGCTGGTTTGACGCCAGAATTCATTCGTGATTTGCAAGATTTGCGCCGTGTGGTTGAGCCTGCAGCTGTTAAGTTTGCAGCGCAACGTGCGACAGAAGCAGACATTGCACAAATTGAAGCAGCATATGCAGGCATGAAGCATGCCGTGTACGAAGGTGGCGATTACATTACGTTTGATTTGCGCTTTCATCAAGGATTGTTAGCTGCTTCTCATAACCGGATGTTGGTACAAATGAGTAAGGCCTTGAGTGCCTTGTTGCGTACCAGCTTTGAGTTGTCAACCAGTAAAAAAGGGGGGCCGCTTAGTTCATTACCTCTGCATCGGGCGGTTCTTGATGCTGTCATTGCACGTGACCCTGTCCAAGCAGAACGTGCCATTGGTGTCCTGATAGATGGCGCACATACCGATATTGAGCAAATTCTAGGCTCTAGGCGCCGCTTGCCGCGCGTCAATCAACCAGCCTCTGAGCTTCGTGCAGCTTGATTGAATACATCTAATTTCCCGTTCGATTACATAACCACAAAGGAGACAGCAAGATGAAATTTAAGTTACTAGCAACGGCTGCTTGCATGACCACGGCCTTGCTTGCCGGTGGTCAGGCTGCGGCGCAAGAAAAACTCACCGTCTGGTGGGCGAAAGGCTATTACAAAGCTGAAGATGATGCTTTGTTTGCGGCTATCAAAAAATTTGAAGCCAAAACAAAGGTCAAGGTTGAGCTGTCGCAATATGCACCTCAAGAAAGTATTCCTAAATCTGTAGCAGCGATGGATGCCAAAAACCCACCTGATGTTGCTTATGCGGACGTGTACGACTTTCAGGTTGTGGGCAAGTGGGCTTTCGATGGCAAGCTTGAAGATGTCAGCAGTGTGATAGATCCTATGCGTAGTCGATTTGCTACCAATACGGTTGAGACGACCTTTTTGTACAACGATGTTGATAAAAAGCGTGCCTACTATGCGTTTCCTATGAAACAGCAAACGATGCACATCGAATACTGGTCTGACATGCTGACAGAAGCTGGTTTGACAGAAGCAGATATTCCTACAAAATGGGCAGATTACTGGTCGTTTTGGTGCGACAAAGCACAAACAGCACACCGTGCAAAAACAGGCAAACGTACGTTTGGCATTGGCCAACCCATGGGTGTGGACTCGAGTGATTCCTTCTACTCGTTTCTCACCTTCATGGATGCTTATAACGTCAAACTGGTAAGTGACAGTGGCAAGTTGTTGGTCGACGATCCTGCGGTGCGAGCTGGTTTGATTAGCGCGTTAACGGATTACACCAATGTTTATTCACGTGGTTGTACGCCTCCGTCATCCACCAACTGGAAGGATCCGGACAACAACGTCGCATTTCACAATAAAACGACTCTCATGACTCATAACGCAACAATTTCGATTGCTGCGAAGTGGTTGGATGATTCCACAAATGACACTTTGACGGCAGAGCAACGCGCAATAGCCAAAAAGAATTACTATGAGCTGATTCGTACGGCCGGTTTTCCGAATAAGCCTGATGGCACCAAAATGGTGTATCGCTCAGCAGTCAAAGTTGGCGTTATCTTCAAAGATGCCAAAAACAAAGAGCGTGCTAAAGATTTTGTCAAATTCATCATGGCTGAAGAAAACTTAGGCCCTTACGTTGAAGGCTCTGTGGGTCGCTGGTACCCAGTGACCAAAGTTGGTCAGGCCAGTGCTTTTTGGAAGGGTGATAAACACCGTTTGGCAGTGCATAACCAATTCCAAGCTGGCACGGTCAATTTTGAATTCGCTAAAAACTACAAGTTCACCATTTTGAATAATGAGAACGTGTGGGCCAAAGCTATGAATCGCGTGGTCAGTGAAAAAATACCAGTTGACAAGGCTGTAGACGAAATGATTGCCCGTATCAAAGCTGTAGCGGGTTAATGATGTAGTTATTTTCGTAATTCGTTGTTATCAATAGATTGGCTAACCAGTGAGGGCTGGTAGCCATTCACCAGAAATTATCATGACTACTTTGACGATTAACACACCACAGATGCCGGCAAGTTCACCCCAAAAAGCGACCACCTCTTGGGAGTTCTGGGGTCGCATTTTGTTGATTCCTTACATATTGCTGTTTCTAATATTTGTACTCTATCCGGTGGGCTATGGTCTCTGGCTGGCGAAGGATCCTTCTAGTTACGTTAAATTGTCAGAAGATCCAATTTTCTTTCGTTCAATCGTCAATACCTTTATTTTCTTGGCGGTTGGTATCAACCTGAAAATGGTTGTTGCTTTGTTTTTGTCTGGCTTCTTTGTGCAGACCCGCACTTGGATCAAATGGTTGTCCTTGCTTTTTATATTGCCATGGGCGGTGCCTTCCATTCCCACTATTTTGTCGATCCGCTTCATGCTTAATCCTGAGTGGGGCGTGATCAACACTTTGATTTTTAAACTTACCGGCGTTGATGGCCCGAATTGGCTCAATGATCCGACGCTTGCACTCTCGTTTTCAATCTTGGCACACATTTGGAAATCATTGCCATTTTGGACTTTGATTCTGGTTGCAGCCCGATTGGCTATTCCTTCTGAGCAGTATGAAGCTGCGTCGGTGGATGGCGCAACGAATTGGCAAAAATTCAAGTTCATCACCTGGCCATCGTTAAAAACGGTGTACCTTACTTCATTGTTGCTCTCTACCATTTGGTCACTTGGAGACTTCAACAGTGTGTATTTGCTCACAGGTGGTGGTCCAGCCGATTTGACGCACGTCTTGGCAACTTTGGGCATCCGGTACTTGAGATTGGATCAAATTGAACTGGCGATGGCATCCATCGTGGTTGCATTACCTATGGTGTTACCACTGGTGTATTTCATGATGAAACGTTTGTCTAAATAAGTGAATCAAACTAATTGAAATTGAATCATGAAAAAAATCACTTTAAAACAAGTCAGCACAGAAGCCAAACTCCTGTTAGTAGGCATCCCTGTGTTTTTGTGGACCATGATTCCGGTGTATCACCTGTTTTTGTTCGCCATATCGCCGCGTGACCAAGCAACATCAGGACGCTTGTGGCCTAAAGATCCTACGCTGGATAACTTCAGAGTCGTCTTTGAGCAAAAGCACATCTACCTGACGCATTTTTGGCAACAGTTGGGCAATTCATTTGTGATCGCATTTTCAGTCGCGGCTATCACGCTGATTATTGCGACCACAGCCGCATTTGCCATCAGTCGCCTTAAAGTGCGTGGTGGCCGCACAGTGATGAACATGGCTTTAGCAACTTACTTTATCCCGGCAGCATTTTTGGCCGTGCCGATGTACAAAACCATGAGCAGCTATGGTTTGTTGAACAACCAATGGTCCCTGATTTTGGCCATGGTCACAATTGCGTCACCGTACTGCATTTGGGTCTTGAAACAAGCGTCTGACAAGCTCCCCTTTGAATTGGATGAAGCTGCAAAAATGGACGGTGCAACCGCGATGCAACTCTTTCGTTTGGTGTACTTGCCGCTCATGGTGCCATCTCTGGTTGCTGTGGGAACTTACGCTTTGTTGTTGGCTTGGAACGAGTATTTGTACGCATTTTTGCTTTTGTCCAATGAATCTACCATCACCCTCGGCGTGGCACTTGGCAACTTCTTGGGTGCTGACGATTCACCTTGGGAGTTGTTGATGGCGACAGGTTTGATTTATGCCTTGCCGCCTGCTGCGATTTATTACACTTTTAAACGCTACATGGTCTCTGGCTTAACGGCTGGTGCGGTGAAGAGCTAGGTTGAAATTAAGTTAGCGCTCAATAAAACCCATTAATCCAATCTATTAAATTAAAGGCCGACTCATGGCATCCGTATCATTTCGAAATATTGAAAAATCATTTGGCAAAACCAAAATTATCCATGGCATCAGCTTTGAAATTACTGATGGTGAATTTGTTGTTTTAGTCGGACCATCTGGATGTGGAAAATCTACCCTGCTACGTATGTTGGCGGGCTTAGAAGAAATCAGCGGTGGTGACATTGCCATTGATGGCCGCGTTGTGAACGAACTTGAATCGAAAGATCGCGACATTGCCATGGTGTTCCAAAGCTATGCGCTGTATCCGCACATGACTGTTCGTGACAACATGGCCTTCAGTTTGAAACTGCGTAAAGCGGATGATCAAATCACCAACGAGCGTGTCAGCAAAGCGGCGAAGATTTTGAATCTCGACGTATTGTTAGACCGTTTTCCGCGTGAGCTCTCAGGTGGCCAGCGTCAGCGTGTTGCGATGGGGCGTGCGATTGTGCGTGATCCTAAAGTCTTTTTGTTTGACGAGCCTTTGTCTAACTTGGATGCCAAACTACGCGTATCCATGCGCGCTGAAATCAAGGCGCTGCACCAACGTCTCAAAACCACCACCGTATATGTGACGCACGATCAAATTGAAGCCATGACTTTGGCCGATAGAATTGTGGTGATGCATGACGGTATCATTGAGCAAATCGGCACACCGCTAGAATTATTCGACCGTCCTGGCAACTTGTTTGTCGCGCAGTTCATTGGCTCACCTTCCATGAATGTTTTTGAAGGTCACCTGCGTGCTGTTGAAGGAAAATTCTTTGTCGATGCTTTGGGCGCGCAGTGGCCGGTAGAGCGTGTCAGCCAAGGGCGTGACGGTCAAGCGGTGAGCTACGGCATCCGTCCGGGCGATATCAAAATTATTCCACCAAGTCAAAGCGCGGGCCACACCATTGAAGCCAAAGTCATCGTTGTGGAGCCTACTGGCGCAGAGACAGAATTGCTGCTTGAAGTCGGCGGCACACGCATCGTCACCGTCATGCATGGCCGCACTGATGCGCAGCCTGATGATTTGATTCGCATCGAAGTGGCGGCAAGCAAAGCACATATTTTTGAAGCACAAACCGGCAAACGTTTAGATTAATTAATGGTGCTTAGATTTTGTTGAATAAATTTTTAGGGCAAGTGACAGCATGATAATGGCTAAGCAGTTTCAATTGGATGGCCGCGTTGCGCTCATCACTGGTTCGTCTGGCGGTATTGGTTTTGCCTTAGCGCGCGGTTTGGCTCAAGCGGGTGCGACCATCGTGCTCAATGCACGGGGTGAGCACAAGCTGCGTGCCGCTGCAGAGCAACTGCGCAGCGAAGGTTTCCAAGTCCACAGCCGCTGCTTTGATGTGACTAATGCAGAAGCTGTGCAAACTGCGGTGCATGACATTGAAAAGCACATTGGTGCGATTGAGATCTTGGTCAACAACGCTGGCATGACGCGCCGCGCACCGCTGGATGAATTTCCGCACAGCGACTGGCATGCCATCATGCGTACTAATGTAGACAGCGTCTTTTTTATGGGGCAGGCCGTTGCCAAAGCCATGATCCCCCGCAAACGCGGCAAGATCATCAATATCTGCTCTGTGCAAAGTGAACTGGGACGTCCCAATATCGCACCCTACGCAGCCAGCAAAGGTGCTGTCAAAATGCTGACCAAAGGCATGGCGATTGATTGGGGCCCGCATGGCATCAATGTCAATGGCTTGGGGCCTGGCTACTTCAAAACCGAGCTGACTGAAAAATTGGTAAAAGACGAGCAATTCAGCACTTGGCTCATCAACCGTACACCCAGCCGACGTTGGGGCAATGTCGAAGACTTGGCGGGTGCTGCGGTCTTTTTAGCCAGCGACGCCTCAAATTTTGTCAATGGTCACATCTTATATGTCGATGGTGGTGTGACTGCCACTTTGTAAAAATCAACGGTATTGAAATCAGCATGAGTGATGAGAGTTTGAATCCAACACAGCGCCGTATCCGCGCTGTCATTTGTCACGGTGCGCTAGATCTGCGCCTTGTCCATTTAGACCCCGATGCGGTCGATTACCCGCAAAACATGTCCGCCAAGCAGTTGCGCGTACGTGTCGCATTCGGCGGTATTTGTGGCTCGGATTTGCATTACTACCAACACGGTGGTTTCGGTGTTGTACGCATCAAACAGCCGATGGCCTTGGGGCATGAAATTTCAGGTGTGGTGGAGGAGGTGGGGGCAGAGACGATTGGCTTCAAGAAAGGCCAACGCGTGGCGATTTCGCCTTCACGCCCTTGCGGGAACTGCCGTTTTTGTCATTTGGGGCAGCAAAACCAATGTTTGGCGATGCGGTTTTATGGCAGTGCCATGCCTTTCCCACACATTCAAGGTGCATTCAGGGATTCACTCATCGTGGAGCAACACCAAATCCATGCACTCAATGACAGCGTCACTTTGTCTGAAGCGGCTCTGTGTGAGCCTTTAAGTGTGGGCCTGCACGCCATCAACCGCGCAGGCGGCGTGTTTGGTAAAACCGTGTTGGTAACTGGTTGCGGGCCAATTGGCTCGCTATTGATTGGTGGTTTGCGCCGTGCTGGCGCAGCCCGCATAGTTGCTGCTGACGTGGCTGAGATGCCACTGGAATGCGCCCGAAAAATGGGTGCAGACGAAACCATCAATCTCGCGACCAACCCGCAAGGTTTGGATAAATACATGGTGGACAAAGGCCAGTTTGGCGCGATGTTTGAATGTTCCGGCAATGAGCGCGCACTCAAGGCGGGTTTGGACGTGATGGCGCCGCAAGGCGTGATCGTCGCTGTTGGATTGGGGGGGGAGATGACCTTGCCGATGAACCTAATCGTAGCCAGAGAGATTGATTTGCGCGGCACCTTCCGCTTTCACGCCGAGTTTGCCAACGCCGTGGCTTATTTGAACAAAGGGTTGATTGACGTGAAACCAGTGATTACCAGCATCCTGCCGTTTGATTCAGCAGTAGAAGCCTTCAAATTAGCTTGCGACAAGAGCCAGTCGCTCAAGGTCTTGATCGCTTTTGACGATTCTTTAGATAAATAGATTTGGCCAAATAAGTTAGTACTCACTCTTTCATCGATTCAGTCGCGATGACCACCCCATGACAACATTCAACCAAGTTATTTTGTTCACCGACGTAGATGGCTTTGCTAAATTCCGCGAAGAAGCGCTGCCCCTGACTGAAGGCACGCCGCAAGCCATGCTGTCAGCACTGCACACTTCTGGTGGTTATCAAATGCGCTACAGCCCGGTTGGTTTTCGCAGCCAGTTTCATTGCACTACCACGCCGCAGTGGGTGTTTATCTTGGGCGGCGCGATGGAAATTGGCCTGCAAGACGGTACGTCTCGCGTTTTTGCACAGGGTGAGTCGTTTTATTCAGACGACGTGCTGCCCGCTGGTGCGACTTTTGACGTCAAAGTCCATGGCCACTGGAGTCGCCAAGTGGGCGATAAACCGCTGGTGACTTTGTTCGTACGCAGCTAAATCTTGCATTTCTGGCAGTTTCAGTCTGTAAGGGGTGTTACAGGCGATAATAGAGGGTTAATTTATACATTCCCTCATTAGTTTCTAGCACTCCACAAAATGGCTCAATACGTATACACCATGAACAAGGTCGGCAAAATCGTGCCGCCCAAACGTCAAATTCTCAAAGACATTTCGCTCAGTTTCTTTCCAGGCGCCAAAATTGGTGTTTTAGGCACCAACGGTTCTGGCAAATCCACCTTGCTCAAAATCATGGCCGGTCTTGACAAAGACATTGAGGGCGAAGCCACCCCCATGCCAGGTCTGCAAATCGGCTATCTGCCGCAAGAACCCGTCCTGAACAACGAGCACACCGTGCGCGAAAGCGTTGAAGCCGGCATGGGTGCCGTTTTTGCCGCCAAAGCCCGTTTGGAAGAGGTTTACATCGCCTATGGTGAAGAGGACGCCGACTTTGATGCTTTGGCTGCTGAGCAAGCGCAGCTAGAGGCTATCATAGCCACGGCTGGCACAGACAGCGAGCATCAGCTCGAAATCGCCGCCGACGCGCTGCGCCTGCCACCTTGGGATGCCAAAATCGGCGTCCTATCCGGTGGTGAAAAGCGCCGTGTTGCGCTGTGCAGCTTGTTGCTGTCCAAGCCAGAAATGCTGCTGCTGGACGAGCCTACCAACCATTTGGACGCCGAATCGGTCGATTGGCTGGAGCAATTTTTGCAACGCTACTCGGGCACCGTGGTTGCCATTACCCATGACCGCTACTTCCTGGACAATGCTGCCGAGTGGATTCTGGAGATGGACCGCGGCAGCGGTATTCCGTGGAAAGGCAATTACAGCACTTGGTTGGAGCAAAAAGGCGAGCGTTTGGCGCAAGAGCAAAAGGGTGAAGAAGCCCGTGCCAAAGCTCTTAAGAAAGAGTTGGAATGGTCGCGTCAAAACCCCAAAGCCCGGCAGGCCAAGAGCAAATCGCGTCTGGCACGTTTTGAGGAATTGTCAGACTTTGAATACCAATCGCGTAACGAGACACAAGAGATTTTCATTCCCGTGGCAGAGCGCTTGGGCAATGAAGTCATCGAGTTCGTCAACGTCACCAAATCGTTTGGCGACCGCGTGCTGATCGACAATCTGAGCTTCAAAGTGCCCGCTGGTGCGATTGTCGGCATCATCGGCCCCAATGGTGCCGGTAAATCAACCCTGTTCAAGCTGATCGCAGGCAAAGAGCAACCAGACAGCGGTGAAGTCAAAATCGGCAAAACCGTGCACATGGCCTTTGTGGACCAGCACCGCGACGACTTGGAGAACGCCAAAACCGTCTGGGAAGATGTCTCAGGCGGCCTCGACATTCTGACTGTCGGCAAGTTCCAAATGCCAAGCCGCGCTTACTGTGGCCGCTTCAACTTCAACGGTGCAGACCAACAAAAACGTGTTGGCACTCTGTCTGGCGGTGAGCGTGGTCGTTTGCACCTTGCCAAAACCCTGATTGCAGGCGGCAACGTTTTGATGCTCGATGAGCCATCGAACGACTTGGACGTGGAAACGCTCCGCGCGCTGGAAGATGCCTTGCTGGAATTCGCCGGCTCGGTCATGGTCATCAGCCATGACCGCTGGTTCTTAGACCGGATCGCTACCCACATCTTGGCCTGTGAAGGCGACAGCCAATGGGTCTTCTACAACGGTAACTACCAAGAGTACGAAGCCGACAAGAAGCGCCGCTTGGGTGAAGATGGCGCAAAACCAAAGCGTATGCGTTTCAAAGCCATTCACTAAGCCGGCAAATGGCGCTTTCTTGGTGTTTCCAAGAGCGCTAAAATCAAAAAAAACCACGCACAAGGCAACTTGGCGTAATTTTGTGTTTTTTAGAGGCTATTTTTGGCTTTAGCCGTCGGTTTTATTGATTAGTTTGCTATTAAATATGTAGCAAATTTAGTGTTTTTGTTTTTTGCGGCATTCTGGCAGATTGAGCAGCTGCGGATGGCGCAACTTTGAAGGATGCTTGCGGGGGAGCCACCACCGCTAGCTTGGGTGCTCCAATGGCAAAGGCGGCTTTGATGGCGGCTTCGTCAGGAATGGCGGCTACGTTCCAGCGGATCATCCGCACACCGGCGTCTTTGGTGGCTTTGTCTTTTTTCTTATCTTGCTCGATGCGCCGTGGGGTGTTGTGGGTGGAATCGTCAAGCTCTATCACGGCTTGCACGCTGGTATCTTTGGCGCAGACGACAAAGTCGTAACTCATGCGGTTGATGCGGTTGCGCCATTCAAGCGCTTTGAAGCCTTTTTTGACCCTCAATATGCATGAAACCTGTACCTGAGCCAATACCAGTTGCTCCGGCAGGCTAGATACCAAGCGGTGGTAGAGCACCTGTTCTGGCTGTGTCATCAGACTTTTGGCATAAAAAGGCCAGTTCTCATTGGACTTGGACTGCCCACCACGGCTTTTGAAAAACGCGAAAACAAGAAAGCACAAAAACAGTGCAAAAAACGTAAAAATAAGGTTTTTCATAACGATGGCTCCCAGTAAATACTTTTCAAAACTGGGTTTACTATAGCTTTATTTTTAAGTAGTTACATTAATTTACGTAGCTAGTCATTAAATCTAGCAGTCATTTCATTCAGTTGATTTTGTAATTTTAAAAATGCTAAAATTGCACATATATTTGGCTGTAAATGGCGTATTTATTGTTTTTGTAGCTATTAAATTAATAGCAATAACTCAATATTATGAAAATTCAAAGTAATTTTCAACTGAAAATTAACGAATAATTACTTGTTTTTTGCAATCAAACACATCAATCAAGGTTTGATATGCTTACTTTTATATTCAAACAAGACAACGAGACACGACCATGACCTTTAACCTGCGCGCTGTGAAGCGAGACGAGCTACCAGCGTTTATCGGCTCGTTTGCTTATTTTTTCTGCTTGCTGTGCGGTTACTACTTGATCCGGCCAGTGCGGGATGAGATGGCGATTCAGGCGGGTTTGGCTAACCTACCTTGGCTGTTTACGGCTGTGTTTTTAGTGATGCTGGCGCTGACACCCGTGTTTGGTTGGCTCGTGAGCCATGTGCCACGCCGTCAGCTGCTGCCATGGTTGTATGCATTTTTTGCCATGAACTTGTTGTTTTTCTATGCTTTGATGGTCAGCAAGGTTGAGGTGCAGCGCACGGCGCAGGCGTTTTACATTTGGGTTACGGTGTTTAACTTGTTTGCCGTGTCAGTGTTTTGGAGCTTCATGGTGGACTTGTGGAACGGTGAGCAAGCCAAGCGCTTGTTTGGCTTGATAGCCGCTGGTGGCACTTTGGGCGCATTGGCTGGGCCTGCGCTCACGGCTTTGCTAGTCAAAGAACTGGGCGTCCCAAATTTACTGCTGATGTCAGCCGCTTTCATGAGTTTGTGCGTTGTCATCATCGTGTGGCTGGGGCGCTGGGGTGCGACCCATGGTGCCTTGAGTGCGCAAGAAGAAAAGCCCATGGGTGGCAGTTTGTTGGATGGTATCAAGCTGGTGCTGAAAACGCCTTTGCTGCTGTGGCTGTGTGCTTTGATATTTTTACTCGCTAGCCTAGGTACGGTGATGTATTTTGAGCAGCAGCGCCTGGTAGCGTCGGCTTTTGCCAGCTCTGCCGAGCGCACACAATACTTTGCTCAACTGGACTTAGTCACCAATTTCTTGGTGCTGTTGATTGAGATTTTTGTCACCTCTTTTATCATGACGCGTTTTGGCCTGCTGCCGGCCTTGCTGGTTTTGCCGATCATGACGGTGCTGTCCTTTGCTTGGATAGCGGCTGACCCGTCACTGACCGTGGTTGCAGGAGGCTTAGTGCTGCGCCGTGTAGCGGAATACGCACTGGCCAAGCCTGCACGTGAAGTATTGTTTACCTCGCTCAGCCGTGAGGCCAAGTACAAAGCCAAAAATGTGATAGATACCGTGGTGCACCGTGGCAGCGACATGGTGGGCAGTTGGTTGTCTGGTTGGCTTAAAGCGCTCACGGCCAACCAAATCCCTGTGGCTTGGCTGACCATTCCTTTGGCGGTTTTGTCCATGGTGGCAGCCTGGCGAGTGTCCAAGTCATATCAAGGTATGGCAGAGCCGGTGAGTGAGAATGCTCAATGACGCGTGAGTTGCATCTAGACGCTTACCGCCCAGATATAGATGGCCTGCGCGCCGTTGCGATTCTGTCGGTGCTGGTTTATCACGCCTTCCCGCAGTGGCTGCCAGGTGGGTTTATTGGGGTGGATATTTTCTTTGTGATTTCGGGATTTTTAATCTCGAACATCATTTTCACGCAGGTGGCGCAAGGTACATTTACCTTCACGAATTTTTACACGCGGCGTATTATCCGGATTTTCCCAGCCTTACTAGCGGTGCTACTGGCATGCTTTGTGTTTGGTTGGTTTGAGCTGATGCCGGAAGACTACAAGTCCTTAGGCTGGCACATGTTTGCCGGCGCTGGGTTTTGGTCAAACTTTGCCAATTATTTTGAATCTGGTTATTTTGACGGCGGTGCAGAGAAACGGATTTTGCTACATTTATGGTCGTTGGCGGTGGAAGAGCAGTTCTACATGCTGTGGCCAGTGCTGATTTTGCTTGCCGCGCGGCTGAAGCTGCCTATGAAGCATGTGATGTGGGTCATCATCGCGCTGTCTTTTGGTGTCAATGTACTCACCGTTCACAGCAACGCATCGTTGGCTTTTTACAGCCCTCTGACGCGGTTTTGGGAATTGATGGCGGGCGCTTTGTTGGCGCACGCGTACTTAAAAACTGCCGAGCTTTCATCAAAATATCAGAACGCCATGTCTGTTTTAGGTACGGGTTTTATCGTCGCCAGTTTGGCGCTGATCAATTACCACCGCGCCTTTCCAGGTTGGTGGGCGGTGTTACCCATACTAGGCGCTTTTTTGTTGATAGCCGCTGGCCCGCAAGCATGGGTTAACCGCGCGGTTTTGTCCAACCGCTTGATGGTGGGTATTGGCTTGATCAGCTATCCCTTGTATTTGTGGCATTGGCCTTTGCTCTCCTTCTTGTTCATTACCGATTTTGAGTCTGCAAACACGTCACACCGTTTAGTGGCACTGGCATTGGCCTTTCTATTGGCCTTAGTGACTTATTTGTGGATAGAAAAACCGCTGCGCTTTGGACAATATCTCAAAAATAAGAAACCTGTGGTTGCTGTTGCACTGTTTATCGCTATGGCTGTAGTCGCTGTACTGGGCTACAAAACGTATGACCGTGGTGGCTTAAGCTTCAGAATTCCACAGGCCTTGCAGTCTTTGGTGAACTACAACTATGACTATCAAACGAACACTAACTATGAATGCTTGAGTTACCACGATCAGCCAGCGAGCTACCCTGATGCATGTTTTGGCAATGAGACTGCACAAAAAGCAGATAAGAAGCCGGTGTTAATTTGGGGAGACTCGTATGCATGGACGCTGTTTTACGGCATCAACAAGCTGGGCACAGAATTAGATGTCGCGCAACTAACGATGAGCGCCTGCCCACCGCTGCTAGACGTCAGTTTTTTTGACGGAACGTCGCATTGCAAAGCCAATAATGCGATGATTTTGGCGCGCGTACAACAAAAGAAATACGAGCGCGTGGTTTTGGCTGCGAATTGGGATTCCTTAGAAGGCAACCATGGTTCGTTCATTGCACAACTTGAACAAACAATTAACGCTTTGCAGCAGGCTGGCGTTCAAGACGTCTACCTTGTAGGGCCGCCACCTTTGTGGGAGAGAGGGCTGTGGTCAACCGTTATCTCTGTTGCACGGCAAGATGGCAGGGAGCACCGTATCCCAAAACGCGTATTGGTTGGTGTTAAGCAAAACAAAGAATTAGATTTAGCGCTGCAAGCTTTGGCGAGCAAACATGGCCTTCAATACGCATCATTGCTGACTATTTTTTGCAATGATGCCGAAGGTTGCTTGACCAAAGTAGCCGACAAGCCGGATAGTTTGGTGATTTATGACTACGGTCACTTGTCGCGCACTGGCTCAGAATTTGCAGCGTCACATTTCCCAAAAGAGCTATTCAAAGCGAAGTAGTCTTTGCGGAAGTTTCAGCCCAACTTTTGCCGAACCAAGGCGATGTTGTTCCGCAGTGCATAAAGCTCGTCGGCATACGAGAGTGGTACATTGATAGCGCCAACTCTGGCATCTAAATCGTCAAGTTCAGTGCGCAGACCAGGTGCGGTTTCAGGCTTCTGGGCAAGCTGCGCTTCAATATGACGTAGCTGCCCATACCACTTGAAAATCCGTGAGCGGATACGAAACTTGTACATGGGCGGGATGATACGGCTAAGCGGCAGCAAAATCGCGACGATGATACCCAGTGCCAGCCACATGCGCTCAATCAAATTGGCCATGCCAAAAGGCAAGTAGCGCTGCAAGAGCGGTGCGCCGGATTTGAAGTTGCGTTCAGCCTCGCTGGAAAGTGAAAATTCACTGTGCGTGGCGTTGGGGTAGTCGCGGGCGCGGTTGAACCAGCCAGCACCGCCGTGGATAGTCTGCGAAGTTTGCGAAAAGAGTTGCACCACGGCGGGGTGCGTCTCTGCTCGGGTGAGCAGGGCAGTGGTGGAGGCGACAAGGCGCACATCCTGCGCAGGTAAGTCAGCAGCCAAATCAACCACACCACGCGGCAACACCACGGGACTCAAAAATGGCAGACGGCGCGAATAGGCCTCGCTTTGTGCAAAGCTCATCAGCTTAACGCCGGGTGTTTGCAAGAGCATTTGCACCATCAGCGACTCGGGCGCAGAGGCGAAGACGATGGCGTCCAGTTCGCCACCCAAAAACGCCATGGTGGCGGGTGTTTGCTCGAGTGTGGATTTTTTCAAGTTGGCGGGGTCGATGTGGTTGATGTCCAGTAGTTTGTCGACCAAGTTGGGAACGCCGCTGCCAGCGGTGCCGATGTTGACGCGCAGGCCTTTGAGGTCCGCCAAGGTGCTCAAGGTGGCGTTGGTGTTGACTTTCTTAGCCGCTTCCTCACGGTAAAAGAGCCAAATCGGTTCAACAAACAGGCTGCCTAAGGATTCCACGCGCTCGTCACTGGCTGTGTCTGGGGTGTCACTACCGCCTTGCACAAAACCGAGATCGGCCTTGCCCTCACGCAGCAGTTGCAAATTGGCAGACGATCCTTCACTAGGCAATAGCACAACTTCAATTTTGCGGTTTGACAGCGCCTTGGCATAGCGTTTGCCAAACTCGTCATACGCGCTTTGCGCAGGTCCGGTCGCTAAAATCACGCGTTTGGGGGGTGTTGGGTCTAGCCACCAAAAGGCTATAGCAAGCAGCAAAACGGCCAGCGCCACAAACGGCCCAATGTAAACGAGCAAGTCGCGGATGGACAGTAGGGTGTGGCGAAAATTGATGGAAGTGTCTGCTGCAGCGTGGTGAGGCTCTGGGTTTGAAATAGGCTTTGTCATAGCGCTACCTTAGCATGCAGATGGAGGTCTCCTTAGTTTTTAACCGCCACCACGCTGCATGTACAAATCAAAACGCTTCATGAAGGTGTAACGCGCAGCTTCGTCGACCCCAGCAAAGCGAAATTGGACGTACAAACGAGGCAGATGCGCCAAGCCCAGCACACGCGGCTCGCCGACTTGCCATTTCAAACCAAGTGCGCCATCGCCAATGCGCACACCTATGGTCTGTGCCTGATGCTTCCAGTGCAAATCGCCAATCGCGTTGGGCAGCCATCGCAGCCACTCGGTCTCAGTACACCCCATTTCGCGCTCAAAGCGCTCAGCGTAAGAAGCTTGCATGTATTGAATTAACTGCCAGTTTAACCACCAGCGATGGGTGGCCAGATGGCCAAGACATCGTCCTGTACGAGCGTTTTGCCAGCGCGATCTTCAGGGGCGATGTAAACACCGTTGACCAATACCAAGTGCACCCATTTGGGTGGCAAACTGTGCTGTTCAATGATCTGGCCAATCGTGGTATCCGTTGCTACATCGAGCGCCACAATATTGGTGTAGCGTGACTCGGGCGGTAAATAGTCGGTGAGTGTGGCAAACAGTTTGAGGGTGATTTTCATGCTGGTTGGATTTTATCGTCTGCGTTCATCTTCTGCGCCGTTCCAATCGCCCTGTGCTTGCGCGCTGGCAAGGTAGGCTTCCATCAGTTTAGTTGGATCGTTTTTGAGACGGTCTTTCCATTCGCCCAGTTTGATTTGACCTTCAACCAGTCCGCGCATCACACCCACATGTTCCGTCCAGCCTACGCTGTTGCAACCTACCAAAACATCGTCTTTGAATTGCAGACTCAAATGGCGGCCAGCGGGCAAATCGGTGAGTTCTACATGCTCACCGCCTGGTCGGCCTTGCCAGTCGCCAAAACTAGCTGAAATCAAGCCCAAGGTATCGAGCACATTGATTTGGGTTACGCCTTTGAGCTCGGATTTAGGCGCAAAGCCTCGGCTGTAACTGACCATGTTCATGGCTGCGACTCGAGCTTGCTCAGCCGCATTGGGTTGAATGGCGCTAACAATGGTTTTACCGCTGACTTTGTCAAAAGCTTCTGCACAGTCGCCTGCCGCATAGACGCCCGGGACGTTGGTTTGCAAATGGGCATCGGTCAGCACACCTTGCAAACAGGTGATGCCAGAATCTTTCAAAAAGCCAATCGCTGGTTTGACGCCAGCTGCGCTGATGACCAAATCAGCAGTTACGGATTGACCGTTGGATAACCTCACACTGAGTGGCTTGCCCGGAGTGATGCTCTCGACACGGGTGCCAGTAAAGACTTCCACGCCTTTGGACGCGCACCAGTCTTTGATCATGCCGCCCGCAGTAGGCCCCATCATACGCTGCACCATGCGGTCGCCCATCTCGACGACGCTGAGCTTCACGCCCCGCGAGGCCAGCGCTTCCATGATGATGCAACCAATGAAACCCGCACCCAATTGCAGTACGCGGGCACCCTTGGTTGCGAGCGACATAATATGACGCGCATCGGCCATGGTCCAGCAGGTGTGCACGCCTGCGGAGTCAATACCAGGAATAGGCGGGTGCATGGGGTTGGAGCCGCTGGCAATCAGCAGGGTGTCAAAAGATATCGATGCGCCATCGCTAGTTGCTATAGTTTTGCTAGCTATATCAACTTTAGTTACGCCGGCTTGAAGTACTTTAATGTTTAAATCTGTGTAATGTGAAGGACTTTTACGCAAGTAGGTGCCGTGCTCGTTGACATTGCCCATGAGCAAATACGGAATCGCCATGCGTGAGTAGGGTGGTTCTTTTTCATCACCTATGACGGTGATGCTGTCTTGAGGTGCATGTTTGCGAATGGTTTCGGCGGCAATAACGCCGGCGGGGCCACCGCCAATGATGACGTGATGCATAGCGTATTCTCCCAATTTTTTAATGCGTTAAAGAATGAAAAAAAGCGGCTCCCGAGAGAGCCGCTACTTACTCGCTATCAGTACAGCATGCAGTTAGGCAGATCAAAGACCCAAGCGTTCACGCGTTGCTTTGGTTGGACGACCTTCAGTATCCCAGCCGCGAGCAGCGTAATATTTGGGCATCATCTCGGCCAGCATGTTGACTTTGCCTTTAGCGGGGCCAGTTTTGCAAGCTTCGGTAGTTAGTCGTTTTGGCAAACTGTCGTCTTTGGCGGTAAAGCCAGCGCGGTTGTTGAATTCGCGTTCCATGTTCCAAATACGTTCGCCGATTTTCTCAAGCTCTTCGGTGGTGTACTCGTCGCCACAGGCAGCTGCCATTTGTGGTGCCAAATCGGCCAAGCCCCATGCAAAGGTCGTGAAAATGCACAAACCAGACGAGTCAAACGCTGCTGTCGCATCTTGGAAGGCTTTGACCAACTCGGGCTTACCTTCGTGCTCTAAAGGATCGGTTTTGACGGGAATGCCCAAAACCTCAGAAGCAATGGTGTAACCCCTCAGGTGGCAACCGCCCCGGTTGGACGTGGCATAAGCCAAGCCTATGCCTTGAATGGCACGGCCATCGTAAGCCGGGAACTCTTGACCCTTAGAGCTCATGCTCAACTCAGGGTGGCCATATTTTTCGGTCAAGCGTTTGGAGCCTTGACCAATCTCTTTGCCAAAACCACGACCATAGATGGTTTCTTCAGCTAAAAAGGCCAAAGTTTCGGCGGAACCAAACTTGGCATCAATACCAATTTGTTCTTTCGTCAGCACGCCCATTTCAAAGAGTTCCATGACTGCGCCTACAGTGGTACCAAAACTAATCGGGTCAATGCCCTCTTCATTGCACAAGAGGTTGGCATATTGCAAGGCTTCCAAGTCTTTCACACCATTGGCAGCACCCAAGGCCCAAGCCGCTTCGTATTCCAAGCCGCCATTGGCACCACGGTACTGTGGCTTGTTCACAATGGTGAAATGGTTTTCGTCCATTTTGCTGATGCGGCCACAGGCAATGGTGCAACCAAAGCAAGCTTGGTTAGTGACCAGTTGTTTTTTGCCATCGGTCTTACGGGGCGTCCCCATCGCTTCGGCACCGATGTCTTGGGCACTTTCAAACTGATTGTCGCGGTGGTTGCGGGTCGGTAGCGCACCAACTTCGTTGATCACGCTCATTAAGACTTGGGTGCCAAAAGCAGGCAAACCTGTGCCTGTGACGCCGTTTTCAGCCAAAATTTTCTTCTTTTCGGCGATGACTTTCATGAATTCTTTAGGATTGTGCAAATTGCCCACGCCCTTGGTGCCGCGCACCGCAATGGCTTTGAGATTTTTGCTGCCCATGACGGCACCGACGCCCGAACGGCCAGCGGCACGGTGCAGGTCGTTGACGACAGACGCAAACAACACGCCGTTTTCGCCGGCTTTGCCTATGCTGGAGACGCGGGTCAGCGGGTCTTGCAGGCTTGTCTTGAGTGCGGCTTCGGTCTCCCAGACGCTCTTGCCCCACAAATGAGCGGCATCGCGCAATTCAGCCACATCATCGTTGACGTAGAGGTACACGGGTTTGGCGCTCTTGCCTTCAAAAATGACCATGTCCCAACCCGCCATTTTGAACTCGGCTCCCCAATAGCCACCCGAGTTAGAGCAGGCAATGGCACCCGTCAGCGGGCTCTTGGTGACGACGGTATAACGGCCACCAGTAGAGGCCATGGTGCCAGTGAGCGGGCCAGTCGACCAAATGATTTTATTGGCTGCAGAGAGCGGGTCAACCGTCGCATCCACTTCTTCAACCAAATACTTGGTGCCCAAGCCGCGTGAGCCAATGTATGACCGCGCCCAACCCATATTGAGAGGTTCAGATTTGACGGTTCCCGCCGTTAAATTCACCCGTAGGATTTTTCCTGCCCATGACATGATGTGTTCTCCTTGATTGGAATTTAGTCGATGCTGACTGAAGGCTTAGGAGGTGGAAGGCTGGTTGCCCAGCTTGTCCGCCCACTGTGCCATCTTGCCTAAACCGGTCCAGTTGGCGTCAATAAAAGTGATTGCGCCTGTAGGGCAGGCGGATGCACAAGCAGGGTCGCCGCCGCAGAGGTCGCACTTCTGAACTTTGCCGGTTTCTTCAACGTAATTGATAGTGCCAAACGGGCAGGCAATGGTGCAGACCTTGCAGCCCACGCAGGTGCTTTCGTTCACCACTTTGGCGCCAGTGAGTTTGTCTAGGGTGATGGCCTCAACTGGACAAGCATGCAAGCACCAAGCTTCGTCGCATTGGGTGCAGGTATAGGGCACTTTTTTGCCCGTGTGGTGGAAGTCAAATACCTTGATACGTGATTTAGCGGTGGCAAAGGTGCCGTAGTTCTCGAAGGAACAGGCCATCTCGCACTGCAAACAGCCTGTGCACTTGTCTGGGTTGATGTGCAATACCTTCTGCATGACTCTCTCCTTTATTGTTGTGTTGGAAAAAGGCGTGCAGACTATGCATTCCTTTTCCTATGAAACGAAGTACACAGACATTGTTGAACTCTGGCAAAACTTAACATCTAGGGGAAACCCTAGTCGGGTATTTGTCATATCGAAAAATTCTCAAATTGATACAAGTCATCAGTCATGAATATTTTCATGCATCACCCATTTGCAATTGTTACGCGTTATTGCAATAGCAGCCAAGGTGCTACAAAAGCAAACCACCCGCCCACAGCGTAGAGCAACACACTCAGGGCATAGACCCTAATAGATAGCTTGCGCGTACGCAGGCAAGCTTGCCGTAAAGCTGGTTCAGTGGGGCAGGGTGCATGGCGGTTGTGCCACTGCAGGGCACCACTTGCTAAAAGCATCAAGCCTGCAAAGCTGAACAAGGCCATCTTGTACTCACTAAGTACCACCAATTGCGGTACCACCGCAATGAATGATGACAGCGCTGCGCCTGCGCCCAACGCCACCAAGAGCGCGGGCAGAGCGCAGCAAATCAAGGTGCTACTGCTGGCAAACAAGCTGGCAACAGAAGACCACAGGCTGCCGCGCAGTTCTGATCTACCATCAGCGCTCACTTGGCAGCTTTCATCTGCGCCTTAATGTCTGCGACCGATTGCGGCACAGTTTCTAGTTTGACCACATCGTAGCCCGCATCCACAATGGCAGCGCTAATGGCCTTATTGTCCAGCGTTTGGCCGTCTTTGGCCTCAACGGCAACAATCTTTTTCTTTAAATCCACAAACACTGATTTAGTAGCGGGTAGTTTGGACAAAGTCGCTTCAATCCCTTGAGCGCAAAAAGCGCAAACCATGCCGTTGACCGTGGCTTTGACGGACTGTGCGGCCAAGGCATGGCCTGTGACAACGATGAATGATGAAAGAATACAAATAGCGATAAAACTGCGTTTCATGATGAAGTCCTTAAAAAATGTACATAAAGTTAAACCGAGCTTGCTTGGCGTTATTCAACCCTGCCTCAATAAAATACCGGCTGTGAATCAGCCGTAGCATCGGCGTGATTTCTGTTTTGTCGGACAAACCGCGCATGCGCCGAGCCTCAACAATGAACCACGGCTGGACTTCGTCATAGTCCACCTCGTA
>JAYVSU010000042.1:0-4590 GCA_043775055.1 Polaromonas sp.
GTTGCAGCAAGTCAGCGCATGCAGGTGGCGCAGACAAGTTGTGAGCGATTTTAGCCAGCAGCGAGTCAAAATCAGTCTCAAGACCTGAATCAGAGGGTAAATCTGCCGATAGCCGGCGTATTTGTTGCTGTAGTTGCTCTGATTTTTGTAGCGTATTGAGTAAGCCAATCAACTCACGCGGTCGCACTTGGCGCAGCGCAATGCGGGCGGTGATGCGTTCTACATCAGCGCTGCCTTTGAGCGCCAAGCGCAGTGGCTGCCACGCGCTGTTGCTTTGCAAGCTGGCAATCGCATCCAAACGCTGCGCGGCCACGCTGCGATCGCGCAGGGGGCTGAGCAACCAGCTTTTTAGCAAACGGCTGCCCATGCCGGTCATGCAGCTGTCAATGAGTGAAAACAGCGTGGGCGCGTCTTCGCCACGCAGGGTTTGCGTCAGCTCCAAGTTACGCTGCGTCGTCGGCGGCAGGTCAATCAGCGCATCGCCTTTTTGCACGACGATGCTTTGCAGGTGCGTCAAAGCGCGGCCTTGGGTGTGCTCGGCGTACGACAACAGCGCGGCAGCGGCGGCATGGGCTTGCGTCAAATCCTGCGCATTCCAAGTCGACAAACTCGCCACTTTGAACAGTTCCAGCAGTTTGCGCTGCCCCAAAGCCGCCTCAAACTGCCATTCAGGGCGTCGGGTCAGGTTGAACTTGGATGCACTGCCTTGCTGCAAAGACTTGAGATTCGCTTCAAACTTGGTCGTCACATCTGCACTGAAGAGCAACTCACTAGGCGCAATGCGCGTCACCCATTTGACCAATTCGTCCAGCGGGCACTCGGCCAAATGCAACTCGCCCTGCGTCACGCTCAGCCACGCCAAGCCGCAAGTGTTGCGCATGGCTTGGTGCACGCACAGTAATACGGATTCGGTTTTATCACTCAGCAACGCGCTGTCCGTCAACGTGCCAGGGGTGATGACGCGCAGCACTTTGCGCTCGACTGGGCCTTTGCCGGTCACTTCACCCACTTGCTCACAAATCGCCACCGATTCACCGAGTTTGATAAGCTTGGCCAAGTAGCCCTCAATCGCATGAAACGGCACACCGGCCATGGCAATCGGCTTGCCGCCAGAATTGCCACGGGCGGTGAGCGTGATGTCCAAGAGCCTTGAGGCTTTGATGGCATCGTCAAAAAACAGCTCGTAAAAGTCGCCCATGCGGTACAACACCAACGTCGTCGGGTACTCGGCTTTGACAGCCAAGTACTGTTGCATCATGGGGGTGTGACTGCTGAGATCTGCTGACATTTTCAATTTTTGGCTGGAATTACCTGAGTTTCAAAACGAAGTTTTAATTTAGTAGATTCATCGTTACGTCCTAAATATTGCAACGCTTGCACCAAACTTAATTGAGCATTTTTTTCGCCCTTTTCAGCTGCATTGCTTAAGTAAATAATTGCTTTATCTCTATCAACGGGCCCACCCCAACCGCTGAACAAGTATTTTCCTGCCATCGTCTGTCCGTACACGCCACCCAGTTCAGCAGATTTTAAAAAACTCTTATAGGCTGCAGGTTGATCTCCGCGTTCTTGCATAACCCACCCTTTTGCGCTGTGAAGCTCAGGATTTTTTGGGAAATGTGTCAAATACGTTTCCAGTAAAGGTAGTGCATCGCTGGATTGAGCGTTTTCAATTGCAAAAACTTCAACTCTTGATGCACAGTAAACAGCCGGATTAGTTTTCATCCCTGCTTGTTTCAAATCCTTAGCGATGGTGGCGGATTCCTGTTTTAGCTTGTGACCTAGATATGCACGACTGCACAAAGAAAGACTATGGGAAGTTAATTCAAGAACTTCGGTATACAAAGCATATGCTTCGGCATATTTTTCACGACGCAAAAATTCATCTGCTGTCTCAGCTTTAATAATTGCGATAAGTGTCGATTGATCCTTTTCAGATTCAAGTTTTGGACTAACTGACTCAACGTATTTGTACATGGCTTCATAACTCCCGCCCCATCGCGGTAGCAAGCTATACAGCATTTGCTCATGCAGTAGCATATTGGTAGGTGAAATTTCAAGTGCTTTTAAATAGTTTTCATTTTTGGCAATATCGTTGCCAGCCGTCGTGTTCATACTTAATAGTCGTTTGTGACTTAGCAAGGGTAATTTGGTTAGCTTTAAGGATGCATTTAAATCGGCTGAGGCGAGTTGATGAAACTTCCGCATCTCGGTAAATTGCTTTGCTGTTGTATTGGCTACAGAGAGTTCACCCCTAGCAATGTCAGCCATGTCCGCATAATAATTACCCCGAATCGTTTTGGCGGCATATGAATTGGGAAATTTAGAAACCCATTTATTGAGTTGCTGCTCGGCGATTGAATTTTCAATCAATCTATCAAGTTCGCTCAAGTCTTCGAATTTCTCGTGGAGTTCTTTTGAGGACAGTTTTTTTTGTTCAAAACTTTGCTGGATAGAATTTAGTTTATTTTCAAGGTAATCAAAATCACCATTGACTATTGCGGTCATAGCTACCGCACGTGGTGAGGGTCTTGTCAAATAATAGTAAACGCCGCCAATTACAACCAACAACAGCCCAATAATGAGCGTCGTATAGATTTTTTTTGTATTCTTCATAGAGAGAGTGAACACAATTAGTTTATTGAATTCAACTAAATGACTGGTTTGATTGCGTACAAAATTTGCTTGCAGTTATCAAATGGCTTCAATAGTTTGCAAGCAGGGCAGCGAACTTACTTCTCAGCGCGCTTCAAACTCAAAGACTGCCGCACCGCCGCCTTCTCACCCGCAGTCGCAAATTGGCTGTATTTGCCCAAAATCGGGGCCATTTGCGCGTAAATACGGGGTGTTGCGGCCATGCATTCGCCGGTTTCTAAGAAATCAGACTCGCCAGAGAAGTTGCCTACCAAGCCACCCGCCTCGGTGATGAGCAGCGAGCCAGCGGCCACGTCCCACGGTTGTAGGTTGGCTTCAAAAAAGCCGTCAGTAAAGCCAGCGGCCACGTAGGCCAAGTCCAGCGCGGCGGCACCGGGGCGGCGCACACCAGCAACGCGCGGCATGATGTCACCTAGCATTTGCAAGTATTTGGGTAAATTATCGCCAGCGCGGTAAGGGAAGCCGGTGGAGATGAGGCATTCCTCCAAGTGAATGCGCTTGCTCACCCGCAAGCGGCGGTCGTTCATGTACGCGCCACGACCTTTGGTCGCAGTGAACAGGTCATTGCGGGTCGGGTCATAAATGACAGCCTGCTCTATTTTGCCTTTCACGGCCAAAGCGATGCTGACGCAGTACACGGGCAGACCGTGGATAAAGTTGGTGGTGCCGTCAAGCGGGTCGATGATCCATACAAACTCAGAGTCGCGTGCGCCAAATTCGGTGCCAGACTCTTCCGCCCAAATACCATGGCCTGGGTAGGCTGTCATCAAGGTTTCGATGATGACTTTTTCGCAAGCGACGTCAACTTCGGTCACAAAGTCGTTGACCTGTTTGCTGGACACGCGCACGGACTCAATATCCAGCGCAGCGCGGTTGATGAGAGAGCCAGCAGCACGAGCAGCCTTGACGGCTACATTGATCATGGGGTGTAAATTGGGCGACATAAGTTGTAATGAAGAACGGTGAGCGGCCAAAATTCAATTCTAAAAATCAAATCAGGCCAAAAATGAACCGCAACGATGGCGGCTCAAGAGGTAAATTCAGCAAAGCTTGAGCTAAGTTAAAGCTATTTTGCTATCAAAAATACAATAGTGCTATTTTACCCGTTCTTGACAGTCATTCCTCAGGTCTATTTTTCCCCATGAAAACCCGCTTCATCCTCATCAACACCAGCCACGCCGGCAACGTGGGCGCCGCCGCCCGCGCCATGAAAACCATGGGGTTTACCGACATGGTGTTGGTCGCCCCGCGCTGGGCCAACGTGCTGCGGCGGGAGGAGACGATTCAGCGTGCCAGCGGCGCGTTGGACGTGCTGAACAACGCCCGCATCGTCGACACCCTGGACGAAGCGCTGGACGGCATGACCCACCTGTGCGCCACGGCCATGACCCCCCGCGACTTCGGCCCCCCCACCCGCAGCCCGCGTGAGCACTTCGAATCGCTATTAAAAGATGAGCAAATAAGTGAACAAATACGCCGGCTAGAGCCTGATTTGACCTCAAAAAACGATAAATTGACGGATTCTAACGATAAAAGCACTGTTTTAATATCCAGTTCAAATGAGGATTCAGGCAGTTCCGGCATGGGTTTTTTATTCGGTTCTGAGCGATTTGGCATGACCAACGACGACGTCTACCGCTGCAACGTCGCGCTCAGCATCCCCACCAATCCAAAGTTTGGCTCGCTCAATCTGGGCGCGGCGATTCAGCTGATTGCGTATGAATGGCGCATGACGCTGGGCGGTTTTGTGGATTCCGAAACTGAACCCCTCGCTGACTCCGAAAAAAACGCCGTTCGTCCTGAGCTTGTCGAAGGGCTCAAAAGACCGTTAGCCGACGCCGCCCAAGTCACCGGCATGCTGCAACACTGGGAGAAATCCCTCGCCGACATCGGCTTCCTAGACCCCGCCGCCCCCAAAAAACTCATGCCCCGCCT
>JAYVSU010000043.1:0-5243 GCA_043775055.1 Polaromonas sp.
ATGGGCGCCATGGGTTTTGACCAATTGGCGTTGACGCGCTACCCGCAAGTCGAGCGGATCAACCATGTCCACCACGCTGGCAACTCGTCGGGCATTGTGGATGGGGCGGCTGCCGTGCTGATTGGCTCTGAACACGCTGGCAAAACGCACAACTTGACACCGCGCGCGCGCATTGTCTCGGTCGCTTTGAGCGGCGCTGACCCGACCATCATGCTAACTGGCCCAATGCCGGCGGCCCGCAAGGCGCTGGCCAAAGCGGGGTTGACCATGGACCAGATTGATTTGGTCGAAATCAACGAAGCCTTTGCCGCTGTGGCCATGCGCTTCATGAAAGAGATGAGGGTGCCGCACGAAAAGACCAACGTCAATGGCGGCGCCATCGCCATGGGCCACCCGCTGGGCGCAACGGGCGCGATGATTTTGGGGATTTTGATTGACGAACTGCACCGCAGAAAGCTGCGCTACGGCATGGCGACGCTGTGTGTGGGCGGCGGCATGGGGATTGCGACCATTGTTGAGCGCATTTAAGTTAATTTACCCCTAAAAACCACTACAAATGGCCGTAGCCGGCGTATTTATTGATTAAGTAGCTATTAAATTTATAGTAAAACACATCAAAATCACCATGAAAACTATCCAATACGCGCTCGACAACGGCATCGCCACCCTCACTTTTGACGAAGCTGGCTCCCCCGTCAACACCATGTGCCAGCAATGGCAAGACGATTTGAGCGAAGTGACCGCGCAAGTGGTCAAAGACAAAGAGGCGATTCAAGGCATCGTCTTGGCGTCGAACAAAACCACTTTTTTTGCCGGTGCTGACCTCAAAAGCCTGATGCGCAACAAAGCGACGGACGCTGCCAAAGTGTTTGCAGAAATTGAAGGCATGAAGAAGAACTTCCGCACGCTGGAAACCTTGGGCAAGCCGGTGGTGAGCTGCCTGAACGGCGCAGCGCTGGGCGGTGGCTGGGAAGTGGCGCTGATTGGTCACTACCGTGTGGCGGTGGACGACAAAAAGATCCAGTTTGGCATGCCCGAGGTCAGCTTGGGGCTGATTCCGGGCGCGTCCGGCATCACCAAAACCACGCGCTTGCTTGGTTTGATGGGGGCGCAGCCTTATATTTTGGAGGGCAAGCTGTTCAACCCGCGCGAAGGCTTGGACTTGGGCTTGATTCACGAATTGGTGGCCGATGCTGTTGCTTTGCGCCCTGCAGCACTGGCTTGGATTGCCGCCAACCCTGTCAGCGCCCAGCCGTGGGACAACAAAGATTACAAAATCCCCGGCGGCACGCCGGCGAACCCCAAAATCGCCATGGCGCTGACTGTTGCTCCGGCCATGATGAAGAAAGCCTCGCGCGGCCTCTACCCTGCCCCCGAAGCCGCACTGTGCGCGATGGTGGAAGGCTTGCAGGTCGACTTTGACACGGCGTTGCGCATCGAAAGCCGCTACCTTGCCCGCCTAGCGGTCGACCCGGTGGCGAAGAACATGGTCAACACCTTTTTCTTCAACATGAATGCGGTGAAGTCTGGCCAGTCTCGCCCCAAAGGCGTGGAGCGCTACAAGCCGCAAAAAGTCGGTATTTTGGGAGCCGGCATGATGGGCGCAGGCATTGCCTACAGCCAAGCGGCACGCGGCATTGCCACGGTGTTGAAAGACATCAGCCAAGAACAGGCTGACTTAGGCAAAGCCTACAGCGCCAAAATCACGCAGCCCCGCGTCGACAAGGGCCGCATGAGCCCGCACGACCAAGTGGCCTTATTAGGCCGCATCACCGCGACCGACAAGGCAGCCGATTTACAGGGTTGCGATTTGATCATTGAAGCGGTGTTTGAGCAACGGCAGCTCAAAGCCCTAGTCACCCAAGAAGCCGAACCGATGCTGGCTGCGGGCGGCTTCTTTGCCTCCAACACTTCAACGCTGCCGATTTCTGGCTTGGCCACCGCCAGCCGCCAGCCCGAGAAGTTTGTCGGCATCCATTTCTTCAGCCCGGTGGACAAAATGAAACTGGTCGAGATCATTCGCGGCAAGCAAACTGACGATGAAACTGTGGCGCGGGCGTTTGATTACGTGCAAGCGCTGGGCAAAATCCCGATTGTGGTGAACGACTCGCGCGGTTTTTACACCAGCCGCACCTTTGGCACCTTTGTGATGGAAGGCGCGGCCATGCTGGGCGAAGGCATTCCAGCGGCGGTGATTGAGAACGCCGGCATCCAATGCGGTATGCCCGTCGGGCCACTGGCGGTGATAGACGAAACCGCTTTATCACTGAGCGTGCACGTCCTGGACCAAACCCGTGCTGACTACCTTGCTGAAGGCAAAACCTACGCCGCCACACCGGGCGAGCTGCTGGTGGAGCGCATGGTCAAAGAGCTAAACCGCCATGGCCGTACGGCTGGTGCAGGTTTTTATGACTACCCGAAAGGCGAAAAGAAAAGCTTGTGGCCGCAGCTCAAACCCTTGTTTGAGAAGACTGATGCGACATGGAACATCACCGACGTCAAAGACCGCCTGCTGTACCGACAAGCGGTCGAAACCGCGCGTTGCCTGAGTGAGGGCGTGCTTACCACCGTACACGACGCCAACATTGGCTCGATTTTCGGTATCGGCTTCCCCGCCTACACGGGCGGTGCGATGCAGTTTATCTACGGCATGGGTGAGGATGCGTTTATGAAGCGCTGCGCCGAACTTGCCAGCAAATACGGCGCTGGCTTTGCTTTGACGGATACTGTGGTTGCCAGTATCAGAGCATTTACTCCGAAGTAGTAAGCCCCCATACTGGCCGCCCAACCGCCTAATTTAGAGCATCAAACTTCAGTGATGAACTGTGCACGTGGGCGGCGTACTTTCTTCAGGTTGGCCAACCAGTCTTTGCCTTCTTCACGGTAACCCAGCGGCACGATGGCGACGCTGCGCAGGCCACGGGCTTTGAGGCCCAAGAGTTCGTCCATCGCTGTGGGGTTAAAACCCTCCATCGGCGTGGCGTCGACTTCTTCAAAGGCGGCGGCAATCAAGGCAGCCCCCAAGCCGATGAAACTTTGGCGGGCGGCGTGCTGGAAGTTCACCTCTGCACCGCGTGCTGGGTAGGCATTCAACAACATTTTGCGGTAAGCGTCGCCCGCTTCTGAGGAGCCGCCGCGCTCGCTGTTGGTGAAGTCAAACGCAGCATTGATGCGCTCAGCGGTGTAGTCGTCCCACGCCGCAAACACCAAAGCATGCGAACCGTCAACGAGTTGCGCTTGGTTATTGGCAATCGGCAACATTTTGGCGCGCATCTCAGCGCTTTTAACCACAATAATTTCAAACGGCTGCAAACCGCTGGAAGTGGGCGCAAGGCGCGCAGCCTCCAAAATCCGCTCGACCTTGTCTTGCGGCACGGCTTTGGCAGGGTTCATCTTCTTGGTGGCATAACGCCATTGGAGTTTTTGCAGCAAAGGGCTGGTTGTGTTGTCGTGGCTATCGCTCATGAGGTGCTCTTTATAAAGATGGAGGGAGAGTTGTTGATTTTGCAGTTTACGATTTTGTCGTGCTCTATTTGTGCTTTTAGCTACTTGTAGATGCAATTATTTTCTGCTTATTCAAGCAGGCAAACGGGAATAAGGTCTTTCGTCAGGGAGCATCACATCATTCTTTATCCGCATAAGTATGTGATTTATTTCACACTTTACTCAGTTACGATTTGGTTACAACTTGTTGACTGGTTCTTTTTTAGGATTTGCCATGAACATTGCTTCTTTGCGTTATGTGCCTTTTTTATTTTTTGCGGTAGCTTCTGTACAAGCCACCACGGTGCTTGAGCGCGTCGCCACTGGCGGTAGTTTGGTGATTGCGCACCGTGAATCATCCATCCCGTTTTCTTACCTGGACGGCAACAAAAAACCCGTGGGTTACGCGGTTGACTTGTGCCTCAAGCTTGCCGACGCGGTGCAAAAAAAGGTGGGGGCCAAAACCATGCCGGTCGAATTTTTGATGGTGACACCGGCCAACCGCATCAGCGTTATTGAAACCGGCAAAGCCGACCTGGAATGCGGCTCCACCACCAACAACGCCGAGCGCCGGCAAAAAGTCAGCTTCACGATTCCGCACTTCATCACCGGCGCGCGTTTGCTGGTGCGGGCCAATAGCAGCGTGGAGCGCATTGAAGACCTGAACGGCAAAAATCTGGTCTCCACCAAAGGCACCACGCCCCTGAAGGCGGCGGAACAAGCCAACCGCGAGCGCCTGCTGGGCGTCAAAATCCTCGAAGCACCGGACCACGCCAAAGCCGTGGAGATGGTTGAAAAATCAGCCGCCGAAGCCTTTGTGATGGACGACGTGCTGCTGTTCGGCCTGGCCAGCAACCGCCCCAACCCGGCCGCACTCAAGGTGGTGGGCAAGTTTTTGACCACCGAGCCGCTGGCTATCATGCTGCCCAAAAACGATCCCGAGTTCAAAAAACTGGTCGATACCGAAATGCGCCGCCTGATCCAAAGCGGCGAGATCTACCCCATCTACGCCAAATGGTTCTCCAAACCCATCCCGCCCAACAATCAGGCGTTGAACATGCCAATCAGCTACTTGTTGAAGGATTTTTGGAAGTACCCGACGGACGTGGTGCCGTTTTAGGTTTAAATTTGCCCTTTGTTGGCTCGCCTGTAGCCACAAATCATCCAAATTACGGCACAATTGAAGGTTGATTTGCGTAAGTTACCAAGCAGTTACGAACTTAAAATGATGAACTGCGCTGATTTTTTGCGCAATCCATCTTCTTTTTGTCTGTTTGGAGCTTTTCATGTCTGCCACGCCTGCCTTGTCCGTTATTCGCCTTGCCGACCTCATTGCCAAGGGACAGTTGCAAGGCAAACGCGTCTTCATTCGTGCTGACTTGAACGTCCCACAAGACGACAACGGTAACATCACCGAAGACACCCGCATTCGCGCCTCTATCCCCTGTATTCAGATGGCGTTGGACGCTGGCGCAGCGGTGATGGTGACTTCGCATTTAGGCCGCCCTACCGAAGGTGACTTCAAAGCTGAAGATTCTCTAGACCCTGTAGCCGCTCGTATGGGTGAGCTGATGGGGCGCGATATTCCTGTGCTTGCAGACTGGGTGGACGGCGTGAATATAGCTCCAGGCCAGTTGGTCATGCTGGAAAACTGCCGTTTGAACGTTGGTGAAAAGAAAAACAACCCCGATTTAGCCAAGAAAATGGCCGCTTTGTGCGATATTTTTGTCCACGATGCGTTCGGAACAGCCCACAGAGCA
>JAYVSU010000044.1:0-20212 GCA_043775055.1 Polaromonas sp.
ACCAGCTGCTTGATTCCTTTGTGACGTCATGAAGGTCAGTAAACCTAGGTGAGCCATGTCAGATCCCACACAATTCACGCCCATTTCAAACGCGCCTGACCACAACACGGTGCAACCGATGCGCCTGTCCGGGCTGGAGCCAGTGTTCATCGACCAGAAAACGCTGTTCGTCAACGTCGGCGAGCGCACCAACGTCACGGGCTCCAAGGCTTTTGCGCGCATGATTTTGAATGGCGAGTTCGAGCAGGCTTTGTCAGTCGCACGACAGCAGGTGGAAAACGGCGCCCAGATCATTGACGTGAACATGGACGAAGCCATGCTGGACAGCCAGGCGGCGATGGTGAAGTTTTTGAACCTGATGGCCTCCGAGCCCGATATTTCCCGCGTGCCGGTGATGATAGACAGCTCCAAATGGAGCGTGATCGAGGCTGGGCTGCGCTGCGTGCAAGGCAAAGGCATTGTCAACTCCATCAGCATGAAAGAAGGCGAGGCACAGTTTTTACACCAAGCCAAACTGTTGCGACGCTACGGCGCAGCCGCTGTGGTGATGGCGTTTGACGAAAAAGGCCAGGCCGATACCTATGAGCGCAAGATTGAGATTTGCGAACGCGCCTACCGGCTATTGGTCGATACAGTGGACTTTCCGCCAGAAGACATCATTTTTGACCCGAATATCTTTGCCATCGCTACCGGTATTGAAGAGCACAACAACTACGCGGTCGATTTCATCAACGCGACCCGCTGGATCAAGCAAAACCTGCCGGGTGCCAAGGTGTCGGGCGGCGTGTCCAACGTGTCCTTCAGCTTCCGTGGCAACGACGCCGTGCGCGAGGCCATCCATACCGTGTTTTTGTACCACGCCATCGCGGCGGGCATGGACATGGGCATCGTCAACGCGGGCATGGTGGGTGTTTATGACGATTTAGAGCCGATTTTGAAGGAACGCGTTGAAGATGTGGTGCTGAACCGCACGCCAAACTACAAAGAAGGCGAAGCGCGATTAGATGCGGGTGAGCGGCTGATTGAGGTGGCCGAATCTGCCAAAGGCGCGGCCAAAGACGACAGCCAGAAGCTGGCTTGGCGCGGCACGGTGGATGCGCCCGTTAGCGTCAACGCCAGACTCAGCCACGCGCTGGTGCACGGCATCACCGACTTCATCAACGAAGACACCGAAGAAGCCTACCAGATCGTGTTGGCTAAAAAAGGTCGACCGCTGCACGTCATCGAAGGCCCGTTGATGGATGGCATGAACGTGGTGGGCGATTTGTTTGGCCAAGGCAAGATGTTTTTGCCGCAGGTGGTCAAGTCCGCCCGCGTGATGAAACAAGCCGTGGCGCATTTGATTCCGTACATCGAGGAAGAAAAACGCCTGCAGGCCGAGGCGGGCGAAGACGTCAAAGCCAAGGGCAAAATCATCATCGCCACCGTCAAGGGTGATGTGCATGACATTGGTAAAAACATCGTCACCGTGGTGCTGCAGTGCAACAATTTTGAGGTCATCAACCTTGGCGTGATGGTGCCTTGTCACGAAATTTTGGCGCGTGCCAAGGTTGAGGGTGTGGACATTGTCGGCTTGTCGGGGCTGATCACGCCGAGCTTGGAGGAGATGCAATACGTCGCGGCCGAGATGCAAAAAGACGATTACTTCCGCATCAAGAAAATCCCGCTGCTGATTGGTGGTGCAACCTGTAGCCGCGTCCACACTGCCGTCAAAATCGCCCCGCATTACGAAGGGCCTGTGGTCTATGTGCCGGACGCGTCCCGCAGTGTCGGTGTGGCGCAGAGCTTGCTGAGCGACCAGGCGGCAGCGTATATTGACGATTTGAATGCCGATTACGACAAGGTGCGTCTGCAACACGCCAATAAAAAACAAACCCCGCTGTGGCCGATTGCCCATGCTCGCGCCAACAAAACACCGATTGACTGGGATGTGTACCACCCCACCAAGCCAAAATTTATCGGCCGCCGCGTCTTCAAAAACTTCGATTTGATGGAGCTGGCCAACTACATCGACTGGGGTCCGTTTTTCCAGACTTGGGACTTGGCGGGCCCGTACCCCGCTATTTTGAAGGACGAAATCGTCGGAACTGAGGCGGTGCGTGTGCTGTCAGACGGCAAACGCATGCTAAAGCGCTTGATCGAAGGCCGCTGGCTGCAGGCCAATGGTGTTGTGGCGTTTTACCCCGCCAATACGGTCAACGACGACGACATTGAAATCTACACCGACGAAACTCGCACCGAAGTGGCGATGACTTGGTACGGCCTGCGCCAGCAAGCCGAAAAGCAGATGATTGATGGCGTGATGCGCCCTAGCCGCTGCTTGGCGGACTTTATTGCACCGAAAATTGCTATCAATAACAAAGCACTAGAGGTCATCAATTCGCCGGCTATCGGCAAAAATGGTCATATTAATACGCAAGACCAGCACAATGGCCATGCAGGGCGACACGATTACATCGGCCTGTTTGCCGTCACGGCTGGTATAGGTGCGGAGAAGAAAGAAAAATACTTCCAAGACGATTTGGACGACTACTCCAGCATCATGCTCAAGGCGCTGGCCGACCGCTTGGCCGAAGCCTTTGCCGAAAACATGCACCACCGCGCCCGCACGGATTTGTGGGGCTACGCGCCCGACGAAGTGCTGGGCATGGACGACATGATCGGCGAAAAATACAAAGGCATCCGCCCCGCACCCGGTTACCCGGCCTGCCCGGACCACAGTGTCAAAGCTGATATGTTCAAACTCTTGCAGTGCGAGGAGATTGGCATGAGCCTGACCGAGAGCTTGGCCATGCTGCCAGCGGCCAGCGTCAGCGGGTTCTTCATGGCACACCCTGATGCAACCTACTTCAATGTCGGCAAAATTGGTGACGATCAGCTCAAAGACATGGTCGCACGGCGTGGCGTGGAAGAAAAGGCCCTCTCGCGCCTGCTGGCTCCGATTTTGTAAACAATTGACGTTAATTTAACGCTAACTTTAAGACAAGGCGGCGGAATCCATGGATAACCTATTCATCAAACGCCGCACAGTCTTGCAAGCCGGCGCGGCAAGTGTGGTTGGTTTGCTGGCACAGGGCTGCACGACTTGGCCGACCCGTCAGGCGATGCCCTTGTTGGGTTTCACCGGCGTGCCCATCAGCTTGGCTGACAAGCTGACTATTCCGCCTGAATACGCCGCTCAAATCATCTACAAATGGGGCGAGCCGACAGGTGTGATGGTCAATGGCGCCGGTGCGATGCCCGCCTTCAAACCCGATGCCTCCAACAGCGCCGCAGACCAAGCCCTGCAAGCCGGCATGCACCACGATGGCATGCACTTTTTCCCGCTCGATGCGTCCGAAAAAAGAGCCTTGCTGGTCATGAACCACGAGTACACCGACGAAGGCTTGCTACATACCGAAGGCGTCAAGGTCTGGACGGCCGAGAAAGTCCGCAAATCTCAACATGCTATGGGTGTATCGGTGATTGAAGTGGTCAAAACCGCGACGGGCTGGCAGCAAGTCTTGCCGTCACCCTACGCACGGCGCATCCACGGCAACACCGCCATGCGCATCAGTGGCCCCGCTGCTGGCGACAAACTCATGCAAACCGCAGCTAACCCCGCCGGCGACGCGGTGTTTGGCACTTTTGCCAACTGTGCCATGGGTGTCACGCCTTGGGGCACGTATTTGACCTGTGAAGAAAACTTCCACGGCTATTTTGGTGGCGCGAAAGACCAAGGCTTCAAACCCGATGCTGCGCAAACCCGCTACGGCACCCAAGCCGGTGGCGAGTGGGTGGATTGGTTCAAGTTTGACGAACGTTTCGACATGAACAAAAACCCGAACGAGGCTAATCGCTTCGGCTGGGTGGTCGAAATCGACCCCATGGACCCGACTTCCCCCCCCATCAAGCGCACCGCCTTGGGCCGCAAACGCCAAGAAAGCGCGACCTGCACGCTCACCGCAGATGGCCGTGTGGCGGTCTACATGGGCGACGACACGCGCTTTGAGTACATCTACAAATTCGTCAGCCGCGACAAGGTGCAAGCCGGTGGCTACAAGGCGAATGCGTCAATTTTAGACAACGGAACGCTGTATGCCGCCCGTTTTGATGCCAATGGCAAAGGGCAATGGTTGCCTTTGGTTCACGGCATGGGCAAGCTGACGGCAGAAAACGGCTTTACCAACCAAGCCGAGGTAGTGATTAAATCGCGTCTGGCGGGTGATGCCGTTGGCGCGACCAAAATGGATCGACCCGAGTGGATAGCCGTGCATCCGCAAACCGGCGAAGTCTACGTCACGCTGACCAACAACATCCAGCGCGGCGGCAAAGACCGTCCTGACGCGGACGCGGCCAACCCACGCAACAGCAACGCGTATGGGCACATCACCCGCTGGCGCGAAGCGGGCAAAGACGCTGCAGCGACTGGTTTTGAATGGGATCATTTCGTTTTGGCGGGTGATACCGCCGCCAAAGACGCAGGAACCCGGTACCCCAGAGCCGATGACGACCAGTTTGGCGCGCCCGATGGCCTGCATTTTGACGCGGGCGGTTTGCTGTGGATACAAACCGACATCGCCGGCCAAGCCATTGGCAAAGGCGCGTATGCCAACTTGGGCAACAACGCCATGCTGTGTGCCGATTTGCAAACCGGCCGGATCAAACGCTTTTTAACGGGACCTGCGGGTTGCGAGATCACCGGCTGCGTCGTCACGCCCGACCGCAAAACCTTGTTTGTGAATATCCAACACCCCGGTGAGGCGAGTGAAGACGGCGGAGGCCGCAACAACAGCGCATGGCCCGATGGCGAGGTGGCTGGCAGCGCCCGCCCGCGCTCGGCCACCGTGGTGATTCAGCGTAAAGACGGCGGTATCGTCGGAACTTGATTAGACTGCTTGCGAGCTGGTCAACTTCAACCAAGCCAGCACCTGCGCCACAAGCGTGGGTAGATCTTGCGTTGCATCGACGGTCAGCACGCCCGCTTCGCCTGTGGGCGATTCCAGCGTCGCAAACTGGTTGTCGACCAAGGTCGGGGGGAAAAAATGCTCGCTGGCGCGTGCTGCCACCCGTGCAAGCGAGGTGGCTTGGCTGATTTCGAGATAGACAAAGCGCAGCTCAGGCAAACGGCCACCTAAATAGCTGCGCAAGGTGTCGCGGTAGGTTTTTTTGAGTGCCGAGCAACTCAGCACCACACCGTTTGAGTTGCTTGATTGCTCTTTGCGTAGCTGCTCGCCCAAGGTCGCCAGCCAGCCGACGCGGTCTAGGTCAGTCAAAGGCGTGCCTTGCGCCATTTTGGCTTGGTTGGCTTCGGGGTGGAAAGCATCGCCCTCCAACATGGTGCATCCCAAAGCCTGCGCCACAGCCCCCGCCAAGGTGGATTTGCCGCAACCTGAAACGCCCATGAAAACCAGTACATTCATGGGCTGCAAGGATAACGCACTTCACCGCCTTGCAAAACATTTACATCTGTGTATTAAACTTGTTGCGCACTTGCGGGTCACACTGGCTACCAGCCAGCGTCACGCTGCCCTTATCCACATCAAATCTATGACCAAAAGCTCTATCCGTTCAGAAGACCCTCTGATTCCCCGCCTCCCGCTCATCGCTGGCTTCGTCATCTTGCTCATCGCCACGCTTACCCGCGTTGGTTTGACCATATACACCGGTAAAAGCGTGGGCGCTGAGGCTGTGCCTGCGTCCCTGTGGGCAGATATTTTCCTCAAAGGCCTGTGGTTTGACCTAGCCGTAGCCAGCGTCTTGCTCGCACCCGTTTGCTTGTACGAGGCGCTGTTGCCCAACCGTTGGCGCGCCTCGGGTTGGCACAGCAAGCTGCGTTTGACGTGGTTGTGGTTGGCAATAGCCCTGTTGATTTTTGGCGCCGTGGCCGAGGCAACTTTTTGGCTGGAGTTCACCACCCGCTTCAACTTCATCGCCTTGGACTATTTGATTTACACCTCAGAAGTCATTGGCAACATTCGCGAGTCCTACCCTGTTGGGCAGATTTTGTCTGGCATTGGTGCGCTGGCTGCCGTGCTGCTGTTGGCGATTCGACCTGCCGTTAAACGAGCGGATAAAACGGGCGTGACCGTGTGGCAGCGCGTTGGTTTGGTGCTGATGGCTGCGGTCGTTGCACCCGCCATGATGTACTTGGCCAATGTCGACCAGATGGAAAAGCCCTTGCTGGCTTCCATGGAGGGTGATAGCGGCCAAAAGAACGCCTACGCCACAGAGCTGTCAGGCAACGGCCTCTTCACCATCGCCGCCGCGCAGCGCCGTAATGAGCTGGATTACGACAAGTTTTATCGCACCATCCCGCAGCCACAGGCCAACACGGCCTTGGTAGCGTTAGGCGTCAAGCGTACCTCGTTGGGCGATGCCCGCAAGACCGATTTGAGCGACGAGCCCGCCAGCAATGTCACCCCGTTCAGCAGCAAGCCGAAAAACATCATCATGATCTCGGTCGAAAGCCTGTCTGCCGAGTTTATGGATTCGTATGGCGGGAATAAAGGCTTGACGCCCGAGCTGGACAAACTCGGCAGTGAGGGCATGAAGTTTGACCGCTTGTTTGCCACTGGCACCCGCACCGTGCGCGGTTTGGAGGCGCTCTCCCTCGGTACGCCACCCATCCCCGGCCAAGCCATTGTGCGCCGCCCCGCGCATGACCATTTGTCCACCATGGGCGAGCTGCTCAAACACCAAGGCTTCTCGACCTTCTTTTTCTACGGCGGTTTTGGCTACTTTGACAACATGAACGCCTACTATGCCGCCAACAACTACCGTGTGGTAGACCGCACCGACATCCCCAAAGACAAGGTCGGTTTTGAGAACGTTTGGGGCGTCGCCGACGAGTATTTGTTTGACCACGTGATCCGCACCTTGGACGACAAGAGCGACAAAGGCACAGGCGACAAACCCTTTTTCGCCCAAATCATGACCACTTCCAACCACCGCCCCTACACCTACCCCGCAGGCCGCATCGACATTCCCTCCCCCGGTGGGCGTGATGGCGCTGTGAAGTACACCGACTACGCGATTGGCAAATTCATCAAAGACGCGTCTAAAAAACCGTGGTTCAAAGACACGCTCTTCGTCATCGTGGCCGACCACTGCGCCTCGGCCGCTGGCAAAACCCGCCTGCCCGTCAGCGGTTACCACATCCCGCTGATTTTCTACGCGCCAGCGCTGCTCAAACCGGCGGTGTTTGCACCCATCGTCAGCCAAATCGACATCGCCCCCACCCTCATGGAAGTGCTGGGTAAAAACGGCAGCGCCCAGTTTTACGGCCGCTCCATGTTCGACCCCGGCCCGCCGGCCGAGCGAGCCTTCATCAGCAACTACCAAGCTTTGGGCTACTTGAAGAACAATGTCTTGACGGTGCTGCTGCCCAAACAAGAGGTCGAAAGCTACCAAGTCGACCCCAAAACCTTGGCCACCACACCCGCACCGGTGGACGAAAAGCTGCGTGACGAGGCCATCGCCTACTACCAAACCGCTGCTAAAGCATTCAAAACCGGCGCGCTGACGGCACCGTTTTACCCCATTCCGGCAGATAAAAAACCTTAAAAGCCCTAAAAGTCGTTATAAACAACGAATCTCAACCAACATCGGGAGTCAACGCCATGTCTCTGCAACCCTTTCACCTCGCCATTCCTGTCTCTGACCTTGAAGCAGCGCGGCGTTTTTACAGCGAGGTGTTTGGTTGCGAGCAAGGTCGCAGCAGTGCCCAGTGGGTCGATTTCGACTTCTTCGGCCACCAGCTCGTCATTCACCTCGCCCCCGCACAGACCGAGAAAAAAGCCCTGCACCACAACCATGTCGACGGTCACGGCGTCCCCGTGCCGCACTTTGGCGTGGTGCTCACGTGGGATGCTTGGCACACCTTGGCTGAGCGCCTCATCGCGCTGAAAACCCAGTTTGTGATAGAGCCCGGCATCCGCTTCAAAGGCCAAGTCGGTGAGCAAGCCACCTTCTTCCTGCTCGACCCCAGCGGCAACGCGCTGGAGTTCAAAGCGTTCAAGGATATGACGCAGTTGTTTGCGAGTTGATGCTCGTATCGCCATACATCACGACATGTAGCTATATATTTAATAGCATGCTAGTGATTAAATACGCCGGCGGTAGCCTAAAATAGCCTCTAAACCACTAAAATTTATACGAAATACTCGAAAACACAGCCACTTGGTTGGGGCTCTTGGTCAAGGGGCTGTTTTTAAAGTCACCCAGCAGCCGCGCGGCATTCAAACCGACGCCATATGTCCATTTGGGGCTGAATTGGCCAATCAGAGCAACACCGGCATTGACATCAGCCAGCCCCGCGCGGGGTTGGTAGACGGCATAGCCACTGCTGGCAGACTGGGTGCTGTTGACGCCAAAGAAGCTCTGCGCATAGGCTTGGTTGGCAAAGGCCAGGCCGATGTTGCCAGCGAGGTACATGCCCTCAGCAATCGGGTAAGCCGAGCCGGCCGCGAGGCTCAAAATCGCGCCCTTTTGGTCATTGCCAGAGCCAGCCCGCAACGCAGCCTGGAGCTTCAGCTCGCGCACAGGGCGGTAGTTGACGAAGCCGCCCAGCTCGGCATGCAGCTTGATGTCGCCCATGCCTCGCAAGGCCGCATCTGCACTCTCGTTGCGGGCCAGTTGGGGTGACAACATCACGCCGACTTCAAGCTGGTTGTCTTTGGAGAAATTCCACCCCGCATCCCCCCGCGCCGTGATGAACCAACCCTCTTGCGACCGCGCCGTGATGGCTGGCAACACGAGGATGCGGTTGCTGTCCGCGCCAAAGTAGCGCGGCACCGACAGCACGGCGGTGCCCAGCGTCCAGCTCGTGCCCTCCAGCGCAGGCGGCGGCAAGTCCACTGTTTGGGCATGCAGGCTGCTGGCGGCACCCAAGAGGGCGATGGCAGCTGTTAAAAAACCGAGATGCGTGGTACGAGTTTCCATGTGGGGCTACCTAAGTTGGAGTTGACGGTCTGTAAAAATACTACTCAGTAGTCATTTTAGACTAAATAGTAATTTGAGCATATTGCTTGGCAATAGGCAGCATGAAGCTGAATTCATTGAGCAGAAAAAGTGCTATTCCACTACAAATTAAATAGCAAACAAATGAATAAATGAGACGGCTACAGCCAAAAACAGCCTTAAATTGGCATAAATACGAACAGCACTAAGCCGTAAACCCGAATTTGGCCAAAACCGCCCGCGCTGCTGGCGTTTGCAGGTAATCCAGCAACGCTTTGGCCGCTGGTTGTGCGTGTTTGAGCAGCACCATGCGTTGGCGCAGCGGGGCGTGCAAGCTGGACGGCAGCAGCCAATGGCGGCCGAGTTTGGCGATGTCAGGGGCGGTGGCCAAGGACAGCGCGGTGATGCCGGCTTGCGCCGCGCCGCTGGTGATGAACTGCGTGGTTTGGCTGATGTTGTCGCCCAGCACGAGCTTGGGCTGCAGTTGCTCCCACACGCCCAGTTGCTGCAAAGCCTCTTTGGCCGCGCGGCCATAGGGGGCGTGCTCAGGGTTGGCGATGGCGAATTTGCGTACGCTTTTGAGCTGCTCGGCAAACTGCTGGCGCAGCGTTTCAAAGGGCGGATTCGCTGTGGTTGGCAGCCGCCAAGATGAGTCTTTGGGCACAAACAGCGCTATCCGCCCTGTGGCGTAGTT
Organism: Polaromonas sp.; assembly: GCA_043775055.1. Classification (GTDB taxonomy): domain Bacteria; phylum Pseudomonadota; class Gammaproteobacteria; order Burkholderiales; family Burkholderiaceae_C; genus Aalborgiella. Next base: position 9,635 of record JAYVSU010000044.1, read on the forward strand.
CACGCCCCGGTCTTGCGTTAAACCGGCGTCTGCCAAGGTAAAGACAAAAGATTCATCGGCCGACATAAACATGTCAAGCGGCAAGCCCTGCTGGATTTGCCGCGCAAAGTTACCGGATGAGCCGAATTGCAGCTCGACGCGCTGCCCCGCACCTGCAGTGCTTCGCTCAAAGCTCGCAGCCAGCTCGGTCAGCGCAAATTTCAAGTCGCTAGCTGCAGCGACGCGAATGGGCGTGATTGCGCTGCTTTGCACCCGAGTGGGCAACAGCCATGCTGCCGAGCTGGCCGCCAGCCAGTGGGTAAATGTTTGGCGCGAAATGGGTGATTTCATGATGTGAAAGTATGCTGCATAACCTTATGCAAATATTGCATGTAAATTACCCGTAACTGTTTGGTAACTGACAGGGGAGCTTCATAAAATCAACATCCTAGCTTAATCATCAAAGATATAGAGCGAAGATTTTAATAAAAGAGACACATCACCAGCGCAGAGAACCAAAGAGCGGAAGCCGCGTTTTCAAAACCCCCTTGCCTGTTGACTTGCTAAATGGCCTAGCCAGTAGCCGCTGCCGCAAGACGCTTTTGAAAAAACGATTTTTAACTTTGGAGTCTCCTCATGAACGCACCCGTATTGCAGGGCTTGAACGTCAACGCGCCAAGCTACGTGAAAAATGCCAAGCTCATCGCTTGGGTGGCCGATATGGCTGCTTTGACCAAGCCTAGCGCCATTTATTGGTGCGACGGCAGTGATGAGGAATACCAACGCTTGTGCCAACAGCTCGTTGACGCGGGCACCTTCAAAAAGCTCAACCCCGTCAAACGCCCGAACAGCTTTTTAGCGTGCTCTGACCCGTCTGACGTGGCCCGCGTGGAAGACCGCACCTACATCTGCTCCGAGAAAAAAGAAAACGCCGGCCCGACCAACAACTGGATGGCTCCGGCCGACATGCGCGTGCTCTTGCAAACCGGCAAAGCGGGTGACAAGGGAGGTAAAGAGAAAGCCCTGTTTGACGGCTGTATGGCTGGCCGCACCATGTATGTGGTGCCTTTCTCCATGGGCCCTCTGGGTAGCCCGATTGCGCACATCGGCATCGAGCTGTCAGACAGCCCATACGTGGCCGTCAACATGAAAATCATGACCCGCATGGGCAAAGCGGTGTTTGACGTGTTGGGTACTGAAGGCGCGTTTGTGCCTTGCGTCCACACCGTTGGTGCACCTTTGGCGGCTGGCCAAGCGGATGTGAAATGGCCATGCAACACCACCAAATACATCGTCCACTACCCTGAAACACGCGAGATCTGGAGCTACGGCTCTGGCTACGGTGGCAATGCGTTGTTGGGTAAAAAATGCTTTGCTTTGCGCATCGCCTCCAACATGGGCAGAGACGAAGGCTGGTTGGCCGAGCACATGTTGATTTTGGGTGTGACCAATCCTCAAGGCAAAAAATACCACGTCGCAGCAGCTTTCCCATCGGCTTGCGGTAAAACCAACTTCTCTATGTTGGTGCCACCGGCTGGTTTTGAGGGCTGGAGCGTCACCACCATTGGTGACGACATTGCTTGGATCAAGCCGCAAGCCGATGGTAGCCTGCGCGCCATCAACCCTGAAGCGGGATACTTTGGCGTCGCACCAGGCACCAACATGCTGACCAACCCGAACTGCATGTTGAGTTTGGACAAAAACGTGATTTTCACCAACGTCGCGCTGACCGACGACGGCGATGTCTGGTGGGAAGGCATGGAAAAAGACCTGCCCGTACCCGCTCACGCCATCGACTGGCAAGGCAAAGACTGGTCCCCACAAATCGCCAAAGAAACTGGCGCGAAAGCTGCGCATCCCAATTCACGTTTCACCGTGTCTGCCATCAACAACCCGGCGCTGGACAGCGAGTGGAACAACCCAGCGGGCGTGAAAATCGACGCTTTCATCTTTGGCGGCCGCCGCTCCACCACTGTGCCTTTGGTGACTGAAGCGCGCAGCTGGACGGAAGGCGTCTACATGGCGGCAACCATGGGTTCTGAAACAACAGCGGCCGCCACCGGCCAACAAGGCGTGGTACGCCGCGACCCGTTTGCGATGTTGCCTTTCACCGGCTACAACATGGCAGATTACTTCCAACATTGGCTCAATATGGGCGACAAGTTGGCCAAATCCGGCGCTAAAATCCCCGCGATTTACTGCGTCAACTGGTTCCGCAAAGGCGCGGACGGCAAGTTCACATGGCCTGGCTATGGTGAAAACATGCGCGTCTTGAAGTGGATGATTGACCGTCTGGAAGGCCAGGCCACAGCAACACCAACAGCCAACGAGCACATTTTTGGCCTGAGCCCGAACTACAGCGACTTGACATGGACTGGCTTGGACTTCACGCAAGCCCAGTTCGACTCCGTCTCCAGCATCGACAAAGCCGCATGGGTTGATGAGTTGAAATTGCACGACGAGCTCTTCACGCAGTTGGCCTACCACCTACCCAAAGAGTTGTTGGACACTAAAGCCGCGATTGAGAAGCGCTTGGTGGCTTAATCAGTACTTTACCCATAAAAAAAGCCGTGGCATGCCACGGCTTTTTGCTGTCATCGGTAAACGTATTAAGCCAAAATTCGTTTTTTAGGTACTGGTAGCACGAATAGGATTAACACAGCAGCTACTAAAAATAGTCCAATAACCAGGTACATGCTGTAGACAGGGTTTCCCGTCTTGGTGTTGATAAGACCCGTGATAGCTGGGCTTGCAAATCCGCCTAAGATACCTATGCTGGTAAGCAATGGAATGCCCACCGTCGATAAACGCGGCGGAATGCGTTCGGTTGCTGCTGTCATGAGTATGGGCAAGGCAGAAGCGAGACCTAAAGTGGCAAGGCAAAGCGCCATCAATGACGGAATCAGTTGTCCTTGGGTGATGGTGGTCAGCCACAATCCTACCGCAGCAACTACGCAGGCCAGTACAAAGTGCCAACGGCGCTCTTGTTTCAAGTCTGAGTGGCGACTGAGCAAGATAACGCCTACAACTCCAAAGATGCTGGGGACAGCGGATAAAAGGCCGATGGTGAATACATCTGCGACGCCCCAACTCTTTATCAAAGTCGGCACCCAAAAGACCATTGTGTAACTGGCTCCAACAATAAGGAAATCTAGGAATGCAAGACCGCGAAAGCGTGGATCTTTCAGTGCCTCTAACGCATCGCGCAAACTTACTTTATGAGCGTTTTTGTTTGATGCATTGGTTTGTAGAGAAATCAATGTCTTTTCTTTGGCGCTAAGCCAGTTGGCATCGGAGGGTGAATCGTCAAGCCACCAGTAAGCTAAAAAGCCGAGCAAAATAGCCGGTACGCCTTGGGTGATGAAAAGCCACTGCCAACCCGCCAAGCCACCCACGCCGTCTAAGAATTTCATAGCCGCACCAGATAGCGGGCCTGCAATTACGTTACCGATAAGCGCGCCTGACATGAAAATGCCAATGTTCCGCCCCCGCCGCTGCTCAGGAAACCACTGCGTCAAATATAAAATAACGCCAGGGAACAAGCCAGCCTCAAAAACACCCAACATGAAGCGAGCGCCATAAAACTGTGCGGGGGTGGTAACGAACATCATCAACACAGTGGTGATACCCCACAGCAACATGATGCGAAGAAATGTTTTGCGAACGCCAATACGAGCCAGTAGCAAGTTGCTGGGTACTTCCATCAGGCAATAACCCACAAACATCAAGCCAGCACCTAGACCAAATACTGCATCGCTGAAGTTCAAAGCCCCTTGCATTTGCAGTTTGACAAAGCCGACGTTGACACGGTCAATATACGCAACGATGTATGCCAGTAAGAGTACGGGCACAATGCGCCGCGCTATTCGGCTATAGAGTTTGTCTTCATTGATAACGGCGGAAGCTGCTGCGTTGTTTGGAATTGAGGTCATGGTGTTGCTTTCGTGTTCTGGTGATGTTCAATCAATCAATTAATGCGCAGTAGATACAGGCAAAGTGATAAAGCCAATGTAGTTGCCGATTTCATCTTTTTCGAGGGTGATAGTGGTGTTCATAGCTGCCGATAGTTTGGCAAGTCGTCTCAGAATCTGCAAACCTGTACTGCCCGTGGCGTAGCGCGGCAGACCACGCTCGGCATCGCGTCCTTGCCAATGCAGTTCAATCGGCAAAATTTCGATGGCGCTGGCTTGGCCGTCGCCAGTGTGTGTGGTGCGCGTAATGACGCTCTCAAACCAGAGCGAGTCTTCAAAGATGCCGTTGACACGCTGCCACTCCATGAACTCGGCAGCCGTCATCGTGGCGGGGTTCAGGTCTGGAATATTGCCCAACAGTTTCCATACACGGCGCTCCCACTCCTCTCGCGGCAAAACACCCCGAACGTTTTCCATGAAAGCAAAGTTCGCCAAGGAATAGAAGATGGGCTTGCCTTTATAGATTTCGATGCCACGCAATTGGTGCGGCCCGTGACAGGCGACCATGTCGACACCGCATTCGTCGATGGCGCGATGCGCCAAGTCGGGCAAAAAATTCGGTGGCGTATTGATCCAGTTGCTGGGTTCGTGGGCGTGTGCCGCTAGCACACAGTAGTCCGAAGCTTGCTTGGCTTGGCGCAAGTTCAGCAAAATATTCGCCAAGTCTTTGTCGTCCATGGTGTAGTAGCTCTGACCTTGCAAGGTATCTGGCGTACCGGAGGAGTAAGCTTTGTAAGTCTTTCCAAACAAAGAAACGACACCATGCTTGTCATCCATGTCAACCATGATGGGCGGTAAGGTACCGGGTTGCAAACTGTCGCGAACTTTTTTGAGGGCTTCAAAGTTGGCTTGCGATACCAATGCCACGGCCGTCGTTCCTAAGGTGTTCGCCCCTGGGCGTGCACCTGTTTGCCCCAAGGCGTCGCCAGCGGGCGCGTTGGGTTCAAACGTGCTGGTGAATGACACCAGGCTGGCGCGTGCCTTGGCGCCGTGGTGATAAGCTGGTGACCGTGCCGCAGACATGCTGCTGCCCGTTCCTGCGATAGCAAAAACCTCTTTGCGCAGCACGTCGTCGGTCATGTGCATGCCTTTGGTGCCCCAATCTAGCGCATGGTTGTTGGCACGCGACAACATGTCAAAGCCCATCGTTTTGAGATCGTGTGCACACTCTGGGTCAGAAATCAACCAACCAAAGCCAGATTGCGCCTCTGCCCAGCCGTCAAAGTGCGGCAGGTCAACAATGGTGCCTTCAAAATTGCCCACCACCAAATCAGCCTGTCCCAACCACTCCAAAATCTTCTGGCAATCAGGCTTGCGCCGCATCTGTTCCAAGATCGGGTGCTCCACAATAATGTCGCCCACGGTGACTACGGTGTAGCCATCGGGAATATTGGCCTTCTTCCATTTGGCATCCAAAACGGGTTGCTTGAACTTGTCGATGGCAGTCATGGGGTTTGTCCTAGGCTTGTGTTCGGCTTGGAGTCGCGTATCAGCTCACCAAGTAGCGCTGCGTCAACAACGACCAAAAAGCTGAGCCAACGGCGATGTTGTCGTCATTGAAGTCATAGTTCGGGTTGTGCACCATACAGCCATTTGGCGTCCCGGCGAGACCGTTGCCGATGAGCACGTAACACCCTGGACGCTTTTCGAGCATGAAGGCAAAGTCTTCGCTACCTGTAGCTGCTGGACAGGGGAATACGACGCGCTCAGCCCCCAGCAGTTCAACCGCTACTTCATGCGCAAAGGCAGCCTCTGCCGGTGAATTGACCGTCGGCGGGCAGCCACGAATGTAATTCACCTCAGCCTGCACGCCGAAACTTCGCGCTTGGTCATGTGCCAACTCGGTGATGCGTCGTTCCAACAAATCGCGCACTGCTGGCTCCAGTGCACGAATGCTCAGCTCAATGCGTGCCGTGTCGGGAATGACGTTGGCAGCCGTGCCCGCCTGCAACACACCCACACTCACGACTGCCGTGGCCTGTGGGTCGACATTTCGTGAAACAACCGTTTGCAGCGCCATGACCAGGCTGGCTGCCGCAACCGTGGGGTCCGCTGCAAACTGCGGCATCGCACCGTGGCCACCCATGCCTTTGAGCAGAATTTCTGCCTTATCTGTCGAGGCCATGGCCGGGCCAGGGCGCATTAATAGGATGCCTTGCGGAATGGTTGGGGCGTTGTGCATGGCGTACACGGCATCGCAAGGGTATTTGTCAAACAAACCCTCGGCAATCATTCTGGCAGCACCGCCGTTGGCAGACCCGACTTCTTCAGCCGGCTGAAAAATCAGCGTGAGTGTTCCGCTAAAGTCAACACTTTCAGCGATTTGTTTGGCGGCGGCCAGCAACATGGTCGTATGTCCATCATGTCCACAGGCGTGCATGACCCCCATTTTTCGGCTGGCCCAAATTGCCACCCCAGTCTCTTGAATCGGCAGTGCGTCCATATCGGCACGAATGCCCAAGTGACGCTTGCCTTTGCCGCGAATCAATTGGCCCACCACACCCGTGCCGCCCAGCGTCCGATCCACCTGATAGCCCAGCGCTAGCAATCGTGTGGCAACGATGTCGCTGGTTCGGTGCTCTTCGAAGCTGAGCTCAGGGTTTTGATGAATATCCCGCCGCAGCGCGATAAATTCAGAAAAATCACTGGTGATGTGTTTTTCTAGCGTAGCTGATGCCTGTTGCATGGCGCGTCTTGTTTGAGTTGGGATTTTTGTATCGTAAGAATGATCATTTGTTGCGTCAAACAAGTAATTTGTATATATTTAATGCATGATTCGCATGAAAAATTTCAGTTTGAAGCAACTTGCGCACTTCATTGCCTTGGCAGAGAGCGGCTCATTCACGGCAGGCGCTGAGTTGTGCCATTTGTCGCAAGCAGCATTTAGCCGCAGTATTGCGATGCTAGAAAGCGGCCTAAGCACCTCCTTAATTGACCGCGTGGGCTATACCAATGAACTGACACCCGTTGGACGACTGATACTTGAGCATGCTAGGCACGTCATGGCAGAAGCTGAGGAGCTCAGTAACGCGCTAGATGTTCACTCGGGTTTAAGTGGCCTGAGCCTGCGCGTCGGGCTAGGCTCGACCCCGAACGCGCTGTTGTCAACGCCCTTGCTGCATCATGCGGCAACGCTCAAGCCCACGATGCGTCTGTACATCACCCAAGGCACGGTTGATATGCAGTTACAGGCACTTAGGGAGCGCAAATTAGATGCGCTGGTGGTCGAATTGCATTCGGTTGAGGCGGCTACCGACTTAAGCATTGAGCATCTTGCTGACTTACCTATTGGCGTTCTATGCCGACCCGGACACCCCCTGACCAAGCTAGCCGCACCAACATTTGAAGACTTCACGCGCTTTCCTATCGCCGGAACAAGCATTGGCGGTGAAGTTGCCCGGCGCATGGTTGCGCATTTTGGGCCACAGGCGCATCCCAGCAAACTTTTTGACCTGTGCAGTGATGATGTTCAGTATTTATTGGAAGCCACCGCTAGCAGCGACATTGTTTTTGTGGGCGTGCAGCTATTGGGGCAAGCCCACCTAGCGGCTCAGACCTTGGTTCATCTTAATGTCGACACAAGAGGGTTTGACGCACCTTTTGGCTTGGTGCGTTTGCTGGGCCGAACCGTACCCACAGGCCTTCCTTCATTATTGCAAATTGCACATAGGGAGATGAATAAAAAGAGTTTGCCGAGCAAGCTCAATCAATCTTGATATTCGCCGCTTTGATCAACGCGCCATACTTGGCGTGTTCACTCACCACAAACTTGCTGAAATCTGCTGGGCTCAAACGCTCAGGCGTGAAGCCCATTTTGTTGAAGCGCTCTTTGTTTTCAGGCGCAGCCATGGTCTCTTGGAAAACGGCTGCATACTTTTGCACCTCCGCATCACTGACATAACTGGGTGCAAAAATGCCAAACCAAGTCGAGACGTTGAAGCCTTTGACGGTGTCGTTGATAGGCGGTACTTCGGGCAGCGCTTCGCTGCGCACCAGCGTCGTCACGCCCAATGGCAGCAGCTTGCCCGCGCGGATTTGCGGCAAGGCTGAGGCCAAGTTGTCAAACATCACATCCGTTTGGCCCGACAGCAGCCCCAACTGCGCCGGCCCTGCGCCTTGGTAGGGGATGTGCACCATGCTGCTTTTGGTCAGAGACTTGAGCATTTCCCCCGCAATGTGGCCAATGCTGCCGTTGCCGCCCGAGCTGTAGTTCAGCCGGCCCGGGTTCTTTTTGATGTGGGCTATCAAGTCTGCCGTGCTGCGGATGCCCAGTTTCTGCGCTTGCTCCGCGTTGATAACCAACACGTTAGGTATCCGCGCCACCAAGCTCACACCTTTGAAGTCTTTGATCGGGTCAAAAGGGTAGTTGGGCACCAGCCACGGGTTGGCGGCATGGGTCGCCACCGCGCCCATCAGCAATTGCGGGCTGCTGGCGGCGGACTTGGCCACTTGGTTCGCCCCAATAGCTCCGCCTGCGCCGGGTTTGTTCTCCACCACCACGGTCGCGTCCAACTTGCTGCGCGCGCCTTCGGCCAAGATGCGGGCCGATATATCCAGCGGCCCACCGGCAGGGTAAGGCACGACGAGTGTGATGGTTTTTCCGCTTTGCGCCGCAGCAAAGAGGGGTAAAACCAGCGCCGCGCCGGCGATGAAAGTGAACAAAGTGTGACGACGCATCATGGCAAGCTTTCTAAAATACAACTACCCATGATCGTAATCGCTTTGACGTTCTATACCTTTGCAGGTTCTTTCGCTGTCAGCACGCCACGCCGCATTTGGTCCAGTTCGATGGTTTCAAACAGTGCTTTGAAGTTACCCTCGCCAAAACCCTCGTCGCCTTTGCGTTGGATGAACTCAAAAAAGATCGGCCCGAGCTGGTTTTCGCTGAAGATTTGCAGCAGCAGCGCGCCTTTTTTACCGTCCATCAAAATATTGCGGGACATCAGCGCACCCACATCCTCACCGTGGCCGGGGATGCGCTTGGGCAGCAACTCATAGTAGGTTTCGCTGGTGTTCAGCAGCTTCACGCCGGCCATTTGCATGGCATCTACGGTGTCGTACAGGTTGCTCGAACCCAGCGCGATGTGTTGCACACCCTCGCCGTGGTACTTGTCCAAGTATTCTTGAATCTGGCCCGAAGTCTCGTTGCCCTCTTCGTTGATCGGGATACGGATTTTGCCGCAGGGGCTGGTCATGGCCTTGCTCTTCACACCAGTGGCTTGGCCCTCAATGTCAAAGTAACGCACCTCACGGAAGTTAAACAGCCGCTCGTAAAAGCCAGACCATTCGTTCATGCGGCCCCGGTGTACGTTGTGCGTCAGATGGTCAATGTAGGTCAAACCGTGGCCGGCGGGGTTCAGCGCTTCTGCGGCGTCAACGTGATGCAGCGGTTCAAAATCAACGTCATAAAAGCCAATATTGCCAATGTCACCTGCTTGCGCACCGTTTTTGCCGCGCCAGCGGTCGATGAAGTAAATAATCGCGTCGCCAATGCCTTTGATGGCCGGAATGTTCAGCTCGCCCGGCCCGGCTTGTTCCGCATAACCCCAAGCGCCCAGCGACAGCGCCCTCTCGTAGGCCGCTTTGGCGTCCTTCACACGGAAGGCAAAGGCGCACACGCTGGGGCCGTGCAGGCGCGCAAAACGCTGCGCAAAGCTGTTCGGCTCGGCGTTGATGATGAAGTTGATGCCGCCTTGGCGGTACAGCGTGACGTTTTTGTGGCGATGCTTGGCAATCGCCGTGAAGCCCATGCGCTCAAACAGCGCGCCCATCGCCACTGGGTCCGGTGCCGCGTACTCGATGAACTCAAACCCGTCCGTGCCCATCGGGTTGTCCCACGTGGCTGCTGTTGATGTTACTGATGCTGTTTCGGTCATGGCTGTCTCCTGCTTTTCGGTTTTTGAGTTCGACTGAAGGCCTGAGTTTAGATTCATCAGGCATGAAGATTCCTGCAACTTGCGGCGCTGGTCCAGTCGCAAACGCAATAATCCTGCAAAATAGCACGTATGGAAACACTAGACAAGCTTGATAAAGCCATTTTGCGCACCTTGCAAGAAGACGGCAGAGCCACCTTTGACCAAGTCGCCGAGCGCATCGGCCTCTCTCCCAGCGCCGTGTTGCGTCGCGTCAAGCGGCTCGAAGGTGTTGGCGTGATAGATCGCTACGTCGCCATCGTCAAACCCGAGTCTGTCGGGCTGGGGCTGACCGCCTACATCAACGTACGCCTAGAAAAGCACATGGAATCCCACAAACGCAACCCCATGGACGTGTTCCGCGCCAGCGTCCAAACCTGGCCCGAAGTGGTGGAATGCGCTGCGCTGACCGGTGAGATGGACTACCTGCTGCGCCTCGTCGTGGCCGACATGCCCGCCTACAGCCGCTTCATCATGGACACCTTGCTCAAACACCCCAGCGTGCAAGACTGCAAAACCAGCTTCGTCCTAGACCGCGTGAAAACGACTACGGTTTTGCCGCTGTAAGCCTTGAAATCGTCGTTTTAAGGCTGGTTATGGCTGTAGTCGGCGTATTTATTTAGGGTCTTAGGAAGCAAACTCGATTAAAGCGGGTTCTGCCTAAGTAACTTTAGCTGAGCCAAGTACAGATTGTCATGTCTGTGATTAAACCTGAA
>JAYVSU010000045.1:0-29283 GCA_043775055.1 Polaromonas sp.
CTCCAACCAAATTTTGCGGGTACCAAAGTGACATTGGCAGCACGCTCCATGATCGCGTAATCAATGGAAATGTCGGGCTGCAGACCAAAAGCGTGCGCGTCAAATCGGCTCACCGAGTCGTTGATGTTGGCAGCAGCTGTGCTTGCATTTTGCACTTTAGCGCCCTGCATCACGTGCTCAGCCGCGGCCAAAACTTCGGGTGAAGGGTCTTTGAACGCTTGCAATATGGTGCCAGCGGTGAAGCAAAACATGCCGCTGTTCCAATAGTAGCGCCCCGTGCTGAGGTACTGTTGCGCAGTAGCTGCGTCCGGCTTTTCGACAAAACGCAACGCTTTTTGCGGTGTGCGGGCGATTTTTTCAACCTCAATGTAGCCAAAACCTGTTTCTGGCGCCGTCGGGTGTATCCCAAAGACCACCAATTGACCTTGCAAGGCTGAGCGTGCAGCCTCTAGAGCGCAGGACACAAAAGCTTCATTGTCGGGTATCAAATGATCCGCTGGCAAAACCACCATCACGACATCTGGGCCATGTTTTTGGAGACTTGCCAAGGCGGCCAAAGCAATGGCCGGTGCCGTGTTGCGCCCCTTGGGCTCTAACAAATAACGGGTTTGAGGTGGATCTTGCAGGCTGGCTAGCAACTCGCGGGTGAGAAACAAGTAGTCTTGGTTGGTCACAATCAAGGTTTCATCGGCCCCGCAAGCTTGCCCGCGCTCAATGGCTTGCTGTAGCAAAGGGCTGCCGCCTAAAACCAAAAAAGGCTTGGGAAAGGATTGACGCGAAGCAGGCCATAAACGTGTGCCCGCACCGCCTGAGAGTACAACAGAGATTAACTTCATAAATGGTTGCCAATGAAGGGGGTCAAATAGGGTGGATTGTAACCTTCAGCCCCTGCTGAAGCGGTGCAAACGCTTACCTAATTATTGACAAAGTCTTGTCCACTAGGTCGAAGTTACAATCATATGCATGTTTAGCCAAGCAGCACCCATCCCAAACGCCATCGTAGGCACCAGTGTTTCTATTCTGATTCCTGTTTACCGCAACGAAGGGGGTCTGGAGGAACTTGTCAAGCGCATTTTAGGTGCCATGGCTAACTCTAAGTACGCACAGGATTTTGAGTTGATTTTGGTGGATGATTGCAGCCCAGATAACAGCTGGCAAGTCATTCAATCGCTTGCAGCTCGCTATTCATTCCTGCAGGGCGCAACGCTTTCGCGCAATTTCGGTCAACACAATGCCATCATGGCGGGTTTAAACTTGGTCAAAGGCCGGTACGTGGTACTCATGGATGATGATTTGCAGCATCCCCCTGAGGCCATCCCAGAGATGGTTGCGCAGCTTGAAGCTGGTGCTGACGTGTGCTACACCCGCTATGCCAACCGGCAACATGCGGCATGGAAAATTGCCGGCAGCAAGTTCAACGATTTGATGGCTTCTTGGCTGCTGGCCAAACCCAAAGGTTTGTACTTGTCGTCGTTCAAGGCCTTAAAGCGCGGCATGGTGGATCAAATTCGCAACCATGAAGGTCCTTTTGCCTATCTTGATGGGCTGATTTTGGATATCACCCGTCGCATCGCCTCGGTTGAGATTCAGCACGGTACACGAGCTTACGGCGAAGGCAATTACAGCTTAAAGAAATCAATTTCCTTGTGGCTACGCATGGTCACCGGCACCTCGATTGTGCCGCTACGTATGGTTACGCTCATGGGTGCCCTCATTGCGTTGCTAGGCTTCATGGGCGCGGTGTTTGTTATTGTCAGTAATTTTCTTTACCCCAATGAATCCAAGGGATGGGCTTCCATCATCGTCACGATTCTGTTGGTAAGCGGTTTTCAAACTCTGTTTATTGGCGTGCTCGGTGAGTATTTGGGTCGCATTCATTTGCGCCTCAACAACAAACCACAGTATTTGTTTCGCTTTGTGACTAGCAGCACAGACGAATTTCCTAAATTCTGATTTTTTGATGCATGACGCCATGCCGTTGATCGCGCACCCACAATCTATGCATTTTGCAGAGCCGCTGTCATTACAGAGCGGCGCATCCATCCATGCCTATGACCTCAGCTATGAGACTTATGGCAGCTTGAATGCAGACAAATCAAACGCTGTGCTTGTCTGTCACGCACTGAATGCTTCGCATCATGTGGCTGGTGTGTATGCGGATGCGGATGGCAAAGTTCAAGACAAGTCTGAGGGTTGGTGGGACAACATGATTGGTCCTGGTAAGTCGGTGGATACCAATTATTTTTTCGTCATTGGCGTCAACAACTTGGGGTCTTGTTTCGGCTCTACAGGCCCTATGCATCAGAACCCAGCAACTGGCCATGTGTATGGTGCAGACTTTCCCGTCGTTACTGTTGAAGACTGGGTCAACAGTCAAGCCCGTTTGCTGGATAAATTAGGCATCAACAAACTCGCAGCCGTGTTGGGCGGCAGTTTGGGTGGCATGCAAGCGCTGAGTTGGACGCTGCAATACCCAAAGCGCATTCACCATGCCGTCATTGTGGCCAGTGCGCCGAATTTGAATGCAGAGAACATTGCCTTCAATGAAGTGGCAAGACGCGCCATAACAACTGACCCTGATTTTCATGGCGGCCATTTTTACCAGCATGGCGTAGTCCCCAAGCGAGGCTTACGGATTGCACGCATGATTGGGCATATCACTTACCTCAGTGATGATGTCATGAACACCAAGTTTGGCCGACAACTCAAAACCGATATTCTGGAAGAACTTGGGCTCAACGACACGGTGGGCAAGTTAACAGGCCCTTACCGTTATACGACGCAAGATGTTGAGTTCCAAATTGAGAGTTACTTGCGCTACCAAGGCGACAAGTTTGCTGAGTATTTTGACGCCAATACCTACTTGCTCATCACGCGGGCGCTCGACTACTTTGACCCCGCACACAACTTCAACGGTGATTTGAAGCAAGCTCTAGCCAAAGCGAGCGCGAAATTTCTGCTGGTGAGTTTCACGACCGACTGGCGATTCTCGCCGGCGCGCAGCCGTGAAGTGGTGAAAGCCTTGCTTGACAACAAACGCGACGTCAGTTATGCGGAAATCGATGCGCCGCATGGTCACGATGCATTTTTACTCGATGACCGGCGTTACATAAGCATTATTAGCTCTTATTTTAATAGCATTAAAAGTGAAATTGCGACGGCGGTGGCGTCATGAGCGATCTCGCCACCATGGCATCCATCGCCCGCTTGGTCCCGGTCGGCTCGCGGGTGCTCGACTTAGGTTGCGGCGATGGGGCGCTGTTAGATTATTTGCAAAAAACCCGCAACTGCACTGGCTACGGCATTGAAATCGACGATGCAAACGTCCTCAAATGCGTGCAACGTGGCGTCAATGTGATCCAGCTCAACCTCGATGAAGGTTTGGCTTTGTTTGACGATGCCTCATTTGACGTGGTACTGCAAATTGACACACTGCAACATCTGCGCAACGCAGAAGTAATGCTGCGAGAAACCGTGCGCGTGGGCCGCTTAGGCATTGTTGCCTTTCCTAATTTTGCACATTGGCCAAACAGGTTAAGCGTCTTGCAAGGCCGCATGCCGGTAACACGCCGCCTGCCATACCAGTGGTATGACACACCCAATATTCGAGTTGGTACCCACGCTGATTTGAATGCACTGGCGCTGCAAAATAACCTCAAGGTCTTAGATAGTTTTGGCATGCAAGAAGGTAAAACTGTTCGGTTTGCGCCCAATTTATTGGCTGGAACGTCTGTGTTTTTGTTCTCGCGCTAACTTAGCGTTTGTGCTACATTCAAGTCATCGGGGTGTCAGCCCCCGGTGTCGGATTTGTCAAAAGTCCCAAGACGGTGTCCCGTCCAATAGCTGCAACCCTCAAAGGACTTTCTATGGACACCACAAAACCGTCTTCTTCTGTTGCTTCTCATGCTGCGGCTACCGCAACACCTGACCCTTACGCATCGCCCTACGCCTGCCCGCCAAGCGAGCTTTTTGCAAAGCTTCAGTCTGCAGATGTGCCAGTCGTGATTGACGTTCGTAAAAATGACCCGTTTTTAGCTTCTGCTTACACCTTGCAAGGCGCGCTGCGTCGCGACCCTTTGAAAGTAGACCGATGGGCAAATGCACTACCACGTGGAAGCTCAGTATTGGTCTATTGCGTCTATGGGCACGAGGTAGGAATGAACACCATGGCGGCGCTGCGCGAGCGTGGTTTTGACGCTCACTTTTTGCAAGGCGGCATCGAGGCATGGCGACAGCAAGGTTGGCCTTTGGCGGATAAAACCGCCGGCAGCACCACTCGCTGGGTCACACGTGCACGACCCAAAATTGACCGCATCGCCTGCCCATGGTTGATTCGTCGGTTTATCGATGCAGAAGCTGAGTTTTTGTACGTGCCGACGGAGCAAGTCCGCCAAACCGCACAGGATCAATCCGCCATAGCTTACGATGTTGGCCCACAAGTGGCAGACACTGTGCTCACGCACGATGGTGATTTCTGCAGTTTTGATGCGTTCATCAAGCACTACCGTTTGGGGCAGGATACCGCTTTGGCACGCTTAGCCACGATTGTGCGTGCTGCAGATACCGACAAGCTCGATTTGGCACCGCAAGCGTCTGGCCTGTTGTCAGTTTCTCTGGGCATGTCGCGCTTATACGCAGACGATCACGCCATGTTAAATGCCATGCTCCCGGTCTACGACGCGCTCTATGCTTGGTGCATGGACGCCGTCCGCGGACAAGATGAAAAACACAATTGGAAGCCTGCATGAGTCTTGATAAAAACATGGTCAGCTTTTCTGACGCTTTCAAATTTTGGCTCAAACTTGGCTTTATCAGCTTTGGTGGCCCGGCAGGGCAAATTGCCATCATGCACCGTGAATTGGTTGATGAGAAGCGTTGGATTTCTGAAAAACGGTTCTTGCACGCGCTCAACTACTGCATGGTGCTGCCCGGCCCAGAGGCACAGCAGTTGGCCATTTACATTGGCTGGTTGTTGCACCGTACCTGGGGCGGCGTGGTGGCAGGCGTACTGTTTGTGCTGCCATCGTTGTTTATTTTGATTGCGCTGAGCTATGTCTACGTGGTATTTGGCAACGTACCGTGGGTGGCAGCCATTTTGTATGGCATCAAGCCTGCGGTGGCGGCTATTGTGCTGCAAGCGGTGCATCGGATTGGCTCTAAAACTCTGAAAACCCCAGCCAAAGCGCCCATTTTGTGGGTCGTTGCCGTACTGAGCTTTTTGGCGATTTATTTTCTCAATGTGCCCTTTCCTTTGATTGTGCTTAGTGCAGCGATGGTTGGCAGTTTGGGGGCCAAGCTTGCCCCTTCACAATTTGCAGGTAGTGCTGGGCATGCCTCTAAAAATGCAGGCATGGATGCCAAACATGTTCCAGCGGTGATTGATGACGATACGCCGACACCTGAACATGCACGCTTCAAAACGTCGCGTTTGATGACCGTTTTGGCTGTTTGCGCTGTGCTGTGGCTGCTGCCCATGAGTGCACTCATCGCCTACCAAGGCTGGCAAGGCGCATTGACGCAAATGGCTTGGTTTTTCACCAAAGCGGCCTTGCTCACCTTTGGCGGGGCTTATGCGGTGCTGCCATATGTGTACCAAGGCGCGGTAGAGCAATTTACGTGGCTGACCGGAACGCAAATGATTGACGGCTTGGCACTTGGCGAAACAACACCCGGCCCGCTGATCATGGTGGTGTCGTTTGTAGCATTTGTAGGTGGTTGGAGCAAGCAGGTTTTAGGGCCTGACGCTTTGTTTTTAGGCGCAGCGTTAGCCGCGACTTTGGTGACGTGGTTTACTTTTTTGCCCTCCTTCATGTTCATTTTGGCCGGTGGCCCTTTGGTAGAGTCAACACACAACAACCTGAAATTCACCGCCCCCCTCACCGCCATCACTGCGGCGGTGGTGGGTGTGATTGCGAGTTTGGCCTTGTTTTTCTTTGCGCATATCAGCATCAAAACGGCATCGCTTCCGACTGACACTTTGTTGCAGCGGATTGACTTCTTCTCAGTCACCATTGCATTGCTAGCTGCAATCGCTTTAATCCGTTACAAAGTTGGTGTGATTCCTGTGCTCTTGGCATGCGGCATCGCTGGTTTAGCATGGCGGATGCTGGCATGATGCAGCCAGCCGCCGAAACAGCACTCTTTTTGAAACTGGAAAAAAGACCATGACCCAAACCACCTTACCGGCTGTTTTATCAACCCTTGAAAGCGCTGGCGGAAACAACTTATGTATTTATGATTGGTCGCTACAGACATCTGCGGCAGCTAAACGCGGTATGGTTTTACTGGCTCATGGACTGGGAGAGCACATGGGGCGCTATGCTCATGTGGCAGCGCATTTGAACAGTAGTGGTTTTGATGTACGCGGTTATGACCATTTTGGCCACGGCCAATCAAGCGGAGAACGTGGTGGTTTACCCAGTGACGACCGATTGTTGGATGATTTGTCACTGGTTTTAGCCAAGACCCGTTCGGAGATGCCCCGCAACGCGCCGCTGATATTGATAGGCCACAGCATGGGTGGTGGCGTGGCTGGGCGATTTGTGTCACTCAACTTAGGCCATGTAGATGCCTTGGTGATGTCTTCCCCAGCTTTGGATACAGGCCTCAATGTGGTTCAAAAACTGCTATTGGCCATTTTGCCAACCATTGCGCCGAATTTGAGAATCAACAATGGCTTGAACGCTCAGCTCATTTGCCACGACCCTGCTGTTGTTAAAGCTTATTTGGCTGACTCATTGGTACATGACCGCATCTCAGCGCGTTTGGCAAAATTTATTGCGACTGCAGGGCCTGCAACAAATACCTTAGCACCGCAATGGACAACGCCAACCCTGCTGATGTATGCAGGACAAGATAAATTAGTGAATCCAGCTGGAAGTCGGGCGTTTGCAGCTAGTGCGCCCAACTGCGTGACGGCTCAATGCTTTGAGCACACGTATCACGAAATCTTCAACGAACCCGACCAAGCCCAAGTGTTTGCCTGTTTGCAGACTTGGCTTGATCGGCAGTTCCCTCAACCCTCCTAAGCGCTTAGGCGCTTAAAAGATTTGCACTTACGCTTTTTGGTTCAGCAAACCACCCAGCATACCCATCAGATCGCCAGCATTGCCCAAACCACTTGTAGGCGCTTGGCCTTGAGGTGTCATGTGGTTGATCAACTCGGGCAACACTTGTGCCAACACGCCGCCAGCATCTCCTACGTTCAAACCCATTTTTTGAGCCAAGCCAGACAAAGCATCTGAACCCAACACATTGCCCAGTTGGTCGCCAGTCACGGCCTGGTTAGCACCGGTGCCAATCCAAGAGCCAATTGCATCGCCCATGCCAGCTTGCTGGAACTTGCCAACCAGACCGCCCAAACCACCGTGGCCGCCGTCGTTGCTCAGCATGCCTGTGATAGTTGACAGAATTTGCGGGTTGCTGGCCAACATGCCAATGATGCTACCCAAACCACCTCCAGCAGCTGGTGCTTGTTGTTGATGTCCGCTGTTCAAAACCGCGCCGAGTACCGAGTCAAGTAAGCCCATGATGTTTTCCTATTCATTTAAAGTAAAGACAAAATTAAATCAAGCATTGAGGAGCATACACCCTCAAGAAGTCGCATTGTGACGTGCGCGACGCTGAAATGCAAGCCAAGCCAAAGCAGCACCTGTTAACACCACGGGGAGCAAGGAGCCGTAATTCAGCAAGTCCCAGCCACGCGTGGTGACCAAAGCACCTGAGGCAAAAGAACTCAGTGCTAAGACTGCAAAAGTGAAGAAATTAATAGCCCCTTGGGCACGGTCTTTTTCGGCGGGCGTGTAGGTTCCCAACGCAAGTGCTGTACTTCCCGTGAACAGAAAGTTCCAGCCCACGCCGAGCAAAAATAAGGCCGCCAAAAACTGGTGCAAATCTTGTCCTGAGAGGGCAATCACAATGCACAGCAGATTTAACAACACGCCAACGCCCATGATTTGCAGCACGCCAAAGCGCTTGATCAAATGACCTGTAAAAAACCCAGGTGCGAACATGCCAATCACATGCCACTCCAAAACAAAGGCCACGTCAGTGAACTGCAAACCGCATTGCTGCATGGCAATCGGCGTGGCCGCCATTAGTAAATTCATCACCCCATAGCCCAGCGCGGCAGCGGCGGTGGAGACGATGAAGACGGGCTGACGCATAATTTCCACCAAAGGGCGACCACCATCGCTAGCGCTTATTGAACTGGTTTTTGGTGGCATTGATGGAAATTCAATAAACGACAAGACAGCTATAGAAATAATAGCAACAAAAGCAAGTGCCAAATAGGCACCAGCAAAGGGTGTTGCAAATAAAGACTTGGTCCAAACCGCCAAATTTGGACCTAAAACAGCCCCAATCAAGCCACCGGCAAGCACCAAAGAGACGGCTTTTTCTTTAAATTCAGATTTTGCCAATTCTGCAGCCGCAAACCGGTACAACTGGGCATTGGCGTTGTAATAACCCGCCACAACGGTGGCGGCGACCAGCAACCAGAACTGCCGCGTCACCGCAGCATAGGCGCAAACTGCGGCAGAAAGCAAGGCAACCAGCAGCCCGAGTTGGAACGACGCTTTGCGTCCATACAGACTTTGGGTACGCGCCACCAGCCCCGTGCTGAGCGCGCCACCCACCACATACCCCATGACCGGCAGCGTTGCCATCCAGCCCAGAGGTGCCAAACTCAAACCGACCAAACCGTTGATGGCGATGAACGTCACGTTGTTGGTTAAAAACAGGCCTTGGGCGATGGCTAAGAGCCAGAGATTGCGGTTCATAAGACGGTTTTATCCAGTTTTGAGAAAAGAGATAGCGATTAAAAAGCTGAAAAGCTCAATCCAAGGTCAACACAGACAAAGCGGCCAAACCAGCGGTTTCGGCGCGCAGGACGCGCGAACCCAAGCTCACCGGCCGGAAAGCTTGCGCCAAGGCGGCGTCTTCCTCGGCTGGGCTGAGACCGCCTTCAGGGCCTGACAGAAAAGTGACATCCCTCAAATCAGCAGCCAAACTCGTTAAAGCTTGAGTTTCAGGCCGCAGGGAGAGCAGCAAGCGGGTGTGTTCAGCATTTGCAATCGCTGTGGTGGTTGGCAAAGCCGCCAACCAAGCAGCCAAGGTCATTACGGGATGAATCTGCGGGACGCGGTTGCGACCGCATTGCTCGCAAGCGGCAACGGCCACAGCTTGCCAGTGGGCGCGTTTTTTATCGGCCCGCTCGCCACTCAGCCGCAGCACGCTGCGCTCGGTCATCAAAGGCTGAACACTGGCGACGCCCAGCTCAGTGGCTTTTTCAACCAACCAGTCCATGCGGTCGTTGGCGGGAATACTCATGGCCAGATGCACTTGGCGCTGTGGCTCACGCTCAACGGCGAAGTGAGCACCCACCAACACGCGAACATCGCTGCGACCCATGTGGGTGATGGTGGCAGCAAATTCACCCGCGTTGGCATTGCCGCTGAACAAGGTAATCTCGCCACCCGGCTGCATCCGCAGTACTTGGACGTGCCGTGCTGCGCCGGCGGGCAGGTCAATATCGTCGCCCGTTTGCAGGGTTGCAGGGCAGTGGAATCTTGGCATGGGGTGTTAATTTGACTTTAAAAGTGAATTAATGCTATATATTTAATAGCAAACTAATGAATAAATACGCCGGCTACAGCCAAAAAATGCTATAAAATAAGGATTTATATTGATTTTGAGCGTTTTTTAGACTTTCAAACTCAGGTTTTACCAAAAGAGTAGCCCATTGGCGTCTCGATGCCTTCAATCTGATCCAGGAGCTTCAAAAACGGTCCTAACTCGCGGTAACGGTCTGCAGTGGCGCGCACGTAGGCGATGAAGCGTGGCGTGTCAGCCAAGTACTTGGGTTTACCGTCGCGCAGCGTCAAGCGGGCGAAAATGCCCAAAATTTTCAAGTGGCGCTGCAGGCCCATCCACTCCACGGCACGGTAAAACTCGCCAAAATCTGCACCCCAACCACTTGGGCTGTTCGCACCCAGCAAACCCGCTTTGATGGCTTTTTGCCAATAGCGGACGGTGATGTCGAGGACAAAAGGCTCCTCCCAGCTCAAAAACGCGTCGCGCATCAAGCTGGCAATGTCGTAACTGATGGGACCGTAGACGGCGTCTTGAAAGTCTAAAACGCCTAAAGATTTGTCTAGCGCATCGGCACTGACCATCAAGTTTCTAGGCATGAAATCGCGATGCACGTAGACGCTGGGTACGGCCAAATTGCGCACCACAATCAGGTTAAACGCGTTGTCCAACACGGCTTGCTGGTTGGCATCTAGCTGGATGCCACGGTGTTTGGTCAAATACCAATCTGGGAACAATGCGAGCTCGCGTCGCAACAAAGCTTCGTCATAAACGGGCAAAACACCCGGTTGGGAGGCGACTTGCCAAGCGATCAAGGTGTCGACGGCTTCCATATAAAGACCGAAATTAGCTTCAGGGACATCCTGCTGAATCACCTCCATCATGGTTTTAGCGCCCAAGTCGGTCAACAACATGAAGCCTTGGGTCTTGTCCCACGCCAAAATGCTGGGCACTTTGAGACCGGCTTGGGCCATCAGAGCTGCAATATCGACAAAAGGCTGGCAGTTTTCTTGCGCTGGCGGCGCATCCATGATGATGCAGCTTGCGCCGTTTTGAACGTCAACTCGGAAATAACGCCGAAAACTAGCATCCGCCGAGGCCGGGCGCACACTGGCCGCCACCAAAGCATGTTGGGCAGAAACGCTTTGTAGCCAAGCGCTGAAGTTTTGAGCACGTTGCGTGTCTTCCCAAACGATAAATGGAGCGGATGATTGAGGTGACTGTGTGGGCATGCTGAAATCTTGTTTGAAAACTTGTAACTAAGTCTGATAGTAGGCGGGTGGCGCACCGAACGCGAGAAAAACGAACAAATCTAACAACTGGGTAGATTCATGGATAATCTATTCTACAAACATCCCACCCCTTCATTTTGCTTACCCATATATGCTGACTTTTAACCTGACGCCGCTGGCCATCGCCGTGTTGACGCTTGCCTACAGCAGCATAAGCCACGCGCAAACGGCCAGCACTGCGCCAACGTCGCCACTTAAGATTTCACCCTTGTTGCAAGAAGAGATTCCAGCGACGGTGCTCAAAGCCCCGCTCACCTTCGTTTATGGCGACCGCATCAGCGGCCGGCCCGACATAGATACCAAAGTTGAAGGGAATGCTGAACTACGTCGTGCTGGGACTGTGATCAAAGCGGATAAGCTGGAATACGACGCAACGACTGACAAAGCGAAAGCGACTGGTAACGTACGCCTCAACCGCTTTGGGGATGTATACGAAGGCACTTTATTGGATCTGAAGGTCGATTCATTCACGGGCTTCTTCAATCAACCCAAATACCAATTTCTGAAAAATGAGGGTCAAGGCGAAGGTGAGCGTATCGACTTCATTGATGAAAAGCATTCCATCATTCAAAACGCCAGTTATAGCACCTGCAAGCGCTATCCTGGCCCAAGCTGGATGCCTGATTGGATCTTGAAAGCGGCCAGCATGAGCATCGACACGGAAGAGGACGTGGGCCAAGCGACGGATGCGACTTTGAGCTTCAAAGGCCTGTCCGTGCCGCTGCCATCGATCAGCTTTCCGCTCAGTGGCAAACGCAAGTCGGGCTGGCTGCCTCCCACATACGCGACCGATAACATCAACGGCGTTGAAATATCAGCACCCTACTACGTGAACATTGCACCCAATCGCGATGCGACGATTTTCCCATCCTACAGCAGCAAGCGTGGCCTCAACCTAGGCGCAGAGTTTCGTTACCTAGAAAACAATTACAACGGCACACTACGTGCTGATGTGATGCCTTCGGATCCATTGCGAGACAGCACGCGCTGGGGTGTGGCTGGTCAGCACCTGATGCGTTATGACACGGGTTTAGGCAGCGTTGGCTTGAATCTAAATGTCAACCGCGTCAGTGATGACAACTATTGGCGTGACTTTCCGCGTGCAACCACATCACTCACGCAACGTTTGTTGGCGACAGATGGCGCACTGACACTGGACAACGAGAACGTATCCTTGGGATTGCGTGTGTCTAAATGGCAGACCTTGAAAGACGTGACCGCACCCATCGTGCCACCGTATGACCGCTTGCCACAGGTAACGGCGCGATATACCAAAAACAATATTGCTGGTTTTGACTTCTCGCTATCAGGCGACGTCACGCGTTTTGTATCTGACTCGAGTTTGACCTTGCAGCCCAATGCCAACCGTGCCATTTTTCTGGCGCAAATCAGTCGCCCATGGGTTGCTCCATGTTGGTTTTTCACACCCAAAGTGCAGCTGAACGCGACCAAATACCAATTTGATTCAGCACTGTCGAATGGCGCAACCAGTGCGACAAGATCACTGCCTACGTTCAGTTTGGACAGCGGTCTGATGTTTGAACGGGATACCAATATCTTTGGGCGTGCCGTGACGCAAACTTTTGAGCCACGCGCTTTTTACACCTACACGCCGTATCGCAATCAAAGCTTTCTGCCTCTGTATGACACCAGCGCCAACGATTTTAACTTTGCCAGCATATATTCAGACAGTCCATTCAGCGGCGGCGATCGCATTGCCGATAATAATTTGTTGACTGTGGGTGCCACAACACGCTTTCTAGACCCCTCATCTGGCGCTGAGTTGGCGCGTTTTGCCCTTGCACAACGCCTACGCTTTAAAAACCAAGATGTGACCTTACCTGGTGCGGTCGCAGTAACAGATCGTTTTAGCGATTTGCTGATAGGTGCCGCTGTGAACGTTTCGCCGAAGTGGTCCATAGAAACAACACAGCAATACAACCCCCAAACCACGAGCGTGATTCGCTCCACCATTGGCACTCGTTACTCGCCCAGTAATTACCGCGTGGTTAACTTGGCTTACCGACTCCAAAAGGGTAGCAGTGAGCAAATTGATTTAGGTTGGCAGTGGCCAATCAACGACTTATGGGGCGATAGTGGCCAGGACTTGGGCGCCGGCCGTGGGCAAGGTGAAGGGCGCTGGTACAGTGTTGGACGCTTGAACTTCAGCATGACAGATAAAAAATTAGTAGATTCGGTCATCGGCTTTGAGTACGATGCAGGATGCTGGTTGGGACGCGTTGTTGTTGAAAATTTAACCCGCAGTGATGCCACCAGTAACAAGCGCGCACTTTTCCAACTTGAGCTTGTCGGTTTTGCGCGACTCGGCGGTGCTGGCACCTTAGGCACTTTGAAAAATAGCATTCCACGCTATCAATATTTGCGTGAGCAGGTAACTCCACCTAGTAGATTTAGCAATTACGACTGAACATGCGCACACTGTATAACCAACCTGTTCCATTTATGACCATCAAAGTCGTTTCGCCTCTTTTACTCTGCTTGATTTGCCTTGGCATGTCGAGTGTGACCTCTGCTCAGGGTGTGCGTTTGGCCTCGACGCCAGCCTTGGCGCCAACGCCAGCGACTATTCAAGCAGATTACATTGTTGCAGTCGTTAACTCCGAGCCCGTAACGAATACTGAAATCAAATCGCGACTGATTCGATATGAGCGCCGCCTGGCTGAACAGCGTGCGGTGATACCACCACGCGCTACCTTGCTGAAGGAAGTTTTGGAAGATGTAATTGGCGAAAAAATACAACTTCAACTCGCGCGCGAATCTGGACTCAAAGTGGACGACCGCGCGATTGACACTTCCGTTCAAAACTTTGCCAATCAAAATAAAATTTCTGTAGCCGATTTGAAAACTCGTAATAGTGCGGATGGTATTGGCTACGCACAAATTCGGGCTGACCTGCAAAATCAATTGTTGATTCAAAAATTGCGCGAGCGAGAACTCTTGAGTCGTGTGAATATTTCAGACACTGATATTGATTCCTTTCTGCAAGAGCAATTCGGCGCGTCTGATGCTGCGCCCTTGAATATTGATTTGGCTCAAATCTTAATCGCTGTTCCAGAGGCTGCTACAGCAGCACAAACGCAAGCTCTACGCGATCGCGCGGACAGAATCTTGGTGCGCGTGCGCGCTGGCGAGGATTTTTTCAAACTCGCCCGAGAAAACTCTGATGCCAAAGATGCAAGTGCTGGCGGTCAAATGGGCCTTCGCTCGGCAGAACGCTATCCAACCCTGTTTACAGATGCCACTCAAACTTTGAATGTTGACGGCATATCAGCGGTCATTAAATCGGGTGCAGGCTTTCATATCCTCAAAGTGTTGGCTAAACAACAAAATAGCGAGCGCAATTTTAATGTAACCCAAACGAAAGCGCGTCATATTCTGCTGCGTGTGACGCCACAGCTGAGCGAAACTGCTGCAAAAACAAAATTGGTTGGATTTAAAGCCCGCATGGAAGCCAAATCTGCTGACTTTGCTACTTTAGCAAAAGAAAATTCGCAGGATGGCTCGGCCAGTGAAGGTGGTCAACTTGGTTGGGCTGGCCCAGGCCAATTTGTCCCTGAATTTGAAGTTGCCATGAATCAGCTGAAGCCTGGGCAGATTTCAGAGCCTATCGTTACGCGTTTTGGGATTCATTTGATTCAAGTTGAAGAGCGGCGTCAAAGCCAGTTGAGTATGACAGAGCAACGTGAATTGGCACGCAATGCCTTGCGCGAGAAAAAGTTAGATGAATCTTATGTGATCTGGGCTCGTGACTTGCGCAGCAATGCGTATGTCGAGTACCGTGAACCAGCACAATAGGTTCACCATTGACTAAACACGTCGCCCGAAAACGGTTTGGACAGCACTTCCTCACCGATAAATCCATCATCGCCGATATTGTTGATGCCATCAACCCGAAAGCAGGGCAAGTGGTGGTCGAGATTGGTCCCGGTTTAGCTGCATTGACACAACCACTGGTCGAACGCTTAGGTCAACTCACCGTCATTGAACTAGACCGTGATTTAGCTGCACGTTTACGCCTTCACGGACTGCTTGAAGTCATTCAATCTGATGTGTTGAATGTGAACTTTTCTGAATTAGCCACTAAGCTAAATGCATACTATGCAATGCCTAATGCCTTGGCCTTGGGAGCAAAAAAGTTGCGTGTTGTCGGAAATTTACCGTACAACATATCTACGCCCATTCTCTTTCATTTGTTAGAGCATGTTGCTTGCATTGAAGACCAGCACTTCATGCTGCAAAAAGAAGTGATAGACCGCATGGTAGCCAAACCAGATAGCAGTGACTACAGCCGCCTAAGCCTGATGCTGCAATGGCGTTATCGCATGGAAAACATTCTCTTTGTTCCTCCCACGTCATTCGACCCACCACCGCGTGTAGATAGTGCTGTTGTACGCATGGTGCCACTTAACCAGCCTCCCGAAGTCGATGTTAAAAAATTAAGTGAGTTGGTTCAAGTTGCCTTTAGCCAGCGACGTAAACTTATGCGTCATACCTTGGGCAAGTGGCTTGAAGAGAAATCTTTTGCAGGCCAGTTTGATGTGCAGCGTCGTGCACAAGAGGTGCCCGTTGAAGAATTTGTTGCCTTGGCACAAGCAGTTTAATCAGTACAAGCTCAGAATACAAAAAGCCCATCGACGATGGGCTTTTTGTTGAACTCAATACTCAAGGAATTAGGCTGCTGCCAACCAATACCCCGCGTTAAATGGACTGCTCATGCGCAGCGCCAAAGGCGATACATCGACCAACTTGTCCGTTGGCATTTTTTCACCCTCTTCAGTCAGTACTTCAATATCAGACGCAATCATCTGACCACCTGCCTCGTTCGCCCGTTCTGCTTGGCTAGTGTTTGCAGAACGGGCTACGGAAAAGAATAGAAGCATCGGAAAGGTATCTTCCGGTCCCCCCAATAATCCGCAGCATCTCGAAAAATATCCAACAGTTGCTCTCGCGCTTCTTTGTCAAATTTAGCGTTTGCAGGAATGTGCTCAAGCACAACGATAAAGCCTGGTTGAGGGCCAGATTTATGCAATGGATCCGTGATGCAGTCGTAAAGTGCATCAAAATTCTTGCCAAAATGTGAGGGTAGCGTGAACTGTGCAGCTATCAAGTCTAGGACGTCTTGTTTCGACTGAGCATTGGCCAAATTCGCATATAAAAAATGCTGATTCAGCTGCTGTGCAGCCAACTGCAGATCATTCACGCTGAAAGCACGAATAGATTGCACGATATTGGTTCTAACGGTACGAAGTGGCATATCCATCCTCGCTCCTTCTTCTAAATTCACTCAAGTCAAAAAAATCCTAATCCACTCGGATCAGGGCAAATAGTTTCAGGTCAAGACCTGTATCGTTGTCCTACTAAACCTATGCACTCACATTTATAGTGAAGCATCTGCAGTTCAATTAACGAACAATTTTGCGAAAACTCGCATAATGATCTTCGGTGTAATAACAAACGTCAGGCATCTGAACTTGCATACCGCCACAAACAATACGTCTGGCACCACGATTCCGCATGCCATTGGTCTTGACCGTGTATTCACGGTAATAACCACGCTTATAAGCAGGAAGTTGCCGCTCCCGATTGCCAAAAACAACGCCGTCTTTGTCGTTCGCAAATGGCCCACCATTTGCAATCAGAGCATACACACGCTGCCCTTGTTGCGGCAGCTCAGCAACAGAAATAGTGCCGAGTAGCTCGTCTTGTGCAAAAAATTTAGCATGCGCCAAATCAGTGCACAAAAACAGCGCCAACACAATCAAATGCGCATTCAACAAACGTTTAATGCCTATGAGCGCCTTAAAATCACTAAATTCTTGCCATTTTGGCCACGCACTCAGCTTCATTAGCTTCTCATTCACTAAAACACCTTGTATTTACTTCGGGTTTACCCCAAAGCACCCAAGTGCGATAGTGTCGTTCAAGTCAGATGAAAATGCAAGTGGCTTTTACAGAGTAAGGGCTTGGATTGACCAATATCTGCGCTCAAAATGTTACATATTCGTGATATTTGTCGTCTTATTTTCTAAAAATGTTAGCGGCTTACATTGGCATCCGCAACTGTTAACGCTGTCATATTGACGATTCGACGAACCGTCGTGCTGGCGGTCAAAATATGCACTGGTTTGTTTGCACCCAACAACACCGGCCCAATAGCTATATTCCCACCAGCAGCAGTTTTCAGCAAGTTATATGCAATATTGGCTGAATCAAGGTTAGGGAAGACCAATAAATTAGCCTCTCCAACCAAATCGCTATGCGGCATTACAGCAGTACGCATGTGCTCGTCCAAGGCTACATCTCCGTGCATCTCGCCATCAACCTTCAACCATGGTGCTTGAACTTTCAGCAACTCTAGTGTTTTACGCATCTTGATCGCAGTCGGCAGATTACTGCTACCAAAGTTTGAGTGGCTGAGCAAGGCGACATTAGGCTTCAAACCAAAACGCATCATTTCTTCAGCGGCCATCACTGTGATTTCACACAGCTCTTCTGGTGTCGGATCGTAATTGACATGCGTATCAACCAAGAATAATTGCCGGTTTGGCAGCATCAAGCCATTCATACAGGCATAGATTCGAACATCCTGTGGCGTACTCGGGCTACCGCCTTCACGCCTTCCAATGACTTGGTCAACATATTGCAAATGCAAAGCATGGTTACCCCAGGTACCGCAAATCATCCCGTCAACATCACCTTTGTGCAGCAACATAGCGCCAATCAAAGTTAAGCGACGACGCATTTCAATTTTGGCCATTTGGGCAGTGACGCCTTGACGTTCGGTCATGCGATGGTAGGTTTGCCAGAAATCGCGGTAGCGGTGGTCTTGCTCAACGTTCACTATGTCGTAATCCAACTCTTCCTTGAGTCGCAAACCAAACTTTTCAATGCGCTGAGCAATAACAGCAGGGCGACCAATCAACGTCGGACGTGCAAGGCCTTCATCCACAACGATTTGGCAAGCACGCAATACGCGCTCTTCTTCGCCTTCTGCATAGGCAACACGTTTGTTGCGCGCATTTTTCGCGGCAGTGAAAATCGGCTTCATGGTTGTTCCTGAAGCGTACACAAAGGCTTGAAGTTTTTCTTTATATGCAGCCATATCTTTGATCGGCCGCAACGCTACGCCAGAATCTGCGGCAGCTTGCGCCACAGCTGGTGCAATTTTCATCATTAAGCGCGGGTCGAAGGGCTTGGGAATCAAGTACTCCGGCCCAAAAGCCAACTGCTCGCCAACATAAGCGGCAGCCACGACTTCACTTTGCTCCGCTTGCGCTAATTCGGCAATGGCATACACCGCCGCAATTTCCATCTCAATCGTGATGGTCGAAGCACCAGCATCCAAAGCACCCCGAAAAATATAGGGAAAGCACAAGACATTGTTAACTTGGTTCGGATAATCGCTGCGGCCGGTGGCAATGATGGCATCTTCACGAACAGCTTTAACGTCTTCTGGCGTGATTTCTGGATTAGGATTTGCGAGGGCAAAAATCAATGGCTTAGCCGCCATTTTTTTCACCATATCTTGCTTGAGTACGCCACCAGCAGACAATCCCAAGAAAACATCCGCACCCGCAATTACATCACTCAAAGTACGGGCATCTGTTTTTTGGGCATACACAATTTTGTCTTCGTCCATCAGCTCGGTACGGCCTTCATACACCACACCAGCCAAATCAGTCACAAAAATGTTTTCGCGTGGAATACCCAGCTTGACCAGTAAGCCCAAGCATGCCAAGGCAGCAGCGCCAGCGCCAGAGGTCACCAGCTTTACCTTTTTAGGGTCTTTACCGACTACTTTGAGGCCATTCAAAATGGCAGCGCCCACGCAAATGGCTGTACCGTGTTGATCATCATGAAAAACTGGAATCTTCATACGCTCACGAAGTTTGCGCTCAACATAGAAGCAATCTGGTGCTTTTATATCTTCTAAGTTAATCCCGCCAAACGTGGGCTCCAACGAGGCAATGATGTCGACCAGCTTGTCTAAGTCGTGTTTTTCATCAATTTCGATGTCGAAAACATCAATGCCAGCAAACTTTTTGAATAAAACGCCTTTGCCTTCCATCACAGGCTTAGACGCCAAGGGTCCAATATCACCCAAACCCAGCACCGCTGTTCCATTGGTAATCACCGCGACCAAATTGCCACGCGCTGTGTATTTGAAAGCGTTGTTGGGGTCTTTAACAATTTCTTCGCATGGAGCGGCTACACCAGGCGAATAAGCCAAGGCCAAATCATGTTGATTGATCATCTGCTTGGTAGCAGCTATAGCAATCTTGCCTGGAATAGGAAATTCGTGGTATTCGAGTGCAGCTAGACGCAACTCATCGCGTTTTTGATCGATGTTTTTTATTGTAGGGGGAAGCATGGGAAGAGTCTCCGTCTGCGCTCCGCCCGCACCAAGGTGGCGGTAGCTGGTTGTTGTACGTTCTAAGATTGTAGCCTCGGCGACAATTTACATAATTAGTAAAACCCACATCTTGCAACTTTGAAACAGCGACAAGGGTGTTAATTAGTTAAATCTGCGTGGAAATAAGCATTTTTTAAACTACGCCCCGGCGTGGCACGGACTGATTCGTAAATGGCGTTGATATGTTCAGGCGTCGTCCCACAGCAACCACCCAAAATGTTAACCAAGCCCTCTTGCGCGAATTCACGAACCAAGCGCGCAGTGACCTCCGGCGTTTCATCAAACCCGGTATCACTCATCGGGTTGGGCAAGCCAGCATTAGGATAGCAACTGATGTAGGTTTCAGGCGCGACACGGTGCAACTCTTGGATATAAGGTCGCATCAAAGCAGCCCCTAAAGCGCAGTTCAAGCCAATCGCCAAAGGTCGGGCATGTCTGACGCTGTGCCAAAAGGCCGTCACAGTTTGCCCACTCAAAATTCGTCCTGAAGCATCGGTGACCGTGCCGCTGATGATCAATGGCAAACGTTCACCCGAGTTTTCAAAGTACTCATCGATAGCAAATAAAGCTGCTTTGGCATTGAGTGTGTCAAAAATAGTCTCCACCAGCAGCACATCGCTACCGCCTTCAACCAAGGCCTCAACCTGTTCGTAATAGGCAGCACGAAGCTGCTCGAACGTGACATTACGCGCTCCAGGATCGTTAACATCTGGGCTGATACTAGCAGTTTTAGGTGTGGGGCCTAAGGCGCCGGCAACGAAACGGGGGCGATCAATGGTTGAATATTTGTCGCAGGCAGCGCGCGCTATCTTGGCAGACTCAAGATTCATCTCCCGGGCCAGATGTCCCATTTCATAATCATCCTGCGCCACTGTCGTTGCGCCAAAGGTGTTGGTTTCAATCAGATCAGCACCCGCCGCCAAGTATTTCTCATGAATATCAGCAATTACGTCTGGCCGAGTGAGTGACAACAGCTCATTATTACCTTTCACATCTTTGTGAAAATCAGCAAAGCGTGCGCCACGATACTGCGCCTCATTCAGCTTAAAGCGCTGGATCATGGTGCCCATTGCGCCATCCAAAATCGCGATGCGATTGGCCAAAATAGCGGGTAATTCTTGGCCTCGGGTGTAAATAATTGGTTTCATATCGCTACATTGTAGAAAGTCTTTGGCGGCTCTGGCTGTACAGCGACAATAAGTGGTCGTTGCATGTCACATAACAGCTAGACTTTCGACTGTAAAACAAACAAAAA
Organism: Polaromonas sp.; assembly: GCA_043775055.1. GTDB lineage: Bacteria > Pseudomonadota > Gammaproteobacteria > Burkholderiales > Burkholderiaceae_C > Aalborgiella. The sequence goes on from JAYVSU010000045.1 coordinate 20,573, forward strand.
ACCTTTCATAACAAGCACTTAATGCCAACTTTGCACCGCGACCTGCTACACGACATATTTGGCTATACCCAGTTTCGTGGTCCACAAGAAGCCATTGTGGAGCATGTCAGTGCGGGTGGCGACGCATTGGTACTCATGCCAACAGGCGGCGGCAAGTCGTTGTGTTATCAAATCCCCGCCCTTGCTCGACAGCGCGCAGGGCATGGTGTAACGATTGTTATTTCACCCTTGATAGCGCTGATGCACGATCAAGTAGGTGCTTTGCTTGAAGCGGGAGTCGATGCAGCTTATCTCAACTCGACCTTGTCTAACGAGGCCAGCTCACAGTTAGAAAAGCGTTTACTCAGCGGCAACATCACCATGCTTTACGCTGCACCTGAGCGTGTGACTAACCCCCGCTTTCTGGCGCAACTGGACTCTTTGCATGAACGCGGATTGCTGAGCTTGTTTGCCATTGACGAAGCCCATTGCGTAAGCCAATGGGGGCACGACTTCAGGCCTGAATACCGCGCTTTAACAGTACTGCATGAACGCTTTGCGACTGTGCCCCGCGTGGCATTAACGGCGACGGCAGACACGTTAACGCGTGAAGACATGATTGAGCGCTTGCAATTGCAAAACGCTGCGCAATTTGTCAGCAGCTTTGATCGCCCCAATATTCGTTACCGTTTGGTCGAGAAAAAAGACCCCACGCAACAACTCCTACGCTTCATCAGCCACGAGCACGAAGGCGACGCAGGCATTGTGTATTGCCAGTCCCGTAAAAAAGTAGAGGACATTGCGCAAACACTTTCGGCAGAAGGCATTCCGGCCTTGCCGTACCACGCAGGTTTAGACGCTGCAGTGCGGCAAGCCAACCAAGACCGGTTTTTGCGTGAAGATGGTTTGGTCATGGTTGCCACTATTGCCTTTGGCATGGGTATCGACAAACCCGATGTGCGCTTTGTGGCGCACTTGGACATGCCCAAGAATATTGAAGCCTACTACCAAGAAACAGGTCGTGCTGGGCGTGATGGTGAGCCGGCCAATGCATGGATGAGCTACGGCCTACAAAATGTAGTGAACCAACGCCGCATGATTGACGAGAGTCCAGCGGGAGAAGACTTCAAACATATCATGCGCGGTAAACTTGATGCATTGCTCACATTGGCCGAGAATCCAAACTGCCGCCGTGGTCGCCTGTTGTCCTACTTTGGCGAAGCATTGGTGTTAAACGCAGAAGGACGGTATTTTTGCGGCAACTGCGACAACTGCATGAACCCGCCAGAACTATGGGATGGTACTGACGCAGCGAGAAAGCTCCTCAGTACCATTTACCGCGTGCAGCAACACAGCGGCATCGGTTTCGGTGCAGGTCACATCATGGACATTTTGCGTGGAAAAAAAACCGAGAAAGTTGTTCAATTCGGGCACGAAAGCATCAGCACTTTTGGCATCGGTGCAAGTTTGAGCGAAACCCAACTGCGTGGCGTATTGCGTCAACTCATAGCCAGTGGCTCTTTAAACATCAATGCAGCAGCCTTCAACACCTTGCAACTCAATGATGCGTCGCGCGCTGTCCTCAAAGGCGAGGTGTCGGTGATGTTGCGCGAATCCGTCACAGCGGGTTCGGCACGTGGCAGTAAATCCAAACGAGCAAACACAAGCCCGACTTCTAAAGCCGCGCACACGGCGCTGGATGCAGCTGGCGAACAACGCTTTGCTGTCTTGAAGGCTTGGCGAGCAGAAGTTGCGCGTGAGCACAACTTACCAGCCTATGTGATTTTTCACGATGCTACGCTTGTGGCGATTGCCGAGCGCAATCCGTCTCGACTGAGCGATCTAGAAGGCATCAGCGGCATAGGCTCCAAGAAATTGGAAGCCTACGGCGCTGAAGTTCTTCGCGTCATCAGTTAATACAATTCAATTACGCAGCATCAATTACTGCAAGAAACCCATACTTCTTGCTTCTCGCACTTCGGGCTTGATGCGGTGCTCGGCTTCCAATTGCGACATGAAGTCATCGGCGGTAAAACCCTCGCCCAAAATATCAATCTGCCTTTTTACAGCCGCAAAGTCGCCAGGACACAAGACTTCCAGCTTGGCCAAGCGCGCTTTCAAAACGGCATCCAGCTCTGCGTGCATGCCAGCCAGAGCTTCTGTCACAAACATGGTTTCGCGCTGCTCAGCGGTCAACGGCTTGAACTTGATTTTGAACGTGAAACGGCGCAAAGCCGCTTGATCAATTCGGTCCAGTAAATTAGTCGTGCACACAAAAATGCCTTTGAAGCGCTCCATGCCCTGCAGCATTTCATTTACCTCGGTCACCTCATAACTGCGCTGTGCTCCGCGCCGGTCTTGCAAATAACTATCGGCTTCATCCAACAACAAAACGGCCTGCTCCGCTTCAGCTTCTTTGAACATTGCTGCCATGTTTTGCTCTGTTTCACCTACAAACTTACTTATCAAGTCGCTGGCTTGTTTGATGATGAGTGGTTTTTCAAGTGCTTTGGCAATGTGCTCAGCCAGTGCTGTTTTGCCGGTACCTGGTGCGCCATAAAAACACAACGTCCCATGACCACGCTCTTTCAAAGCTTTCACAATACGTGGCACTTCAAACCGTGTCTCCACGTTGAGCATGTCGAGGTCATAGGTCGTGATCGTTGGTCGACTTTTGTCGTTATTGACCTTGTTGCCCAAAGCCGCATCGGCATTTTTCAACTGCCGCTCGATCAAAACCTCTAACCCCATGTCATCGCTCTTTGCCAAACCGGCAAAACGTACAGCGGTGCGAATTTGCGCAGGTGTCAGCCCTTTGCGTTCGGTCAACTTAGCCACAAACGCGCTGCTGACTTCAACGCCATCTAAGGTTTTGCGCACCAGCTGTTCACGCGCCCCCGGAGGTGGCGATTTCAACTCCAAATGGTATGCAAACCGGCGGCGGAAAGCCGGGTCGATTTGTTCAATTCGGTTGGTCACCCAAATTGTCGGTACCGGGTTGGTCTCTAAAATTTGATTCACCCACGCTTTGCCGTTGACGCTGTGGTTCACAGCATTGCCAAAAGCTTGCTGATCTTGTCGTGCCATCAAATTGGCTGCGTCAATACTGACCGATGGAAAGACGTCTTCCACCTCGTCAAACATCAGCGCCACTTGCGGGCTGCCTTTCAAAAAGACTTGCGCAATTTGCAATGACCGGTAGCGGTCACGGCCGCTGAGCGAATTGCCGTCACGATCAGCATATTCAACCTCATACAAATCCAAGCCCGAAGCTTGCGCCACCACCTTGGCAAGCTCGGTTTTACCTGTGCCAGGTGGGCCATAGAGCAGCACATTCACGCCGGCCTCTTTGCGCTCAACCGCATTTTTAATCAGTGCACACAGCACTTGTGTATCTTCTTCGACGAAAGAAAAATCACTCAAAGTCAAAGCTGATTTACTGGCCGGCTTGGTAAACACCGCCATCAACTCGCTTTGGTCGCGGTATTCACGCATTAACACAGGAGGTAGTTTTTCGCTAACCTTCATCAAGTCCGACAAATCGGTGATGCTGTGCTCAGATATTAAGTTCTCTACCAAGCCAATGCGCTCTAACCTAGAACCTGCACGCAAAGCTTCGCCCACCTCGCTGGCTGTTACTCCGGCCACTTCGGCAATGGCGGCATAAGCCTCAGGTGCATTGTTGACTTTGAACTCCACCAAAATACTGCGCAGATCACGTTGGTAACGCGCCAACGTGCCATACAATAACAGCGCGCGTTCGGCCTTGTTGAGTTGCAGCAAGTTACTCAGAGCGGCGATGTTTTTTTCAACCAGTGTGCTGTGCTTTTTCAAAGCGTGCGTCAGCCAATCGCCCGTTACCGCCAATACCGAGAGCAAATCTTTCGGCTGATCTTTGGCGAACTCGTCTAAATAGAAGAACATCGTCCCCTCTTCATACGGGCCGCGCCATGTACCATGGCGCTCGATGAACTCTTGGTTACTCAACAGTTCGTGGCCACGCCAAAACTCATTGTCTTTGCAGCGACGCGTCAAAAACTCGCGCACACGGTTGAACACATGCATTGGCCACACCATGTGACGGCCTGACAGCGCTAACAAACTGTTCAAATCACGCCGCACATTGAATTTGGGGCCTTGTTTGGCGGCCAACGTCAGCACAAAGTGTGAACACATCAAATCCATCACCGGCGCGGCTTGGAGCCCGGGCGACAGCAGCAACTGCCCCGCTTGGCCTTTGGGCGACAGCTTTAACAACTCTTTAGACATTTCATCAACCGAACGCTTGCTCATAGGAATAGCCTCCAGCGACGATGGCCGCATGTGTGACCTTAACGCAGTTCCGTCTACTTTGGAATACCCTTGTTTTGTGCAATTTATCAAAAAAATTAATAGTGTGAGAAATTCGAGCATGAATTACCCCGCCATGGCCTAGAAAAAGCACAATAGCACCATGATCACACTCCAACACATTCAACAAGCGGCAGCACGGCTTGAAGGCCATATTTTCAACACACCCTGTGTGGCGTCAAAAACACTGTCTGAGCTTTTGGGCGCTGAAATTTACCTGAAATTTGAAAACCTGCAGTTCACAGCTTCCTTCAAAGACCGGGGCGCTTGTAACAAGCTGGCACAGCTTACCGAGGCCGAGAAAGCCGCTGGGGTCATTGCCATGAGCGCTGGTAACCATGCACAAGGGGTGGCTTACCACGCCCAGCGTTTGGGTTTGCGTGCGGTGATTGTGATGCCGCGTTTCACACCGGGCGTCAAAGTTGAGCGCACGCGTGGCTTTGGCGCTGAGATTGTCTTATTTGGCGACACCTTGGATGAATCACGCGCCCACGCATTGCAAATGGCCGCAGCGCAAGGGCTGACCTTTGTTCACCCCTACGACGATGAAGCGATAGCCGCCGGCCAAGGCACTGTGGGCTTGGAAATGCTGCAAACTGTACCAGAACTGGATACCTTGGTGATTGCGATTGGTGGCGGCGGTTTGATCACCGGTGTCGCTACGGCAGCCAAGGCTCTAAAACCGAGTGTTGAGATTGTGGGCGTCCAAACCACCCGCTTTCCAGCCATGTACAACGCCATCAAGGTCGCACACATGCCGCAAGGAACCAGCAGCATTGCCGAAGGTATAGCAGTGGGCACGCCCGGAAAAATTTGTATTGAAGCCATTACGCGCTTGGTGGATGACGTCGTCTTGGTCGACGAGGGTGACATTGAGCAAGCGATTGTGATGCTGCTGGAGATTGAAAAAACCCTGGTCGAAGGCGCAGGTGCCGCAGGTTTGGCGGCCATTCTTAAGTACCCAGAACGCTTCAAAGGCAAAAAAATCGGCCTGATTTTATGTGGCGGCAATATTGACCCTCTATTATTAGCAGCCATCATCGAACGCGGTATGGTGCGAGCAGGGCGTTTGGCGCGGATTCGCGTCAGCGCCCGCGACATTCCTGGCATGTTGGCCAAAATTACCGCCACGGTTGCTCAAGCGGGCGCTAATATTGACGAAGTTCACCATCAACGCGCCTTTACCGGCTTGGCTGCGCAAAATGTAGAAATCGAACTGGTGCTACAAACCCGTGGGCCAGAACACATTGCGCAAATCATGGCCCAACTGCAGACCGAGGGCTTGGAAGTGGCGCAAGTTTAAAGCGCTCGCATGAGACTCTGATGACGCCTGATGCAAACTTTCTAATGCGTATTCAGAGGTGTGCGAGAATCGCGAAAACTACAATTCGTGACAAATCATGACTGACAACTCGACAAGCACCTCAACTCAAGCAACAGCAGCTCCAGACGAAACTGCGGCCACCGCAAGAAAACGCCCTAAACCTGGTGAGCGCCGGGTGCAGATTTTGCAGGCATTGGCTGAAATGCTGCAAAGCTCGGGCACGGAGCGCATTACCACCTCGGCCTTGGCAACCCGTTTAGAAGTGTCTGAGGCCGCCTTGTATCGCCACTTTGCCAGCAAAGCGCAGATGTTTGAGGCCTTGATTGATTTCATCGAGCAGTCCGCCTTCAGTCTGATCAACCAAATCAACGAGCGTGAGACCAACCCCGCCGCGCAAGTGGCCAAGGTGATGGCCATGCTGCTGCAGTTTGGTGAGAAAAACCCAGGTATGGCACGCGTCATGGTGGGCGATGCCTTGGTTTTTGAAAACCAGCGCTTACAACAGCGTATGAACCAGTTTTTTGACAAGTTTGAATCCAGCTTGAAGCAAAGCCTGCGCGCAGCCTTAGACGCACGAGGTTCTGCAACACCGAGCGTTGATGCCGCCGTGCAAGCGTCGGTACTGACGGCGTTTGTGGTCGGGCGCTTGCAGCGCTTCACCCGCTCTGGCTTTAAACGCTTGCCCAGCGAGCATTTAGAAGCCAGCTTTGCGCAGCTGAATGTTATTTAAATCAATACGCCACAAAATAAATAGCAAACTATTGAGCAAATACGCCGGTTACAGCGATTTATATCGTATATTTCGCACCGACTGACTCGCCAGCGGCAACGATGTCGCTCCAAGTCTGGTCGTCAATCACAATACCATCGTGCAGGCGCTTGATACGGGCGTGGCGTTCAGGATCGCCAGCAATCTGAACCGCATCGACGCCGTACGTGGCCGGTGCTTCCTTCAACCAGTCCACAAAAGCCAGCGCTTCTGACTCGAACGACGCTTGCGTTCCTAGTTTGGCAGGGTCAATCAGCACCGTCAGCATGCCGTTCAGCACGGCTTGCTGCTTGCCACGCGGAGAATTGGCCGGCTCATGCCACGCGCCGCCGCCTGTCAACGCGCCGCCCAGCAGCTCGCACGCCACGGCCATGCCGTAGCCTTTGTGTTCGCCAAAGGTCATCAAAGCACCAAACAGTCCGTTGCTTTGCGGCACCACCACCACGCCGGGCTTGGTCGTGGGAAGACCTTTTTCGTCAATCAACAAACCCGGTGCAACGTCATGCCCCTCGTTGTACGCCACCCGCATCTTGCCTTGAGCGACGCGGCTGGTGGCGAAATCAAGCAAAAACGGCTCTCTGCCTGCTAGTGGAATGCCGATGCAGCAAGGGTTTGTTCCAAAACGTCCATCCGCCCCACCCCAAGGCGCAACCGCAGGCCGCGCCATGACGTTGACAAAATGCATGGACACCAAGCCTGCTGCAGTTGCCATTTCCGCCCAATGGCCAATGCGCCCCAAGTGGTGCGAATTAGACAGTGTCATGATGCAGCTGCCGTGCTGCTTGGCCCGTTCAATACCCATCTGCATAGACTGCTCACCAATCACCTGACCATAACCGCGCTGCCCGTCCAGCGTGAGCATGTGGCCCAAATCGAGCAGGGTTTTCACAGACGTATTCGGCTTCAAGCCACCCTCCAGCACGGCAGCGACATAGCGCGGCAGCATGCCAACGCCGTGCGAGTCGTGACCGCTCAAATTGGCTAGGACGAGGTTGCTGGCGACGGTATGGGCTTCTTGTTCAGAGCTGCCAGCCGCTCTTAAAATAGTAGCTATTGAGGCAATCAATTCGCTGGCTACAGCTATTTTTGACATGTATTTTGCTTTCTTGCTGATTTTTACGGTTTTTACATCACTGCGCCTACTTGCCACGGCACAAACTCGTTCTGCCCGTAGCCGTGGCGCTCGCTTTTGCTCGGCTCGCCCGAGGCGGTGGCCAAGACCATCTCAAAAATCCGCTGCCCCATTTCGGCAATCGAGGCGGTGCCGTCGATGATTTCGCCGCAATTGATGTCCATGTCTTCCTCTTGCCGCTTCCACAAGGCGGAATTGGTCGCCAGCTTGAGCGAGGGTGAGGGCGCGCAGCCGTAGGCCGAGCCGCGTCCGGTGGTGAAGCAGATCACATTCGCGCCGCCTGCGACCTGGCCAGTGGCGCTCACGGGGTCGTAGCCCGGCGTGTCCATGTAGACAAAACCGTGCGCTGTGACCGGCTCGGCGTATTCGTAAACCGCTTGCAAATTAGACGTACCACCTTTGGCGACCGCACCCAGCGATTTCTCCAAAATCGTCGTCAAACCGCCGACTTTGTTGCCGGGCGAGGGGTTGTTGTTCATCTCGCCGTCGTTGATTTCCGTGTAATGCTCCCACCATTTGATGCGGGAAACCAGCTTTTCTCCGACGGCGCGGCTGACAGAGCGACGCGTCAGCAGGTGCTCCGCGCCGTAGATTTCAGGGGTTTCGGACAAAATCGCAGTGCCGCCATGGGCGACCAGCAAATCCACCGCTGCACCCAAAGCCGGGTTGGCGCTGATGCCAGAGTAGCCGTCCGACCCACCGCACTGCAGGCCAATGGTGATGTGTGCCGCGCTGCAGGGCTCGCGTTTCACCGCGTTGGCTTTGGGCAGCATGGCGGTGTTGAGTTCAATGCCTTTGGCAACTGTCTTCGCAGTTCCTCCAGTATCTTGGATGTTGAACACCTTGAGGTTGTCGCCCTCTGTCAGGTTGCCGCTGCCCAGCCAAGCTTTGATTTGGTTGCCCTCACAGCCCAAACCGACCACCAGTGCGCCCCAGAAGTTGACGTGGGTGGCGTAGCCGGTGAGTGTACGTTGCAAAATTTGCATCCCCAGCCCCTCGCCGTCCATGCCGCAGCCGGTGCCGTGCGTCAGAGCGACAATGCCATCTACGTTGGGGAAATCAGCCAGCGCACTAGGATTCGTGCGGCGTGAAAAATGATCTGCAATCGCCCGCGCTGCTGTGGCCGAGCAGTTCACACTGGTCAGCACGCCGATGTA
>JAYVSU010000046.1:0-11415 GCA_043775055.1 Polaromonas sp.
GCCAGCTGCGCCCCGTGCTCCGTCTGGGCCCGCGTACCGGTGGAGCCCAGCCCGCGTGAACGGCTGGCCCTGAAAGAGCGCATCCGCGGCCTGTTGAAAGAGCGTAACGCGGTGATGGTCTCGCACTACTACGTGCACCCCGATTTGCAAGATTTGGCCGAAGAAACTGGCGGCATTGTCAGCGATTCCTTGGAGATGGCGCGTTTTGGCCGCGACCACGCGGCGCAGACCTTGGTTGTCTCCGGTGTGCGCTTCATGGGTGAAACAGCCAAAATTTTGTCGCCCGAAAAGCGGATTTTGATGCCCGAGCTAGAAGCCACCTGCTCGCTCGACTTAGGCTGCCCAATTGACGACTTCAGCGCTTTTTGCGACCAACACCCTGACCGTACGGTCGTCGTCTACGCCAACACCAGCGCCGCCGTCAAAGCGCGTTCGGACTGGTTGGTCACGTCCAGCTGCGCTTTGGACATTGTCAAAGCGCTCAAAGACAAAGGCCAAAAAATCCTCTGGGCACCTGACAAACACCTGGGTGGCTATATCCAGCGCGAAACCGGCGCCGACATGGTGATGTGGAACGGCTCCTGCATCGTGCATGACGAGTTCAAAGCCTTTGAACTCGAAGACATGAAGCGCGCACACCCCAAAGCCAAGGTGCTGGTGCACCCCGAGTCGCCCGCCAGCGTGGTGGCTTTGGCTGATGCGGTTGGCTCCACCTCGGCGATTTTGAAAGCCGCACGCGACTTTGACGCGCCCGAATTCATCGTCGCCACCGACAACGGCATGATGCACAAGCTGCGCACCCAAAACCCCGGCAAAATCTTTTATGAAGCGCCCACCGCTGGCAACAGTGCGACCTGCAAAAGCTGTGCCCACTGCCCGTGGATGGCCATGAACGGCCTAGCCGCACTGGCACATGTGCTTGAAACCGGCGCGAATGAAGTGCATGTCGACCCCGCACTCGGCGTACGTGCCCGTTTGCCGATTGACCGCATGTTGGCCTTTACCGCAGCGCTGCGCAACGGGCAACCGACAAATCACCTCGTGCCGCACATTGGAGCGGCTTGAATGAGCATGGATTCCCGCCTTCGCGGGAATGACGGTCTTCATAGATAATTTCAATCAATGATCTATTCCGTCAAAGAAATCTTCTACACCCTGCAAGGCGAAGGCGGCAACGCGGGTCGCCCCGCCGTGTTTTGCCGCTTTGCAGGCTGCAACCTGTGGTCAGGGCGTGAAGAAGACCGCGCCAGCGCCATCTGCCAGTTTTGCGACACCGAGTTTGTGGGAACTGACGGCACACTGGGTGGCAAATACCGCTCTGCGCTTGAGCTGGCGCTGCAGATCGCCACGCAATGGCCCACGGCTGAGCTCGCCAACCGCTTTGTCGTCATCACCGGCGGCGAGCCCTTGCTGCAGTTGGACGCCGAGCTGATAGACGCGCTGCACGCCCAAGGCTTCAGCATCGCGGTGGAAAGCAACGGCACCATTAAAGCGCCCAAAGGCATCGACTGGCTGTGCATCAGCCCCAAAGCCGGCGCCGTCGCGGCTGGGCAATGGGTACAAAAAAGTGGCCAAGAGCTCAAAGTCGTGTGGCCACAGATGGGGTTTTCGCAGGCTGATTTAGACACGTTTGCCAGCTCGCCTGACTTGCAGTTTGCGCATAAGTACTTATCACCTATGGATAATATTTTGCAAAATGACAACATCAAAGCCTGTATTCAACAGTGTTTGAAGCAACCCGCTTGGAAACTCAGCCTGCAAACGCACAAGCTCACGGGTATCAGATAATCAGTTATGCACCCAACAACTACTTTCGAAGTCTGCCAGCGCTTCTACTTCGACGCCGCCCACCATCTGAACCGCAAGATCGAAGCCGAAGGCAGCCGCCGCATCCACGGCCACACCTACCATGCCGAAGTGGCGGTGCGCGGCCCTGTCGACCCTGTCACCGGCATGGTGATGGACATTGGTTTGATTCGGCTTGAAGTCGCCAAAGTACGCGAAATGCTGGATCACCACTTTTTGGACGAAGTGCCCGGCTTGGGCATCCCGACCATCGAGAACCTCTGCGCCTTCATTGAAAAAACCATGCGCGACAACGGCTTAGCGCTGTCCCGCGTGTCCGTCTGGCGTGACGCGTTGGGGGATCGCTGCGATATGCGGCTTTTGCCTTAAAAAGATGATGAAAGTGTCAATTTAAGGTATTTTTTGACTGTAGCCGGCGTATTTACTGATTATTTAGCTATATTTTTTATAGCGATTTTTAGCTGTTATTTTCACTGACGTAAGTGGTTTCCCCCCCGCCTATCCCCGCAAGCCCCATAAAAAATTATTTCAACTGCAAAGGCACGTTAGAACGCAACGCCGTTTGCTGGTTTTTGTCGTTCACAAACACCAACTTGGGTTGATGCATGGCGACGTTATCCTCATGCACCTGCGCGAAGGCGGCGATGATGATTAAATCGCCAGCACTGGCCCGCCGCGCTGCCGAGCCGTTGACCGAAATCATCCCCGTACCGCGCTCGCCACGGATGGCGTAGGTGACAAAGCGTTCGCCATTGTTGATGTTCCAAATATGGATTTGCTCGTTTTCAGCGATGTTGGCCGCTTCCAGCAAGTTCTCGTCAATCGCGCAGGAGCCTTCATAGTGCAGCTCGCACTGGGTGACGGCGACGCGGTGAATTTTGGATTTCAGGAGGGTTCTGAACATTTTATCTGCCTTTAAAGAGGTTTTAGAGGTGTTTTTTGGCTGTAGCAGGCGTATTTACTGAATTTTTTGCTATTTTAATTATAGCGTTTTGCTGCATGGATTTTTTACTGCGTAGCTGGTTTGTTTCCCCCACTCACTCCCCCCCGCCCCTCTCCCGCCCCGCCGGACGGAAGAGGGGAGCCTTCATTTGAGGGCTGGGTGGTTCTGGAGGCTTCCATGGGGACGCTTGGTTTGGGACAGGTTTTTTACGAGCCTTATCACGCCTACTTCCAACTATTGCTTGCTAATTGCAATATAAAACCGACTAGCAAAAAAGACAATCCAAGCTTTGACAAGATGTGATGTTTTGTCGCTAACGCTTTGTTTACATTTATTTCTTCGTCGTTATTTGAGTTAAACGGCAATATCTTGTGGCCATCACGCGTAATATTTAAAGTGGGAGGGCCAAAATAAAAAAGTATGACGACACCTGCTATGTCGAAAATAAGTCCAAGGCTGTTTATTGATGATGAAGTCATAATTTCAGTTTAACTTACCTTTTAAACCGTTATTAATTCTGTCCCAAACCAAGCGCCCCTTTGAAAGCCTCCAGAACTCCCTCACCATCAAATGAAGCTCCCCTCTTTCGCCCGGCGGGGCGAGAGAGGGGTTGGGGGAGTGAGTGGGGGCAGCAAACCAGCTACGCAGTAAAAACTCTAAAAAATACTTCGACAAGCTCAGTATGAACGGAAATCATAGGTATTTCAAGCTATAGACGGCGTATTTATTCACTATTCAGCTATAAATTAAATAGCAATCAAAGTCGGCCACTCAACGCCTTCCCCACATGCTCAGGCGGCTGCAGGATGGTGGGTACGGCGGTTTCGGCCAATTCTGGGTAGTCGCGGCTGAAGTGCAGGCCGCGGCTCTCTCTGCGTTGCATGGCGGATTGGACGATCAAATCGGCCACCTGAACCAAGTTCCGCAGCTCCAACAAGTCGCGGGTGACGTGAAACTTGGCGTAGAACTCTTGAATTTCGGCTTTCAGCAGGTCAATCCTGTGCGCGGCGCGCTCTAAGCGCTTGGTGGTGCGGACGATGCCCACGTAGTCCCACATGAAGCGGCGCAGCTCGGCCCAGTTGTGGGAGATGACGACGAGTTCATCCGCATCCGTCACGCGGGAATCGTCCCATGCGGGCAGGTTGACGGCTTCGGTTTTGGGGACAGCGCGTATCAAATCTGCCGCCGCATGAGCAAACACCATGCATTCGACCAAGGAGTTGCTGGCCAAGCGGTTAGCGCCGTGCAGGCCGGTGTAGGTCGTCTCGCCCACGGCCAGCAGGCCGGCTAGGTCGGTTTGGCCTTGCAAGTCCGTCACCACGCCGCCGCAGGTGTAGTGCGCAGCGGGCACAACGGGGATGGGCTCTTTGGTGATGTCTATGCCCAGCTCCAAGCATTTGGCTTTGATGTTGGGGAAGTGCTCTTGCAAAAACTCGGGTGATTTGTGTGAAATGTCGAGGTAAACACAGTCCACACCGTGCTTTTTCATCTCAAAGTCAATCGCGCGGGCGACGACGTCACGCGGGGCGAGTTCGAGGCGCGGGTCGTGGTCGGGCATGAAGCGCCTACCTCCAAATCCAGCGCCGGCTGACAAAGGCAGAAGTAAGCGCCCACCCTCGCCGCGCACGGCTTCAGTGATCAAAAAGCTCTTGGCGTGCGGGTGGTACAAGCAGGTGGGGTGGAACTGGATGAACTCCATGTTGCCAACGCGGCAGCCGGCACGCCAAGCGGCGGCAATGCCGTCGCCGGTGGCGGTGTCGGGGTTGGTGGTGTACAAATACACCTTGCCTGCGCCGCCCGTGGCCAAAATGGTGAAAGGGGCGGAAAAGGCGACAATTTCGTCCTTTGCCTCATCCAACACATACGCACCCAAACAGCGCCGCTCTGACTGCGTGGCGGCTTTGGACTTGATGAGGTCAATCAGCATGTGCTCTTCAAAAATACTGACGTTGGGCGTTTGTTTGATGCGTTGCACCAGCACTTTTTGCACCGCTGCGCCCGTCGCATCTGTCGCGTGGACGATGCGCCGCTCGCTGTGGCCGCCCTCGCGAGTCAGATGTAAATGGCCGTTTTCTTTGGAGAAATCGACGCCTAGGGACTCTAGCCACGAAATGGTTTCAGGCGCATGCTCGACAGTGAAAGTCGTTGCGCCGAGGTCGCACAAACCAGCGCCGGCGACCAAGGTGTCGTCGATATGCGATTTGAAGGTGTCGCCCTCGCCCAACACTGCCGCAATCCCGCCTTGCGCCCAGCTGCTGGAGCCATCGCCCAAGGCTTTTTTGGTAACCAAGGCCACACGGTGGGTGGGCGCAAGGTGCAAGGCAGCGGTTAAACCCGCCAAGCCGCTGCCGATGATGATGACGTCAAACTGATGGGTGGTAGCTGGCATGACTATGAACTCAAAAAGACTAACTTGGGGTGTAATTCAGGCGCACATAAATGGGGGCAAACGCCTCGGCCTGGGTGATTTCAATCAGCGTTTCTTTGGCCAGCTCTAAGAGCGCAATAAAGGTCACCACCAGCACGGGCGTGCCTTTGCTGGCGTCGAACAGGTTTTCAAACTCGACAAAGCGTTTGCCTTGCAGCTTGCGCAGCACGATGCTCATGTACTCGCGCACCGACAGCTCTTCTTTGCTGATGTGGTGGTGCTGGATGAGCTTGGCGCGCTTCAAAATGTCGCGCCACGCTTCTTGCAAATCGACCACATGCACGTCGGGGAAGCGCGGCTTGAGCGATTGCTCGATGTAAACCTGCGCCTTGAGCACATCACGGCCCATGATGGGCAGGTTGTTGATTTTGATGGCAGCCAGCTTCATCTGCTCGTATTCCATCAAGCGGCGTACCAGCTCGGCGCGTGGGTCTTCCGGCTCAACGCCCTCCGCCACTTTTTTGGGCGGCAACAGCATGCGCGATTTGATTTCAATCAGCATCGCCGCCATCAGCAGGTATTCGGCGGCTAATTCGAGGTTGTGGCGCTTGATTTCCTCGACATAGCTCAAATACTGGCGCGTCAGCGGCGCCATGGGGATGTCCAAAATATTGAAGTTTTGCTTGCGAATCAGGTACAGCAGCAAGTCCAGCGGGCCTTCAAACGCCTCTAAAAACACCTCCAGCGCGTCGGGCGGGATGTACAAATCGGTCGGCAAGTTGAACAGTGGCTCGCCGTACAAACGTGCCAAAGCGACCTGGTCGACCACGTTCGGCATGGCCAGCTGGTCGGACAGCATGGCTGGCAGAACGTCCTCAGAATCCGTGACTTCAGTGTGCTCAGTCATGCAAAAACATCAAACCGCAATTTAGTGATTGGTTTGGTACACATAGGGTTGCTGCTCCACGCGGCCATCGGCATATTCTTCTTGCAAGTTGCGGTCGACGTTTTTGTCCCACAGCAAAGCACGGCCGGCGCGCTGCTCAGCTTCTAGGCTGGGTTTGTCTTTTTTTAGCTTTTCGATGAATAAAGTCACATCTGACTCGTAGTGCGGACGGCGAAAAATGTTCATACTATGCGGGTTGGCTTGTGCCATCCATGTTTGATTCAAAAACCTGATTTTACGAGGTGTCTGCTTTGAAAACTCTTTCCAGTCCAATTTGGCCTAAAACTTCGTCCTTTTTGGGCAAATTCAGTGTGGTTTTGGTACTTGTGGCCAGTGCAGCAGTTACTTTGACAGCCTGCGACCCAGAGCGCATCAAAGAGCTGGAAGAAGGTGTGGCAACCGAAGGCGACGTGAAAATCAAGTTTGGTGAGCCAGAAAAAGTCTGGGACGGTGCGGATGGTGCGCGTATTTTTGAGTACAACCGCCAGCCCGGTGGTGCCAAGAACTACATGATCACCATTGGCACAGACGGCAAAATGAGCGCCTTGCGCCAAGTGTTGACGCAAAGCAACTTTGCCAAAGTCGAAGCCGGCATGCCCATGGAAACGGTGCGCAAAATGCTGGGCAAACCGATGAAAATCACGCCTTATGAGTTGAAAAAGGTTTACCACTACGACTGGCGCTACATGGATGGCCCCAACCCGTCGGACGCCAAAATCTTCACTGTAGTGTTCAACAGTGACCTGCGGGTGCTCTCAACTGGCTCGGTGGAAGACCCCGCTTTGAACGTCAAAGCGCCTTAAACCTAAGAGTCAGTTATTACGGCTGATGCCGCTTGCATGGGGCAGTGTCGTCGTGCAGGCCTCATGCAGACCGCTGGCTAGGTCTGGGTACAGCATGTTTGTACTCAATGTTTTGAGCAAGCCGCTGCGCTCAGCCATCTCCAGCGGTTGCTGCGCCAAGCCACAAACCAGCAAGTGCACCTGATGTTTGTTGCATTTTCGGACCAAGCTGGCCAACGCGTCCGCGCCTGTGGGATCGAGATAAATCACGTTTTTGAGATCAAGCACCAACGCTTTTGCTGGGATGTTGTCTTCCATGTCTTCTAGAAGCGACACCGCGCCAAAAAATAAAGCGCCATACAAGCGATACGCCATGACTTGGCCATCTTGACCGTCTAACACGGGGTGATCAACAGCGCTAACTCGAACCGAGCGTGACAAGCTCGAAATCCGATAAATGAACGTGAGACATGCGGTGATGAGCCCAACCTCGACCGCGACGGTCAAGTCAAAAATCACGGTCAGCAAAAACACAGCCAATAACGTGACGCGGTAAGACTTGCGGAACTGGCGCAGGTGCCAAAACTCGCGCCACTCGCCCATGTTCCAAGCCACAAACATCAAAATAGCCGACAACGTCGCCAAGGGCACGTTATTGGCCATGGGTGCGGCCACCAAGACAATCAGCAGAAGTGTGAAGGCGTGAATGACGCCGGACACAGGGCTGGTGGCCCCACTTTTGATGTTGGTCATGGTGCGGGCAATGGTGCCCGTGGCTGGCATGCCACCAAAAAATGGTGTCACAAAATTGGCCACACCCTGCGCCATCAACTCTTGGTTGGGGTTGTGGCGCTTGTCAATCACATTGTCAGCCACGCGTGCGCACAGCAAAGACTCTATCGCGCCGAGCAACGCTAAAGTGGTGGTTGGAATAATCAAAAACCGCACCGACTCCCAGCTGAAATCTGGCCATACAAACGCAGGCAAGGTAGCGGGGATGCCGCCAAAACGGCTGCCAATGGTTTCAACTTTTAGCCCCAAAAGACTCACCGCAACCGTGCTGACGACAAGCGCCACAATGGCACCTGGAACCAGCGCAACGATTCGCTTGAAACGGCTACTCGCATCGGTTTTTGCCAAACGCGGGACCGCCATTTGCCATAGAAAAATGATGGCCAGTGACCCAACCGACACCAGCACGGTTTGTGGGCTCCAGCTGAATAAATTGTTAGCCAGCGTACGCAAAATGCCAAAAAAGTCGGCGGGCATACTACCCACTTGCAGCCCCAAAAAGTCTTTGATTTGCGACAGCACCACCAGAACCGCGATGCCGTTGGTAAAGCCAATCACCACTGAAATCGGGATGAAGCGCACCAAACTGCCCAACTTAAACAAACCCAATGCAAACAACAACACACCCGACATGGCGGTGGCAATGATCAAATTGGCAAGTCCGTAACGCTGCAAAATACCGTACACAATGACGATGAACGCACCTGCTGGGCCGCCGATTTGGACCTTGCTGCCCCCCAGTGCCGAGATGATGAAGCCCGCAATGATGGCGGTGAAAATGCCCGCTTCAGGCTTCAAACCACTGGCAATGGCGAAAGCCATCGACAAAGGCAGCGCCACCACGCCAACCGTGAGACCCGCTGCTAAGTCTGCTAAGAATTGCTCTTTGGTATAGCGCCGCAGGCTGTTAACTAACTCAGGCCTAAAGCCAGAGACGGGAATACCAAAGATTTGCATGAATCAAATGTCGCACGAAGCCGTGCAAGTTGTCAATTGTGTTGCCTAAAATCTAACGCCAAAGGCCGAAGCGTGGGTAAAAGCACCAGCGCAGCCAAGGGCAAAGTCATGTAGTAGCCCCAGTATTTAAAAGCTATCGCCCCGACCAAACCACCAAGTGCGAAGCCTGCGATCAACAAACTCAAGGTACGCAACTTGGGACGACTGGCTAAGACTTTAGTCGCTATAGAGTTGTCATTGATGTAGACCAGTTTGCCCAACTCGATGCCCAAATCTGTGATCAAACCGGTGACATGGGTTGTGCGGATTTCAGACTTGGAGATTTTGGTGATCACCGCGTTTTGTAGTCCCATGATGAAGCATAAAATCACCACCGTCATAGGCACCAGCACGCTTGAAGCGGCGTTGATAGACCCGCCAAACATACCAAAAACCAAGAGCATGAAGGATTCCAGCAAGAGCGGCAGGCAATAGGCGCTGTTCAGGCTTTTGCGCAAGCCCCAATTGATCATGAAAGCGGTGGTCATGGCGCCCGCTAAAAAAGCCGCAATGAAGGCGATGGCACCGATGGTCAGCAAGAAGTTGCCCAAAATCAAGTTGTCGGCAATCGACGACAACATGCCCGTCATGTGCGAGGTGTACAAGCCCACAGCTAAAAAGCCGCCGGCATTGGTCGCGCCGGCTACAAAGCTCAAAATAACGCCCAAACGCAAATTACTTTCTGCCGTGCGCTCCAAGCCTGCCCAAATACGCAGTTTTTCGAAAAAATTAATCATGCGTCGTTGGGGCAGTCCAAAAGGTTTTGCGCCAGGTAAAACTGCTTACTTCACCCGCATGCCAGGTTCTGCCCCCGGCAAAGGCTCCAAAATGTAAATACCTGGGTTGGCTTTCTCGTCAGCCGCGCTGGCAGCCAAGACCATGCCTTCCGACATGCCAAATTTCATCTTACGCGGCGCCAAGTTGGCCACCATGACGGTGTGTTTTCCTACCAAATCTTCAGGTTTGTAGGCAGAGGCAATACCGCTAAAGACGTTGCGCGTCTTAGCCAACCCCGCGTCGTCAACCTCGCCCACGTCCAAGGTCAAACGCAGGAGCTTTGTGGAGCCTTCGACCGCTTCGCAGGCGACGATTTTGGCGATGCGCAGGTCAACTTTGGCGAAATCGTCGATAGAAATGATGCCCGAAGGTTCAGTTGATACTGCAGTTTTTTGAGCAGATTTTGCTATTGTTTTAGGAGCTTCATCAGCAATTAATACGCCGGCTGCAGGCTCAAACAATGCCTCCAACTGCTTGATGTCGACGCGTTGCATCAGGTGGGCGTAGTCGTTGATAGCGTGGCCTGTACCCAGCGGCTGGGTCGCATCGTTGAACACCATCGGGGCTACATTCAAAAACTGTTCGACTTGCAGGGCTAACTGCGGCAAAACCGGCTTGAGATAAATGGTGAGTTGGCGGAAAGCTTCAATACAAACGGTGCAAACGTCATGCAAGCGCGCGTCCATACCCTCTTTTTTAGCCAGCTCCCACGGTTTGTTGGCATCGACATAGGCATTCACGCGATCCGTTAAAAGCATGGTTTCACGCAGGGCTTTGGCGTATTCTCGGGTTTCAAAAAGCTCAGATATGCTACCTTTTTGAGAGCTAATGAGGCTTATTATTTGCCGGCCATCGTCAGAAATAGCCCCTAATTTGCCGTCAAATCGCTTGGACAGAAACCCTGCAGCCCGGCTGGCAATATTGACAAACTTGCCAATCAAATCACTGTTCACCCGCGCCATGAAGTCATCGGCGTTGAAATCGATGTCTTCATTACGCGCAGACAGCTTGGCGGCGAGGTAGTAGCGCAACCACTCCGGATTCATCCCCAAACTCAAATATTTGAGCGGATCCAACCCCGTCCCACGGCTTTTGCTCATTTTTTCACCGTTGTTGACGGTCAAAAAGCCGTGAACGAACACGTTGGTGGGCGCTTTGCGGCCGCTGAAGTGCAGCATGGCAGGCCAGAACAGGGTGTGGAAGGTGACGATGTCTTTGCCGATGAAGTGGTATTGCTCCAAATCGGGGTTGGCCATGTAGTCGTCATAACTTGGGCTTTGCTTGTCAAGTACAGCGCGTTTGTCCAGCAGGTTCTTCAAAGAGGCCAAATAGCCCACAGGCGCGTCCAGCCAGACGTAGAAGTATTTGCCCGGTGCATCAGGGATTTCGATGCCAAAGTACGGCGCATCGCGGGAAATGTCCCAGTCGCCCAAGCCTTCAGAGGTGCTGCCGTCGGGGTTGGTACGGACGGAAAACCACTCTTTGACTTTGTTGGCCACTTCCGGCTGAAGTTTCCCATCCTGCGTCCATTTTTCTAGAAACTCAACGCAGCGCGGGTCTGAGAGTTTGAAGAAGAAGTGTTCAGAGTTCTTGAGTTCGGGCCGTGCACCCGACAGCGTGGAAAACGGGTTGATCAAATCGGTGGGTGCATACACCGCGCCGCAGTTTTCGCAGTTGTCGCCATACTGGTCTTTGGTGTGACACTTGGGGCACTCGCCTTTGATGTAGCGGTCGGGCAGGAACATGTTTTTCTCGGGATCGAAAAACTGTTCGATGGTTTTGGTTTCTATCAGGGAACCATCGGCCCTGTCGCGCAGGTCGCGGTAGATCTGGCGGGCCAGCTCGTGGTTTTCAGGGGCGTCGGTGCTGTGCCAGTTGTCAAAACTGATGTGAAAACCGTCCAAATATTGTTTCCGGCCAGCGGCGATATCCGCCACAAACTGCTGTGGCGTTTTGCCGGCTTTTTCTGCAGCAATCATGATGGGCGCACCATGGGTGTCGTCAG
>JAYVSU010000047.1:0-39620 GCA_043775055.1 Polaromonas sp.
CTGGTCAGCACGCCGATGTAATTACGGGTCGCAACGCGGCCATCGGGGCGCTTGATGCCCATGAAAGTCGCCTCCAGCTTAACCGGCTCGGGCTTCACATCGGCGCCAAAAGCGTAATCGCGTTCAAAATCACCTTTGTTCGCACCCATATCAAGGTTGTGGGTATGCACATGCTCACCCGCCACGATAGGTTTGCTGGCAAAGCCGATGATTTGGTTGTAACGGCGCACAGGCTCACCAGCTGCAATGGCGTGGGTGGCGATTTTGTGGCCGGGTGGAATCAAGCCCTTAACTTTTAGACAATTTTCGGCGACGCCCTCAATCACCGTGCCGCTCATGAGCTGGGCGCGGGAGATCAAAACGTCGTCGGCGGCGTGGAGGCGGATGTAATTGTTCATAGTCGCAGTCTTGGAAGTTTTCAATAATATCGAGCTAACTGGTTGTTGCAGCTGACTTTTTTTGCTTTTGCGCGGTACGCCAGCTGGCGCTGAAACGAGCGTGGGACTTGTCCATGTGCGCATGCATGGCGGCGCGGGCGGCGTTGGCGTCGTGGTTTTGAATCGCTTCCAAAATCGCGCTGTGCTCGGCGATGGCGGCTTGCCAAGACTGCAAAGTTTCAAAATACCCCACCAAGCGCTCAAAAATTGGGCCACGGCGGGAGTCCCAAAAGTTTTGCACGGTGTCAATCAGCACCTCGTTGCCGCTGGCCTGAACGATGGCGCTGTGAAAGGCGCGGTCGCCGTCCAGCGGCAGCACGCCATCAGCAGCCTCGGTTTGCATCATGCGCAGCGCCTTGCTCATGGCGTCGATGTCTTTGCGTTTGGCCTGCAAGGCGGCAATGGCGGCTGTTTCGCCCTCCACCACGCGGCGGGCGCGGATCAGCTCCAAGGGCCCCCATTCGGGTTGATTTGACTCAAAATTCGTCAAAATACCCTCGTTTATGGCCATAGCCGTCGTATTTGTTGCCTTATTAGCTATATTATTTATAGCATTTGATTTTGTACGATCTAACACATAAACGCCCGAGCCCGTTCGCACCTCGACCCAGCCCTCCACCTCCAAAGCAATCAAAGCCTCGCGTACAGAGGGGCGGCTGACGCCCAGTTGCACGGCCAAATCGCGCTCAGCGGGCAAGCGGTTACCGACGACAAACTCGCCAGACAGCATGCCGGCGCGTAGTTGCTCGGCGATTTGGCGGTACAGGCGCTGCGGTTCAAGAGCGATCAAAGGCATGAGGCTTGCATCAAATATAAGCTAAGGGTTTACTACAATTGGCCAAGTGGTCAGGCCAATTTAAACTCGAATGCATGTTCTCACACATCACCATGTGCAGTACTGGGAAAAACCCTAGGCACTGAAAACTTGATAATTTTTTTGGAGAAAACATGAGTCAACCCCGATTAGCCAACAAAAAAGCCTTGGTCACCGCCGCCGGCCAAGGCATAGGCCGCGCCACCGTTTTGGCGATGGCCGCTGAGGGCGCGCAGGTGTTGGCGACTGACGTCAACCCTGCCCTATTGGAAAGCTATGCTGGCGTTGCCAACGTCACCACGGCCGTGCTGAACGTGATGGACAAAGCCGCCATCATCGCCCTTGCGGATAAACACCCTGCTTTTGATGTCTTGTTTAACTGCGCAGGTATGGTCCACAACGGCTCGATTCTAGAGGCGACAGACGCTGACTGGGACGCAGCCTTCAACCTCAACGCCCGCGCCCAGTTTTGGATGATTCAAGCGCTTTTACCCAAAATGATTGCCAATGGTGGCGCGAGCATCATCAACATGTCCAGCGTGTGCAGCAGCCTCAAAGGCTTGCCTAATCGCTTTGTTTACGGCGCCAGCAAAGCTGCGGTAGTGGGTTTGACCAAGGGCGTGGCGGCAGATTTTGTGGCCAAAGGCATACGCTGCAACGCGATTGCACCGGGCACGGTGGATACGCCGTCGTTAGGCGACCGCATCAATAGCTACGCCGACCCGGTCGAAGCACGCAAAGCCTTCATCGCCCGCCAACCCATGGGGCGTTTGGCGCAGGCGCATGAAATTGCGCCGATTGTGATTTACCTTGCCAGCGACGAGTCGCAATTTGCCACGGGGCAAATCATCTCTGTCGACGGTGGCATGACCATTTAACAACACACAAAGCGATCAACATATGAATCAACTGGATCTCAAAGGCCGCCACGCGGTGATTACCGGCGGCGCATCTGGGCTGGGTTTTGCCATCACGCAGCGCATGCTGGCCGCTGGTGCGCAAGTGACTTGGTGGGATGTGAACGCAGACACCTTGGCGCAAGGGCTGAAAGACATTGGCGCAGCTGTCAATACGGTTGTGGTCGACATTGCGCAGCACGCCAGCGTCGTTGCTGCAGTGGCACAAACCTTGGCCAAGCAGCCGACGATTGATATTTTGGTCAACTCCGCTGGCATCACTGGCCCCAACGTCAAACTGTGGGATTACCCGCCGCAGGCTTGGGAGCAAGTGTTGCAAGTCAACTTGAACGGCACGTTTCACTGCTGCCGCGAGATTGTGCCGCACATGAAAGCGCGCGGTTTTGGCCGCGTGGTCAACATTGCCTCTGTGGCGGGTAAAGACGGCAACCCCAACGCCAGCGCCTACAGCGCCAGCAAAGCAGCGGTTATTGCGCTGACAAAATCCCTCGGCAAAGAGCTGGCAGACAGTGGCGTGTTGGTCAACTGCGTCACACCGGCAGCCGTCAAAACCGCCATGTTCGCGCAAATGACGCCAGAGCACATCGCCTTCATGCTGTCCAAAATCCCGATGGGACGCTTTGGCGCTCCGGAAGAAGTGGCGGCGATGGTGGCTTGGCTGTGTACTGAGGATTGCTCCTTCTCCACCGGCGCGGTGTTTGACCTGTCTGGCGGACGCTCCACCTATTGATTGACTGATACAGATACTGCTACCCTTCATCATTTTCAAAAAGGAAACCCATGAAACTCGTTCGTTACGGCACCATTGGCAAGGAAAAACCAGGTTTGATTGACGCCGATGGCAAATTACGCGATTTGAGCGCCGTCATCAAAGACATCACACCCGAGCATCTGAGTGATGCGGCCCTCGCCAAAATCCGCAAACTCAAAACCGACAAGCTGCCGCTGGTCAAAGGCAAACCGCGCTTGGGCAGCCCCGTGGCGGGTGTGGGTAAGTTCATCGCCATCGGCTTGAACTATGCGGACCACGCTGCCGAGTCGAACTTGCCGATTCCCAAAGAGCCGATTGTGTTCATGAAAGCCACGACCTGCATCCAAGGGCCGAATGACCCCGTGATGCTGCCCAAAGCCTCGGTCAAAACCGACTGGGAAGTGGAACTGGGCGTTGTCATTGGCACCAAAGCACGTTATGTGTCGCAAAAAGACGCGCTGAACTTCGTCGCGGGCTACTGCACCATCAACGATGTGAGCGAGCGCGAGTACCAAATCGAGCGCGGCGGCACATGGGACAAGGGAAAGGGTTGCGACACCTTTGGACCACTCGGCCCTTGGTTGGTAACGCGTGACGACGTGCCCAACCCGCAAAAACTGGCGATGTGGCTAGACGTGAACGGCAAGCGCATGCAAACCGGTAACACCAAGACCATGATTTTCAGCGTCGCCAAAATCGTCAGCTACGTGAGCCAGTTCATGACGCTGATGCCGGGTGACGTCATCACCACTGGCACGCCGCCGGGCGTGGGCATGGGCATGAAGCCCAACGCTGTCTATTTGAAAAAGGGCGATGTGATTACGCTGGGCATCGAAGGTTTGGGCGAGCAACAGCAAAAGGTTGTGCCATTTAAGCTTTAACAGAGTCAATTCGCTGAAAAAAAGCGCTCCTAGGAGCGCTTTTTTAGTCTTGATGATTTCTCTTTTTATGCGGGCTGCACTGCTTTCAAAGCAGTACCAACCCGAACACGCAAGGTAAAGGCAGCGGCAATGATCAAAAATATTCCCGCCAATCGCAAAACATTGCGCGGATCTGAACCTAAGACCGTGTTGTACAAAATAGGCAAGGTCAACATCTGAATGATCATCGGAATGACGATGAACATGTTGAAAATGCCCATGTACACGCCTGCACGTTCTTGCGGAATACTGTCTGCGAGCATGATGTATGGGTTACCCATAATGCTAGCCCAAGCAAGCCCTATCCCCAACATAGGCACAAACAACAGCCATTTATTTTGAATCCCTGGCAAACAAATCATGCCAATGCCTGCCAGCGTTAAGCAAACAGCATGCACTGTTTTGGCACCTAGCTTGCGAGAAAATGGAATCATAGCAAATGCAGCTAAAAATGCGATGAAGTTATAGAAGCCGCCAATTTGACCATTCAGCAAGCTGGCATCTCTAAAGCCTTGTGTGCTGGCATCGCGCGTATCAAAAATGCTCAAAGCAATCGCTGGGACAATATAGATCCAATAGCACATCATGCCGTACCACTGAAACAACTTCATCCACCAAAGCTGGCGCATGGTTGACGGCATCTCTTTGAAGGCTGACCAAATTTCTTGCAGCGTGGCGGCAACGCCGACGGGCTTCGCCTTCATGGCAGCAATTTCTTCTGCTGATTGCGGCAGTTCGGGCGTGGTTTTGACAGACCACCACACGGTTGAGATGGAGAGCACAGCACCGATGACGAAAGCAATGATGGTGATATGCGGGATATTGCTGGCGTTAACCGCGTCTTTGTTCAGACCAATCAGCAACATAAGTGTTGGCGTAAGATAAGCCAGCGTCTGTGCCAAACCCGTAAAAGCACTTTGCACTAAAAAACCAACTGTATGTTGCGATTTTTGCAAGCGATCGCTCACATATGCGCGATAGGGCTCCATCGTCACATTGTTCGCCGCATCCAAAATCCACAGCAAGCTTGCCGCCATCCACAATGCCGAACTAAACGGCATGAACAGCAAACAGATACTGCAAATGAGTGCGCCAATCATGAAATAAGGCGTTCTGCGACCCCAACGGGAAACCGTGCGATCACTCATGGCACCAATGATGGGTTGAACCAGCAAGCCCGTCAACGGCCCAGCCAACCATAACAAGGGTAACGATGTCTCGTTAGCACCCAAGTACTGATATATGGGACTCATGTTGGCCTGCTGCAGACCAAAACTGTATTGGATGCCGAAAAATCCGACATTCATATTTATGATTTGCCTGAAATTTAAATGCGGTTTAATTGCGATCATATGAGTTTCTCGGTGGTTGTTAGGAAGCAAGAGTCAAACAGATTTGGCGCGTAACCAAAGCATTTGCCAAGGCTGCAATTTATAATTTTTTTCGATGATAGTTCCCGTCAAGCAATCAACGTACTTTGCCACAGTATCCCAAAGCAGTGGCACGCAGTCGCCAAGGACTTGAGCACTCTCTGAAAAACTACCAACAACATACAGTGCATCGGCACGAAGATACATCAATACGCTTTTTGAGTGGGTATCGAGCAAGGTACAAGACATGTTTGCAGCGAGTTCAGGCAGACTGGCGCGAATCACCAGCATCTGCTTCAAAAGCAGCCTCTCATCAAGCGATGAGGCCACATCGACTTCGTCCAGATCGTGAGGGAAATGCGGTCGATGCAGTTGTCGCCCATCTGCTCCTGACGGCCACGAAGCAGATAAACTGTCGTCATTGCCTAAGCCAAATTCATCACCCATGTAGATGAGCGGTGTTCCGCCAATTGACATGCTTAAACCATATAACAAAATTAAGCGGCTCTTTGCCAATGCAATAGATGTACTACTCTGTGCAGACATCAAACCAACCAAGCTCGCGGCCATGCCATTGGTACCGTGAACTCTGTTGCCGGTATGACTTTGAAAATGTGCACCAGCGGCATAACTTTCTGGGATGTGTCCTGCAAAAAAATCTGCCGCATGAACCAGTCGTGCCTCCCCGCCATCTTTCTCGAGGGCGAGTTCTGGGCGCAGAACGTTCCATCCAATATCGTCATGACACCGAACATAGTTCAACCAAGAGCACCCATCGGGAACTGAAGGTGTCCGAGCAATAACTCGCTTGATCATGTCCACGTCTTGCTCTGCCAACGCCAACCAGCTAGCCGTCATGAGACTGCTGTTATAAGCAAGATGGCACTCATGTCCACGCGCATTGCCTGTACCAAAGTAAGGTGGTAATTGATGGACAGGGACGATCGCTTCGGCTTTGAGAAGCACACCCGGCGCAACAATGTCCATCATCGCTCTGAGCGCCTGCAGCAAAAAATGGCACTCCGGTTGATTCATGCAGTTTGTACCCTGCCGCTTCCACAAAAAAGCCGCTGAATCTAGCCGGAAAATTTCTACGCCACGGTTCGCAAGATTTGTTAAAGCGCCTGCAATCTCTGAGAATACCTCAGGGTTGGCGTAATTCAGATCCCACTGGTAAGGATAAAAAGTTGTCCAAACCCAAGCATCCAGCTCTGCATTTTTTGTGAAGTTGCCAGGTGCCGTCTCTGGAAAGACTTGCCCCAATGTTTTTGAGTAGTTCTCCACCTCTGCATCCTGCGTCAAAATGTGAAAATAATTGCGGTAATAGTTATTTCCGTTTTTGGCCGCTGTTGCCCAATTGTGATCATCTGCAACATGGTTCAATACAAAGTCAGCACACAAACTAATGCCGTTGCGACGCAATGCGGCCGTCAAATTCTCAAGCTCCGCCATCGTTCCCAGTCTAGGCTCAACTTCAGTGAAGCTTGAGACAGCAAACCCACCGTCATTCTCGCCGTTTCTGGCACGCAAGAATGGCAGCAGATGCAAATAGGTGATTCCTAAATTTTTCAAATATGGGATGCGCTGCTCCACACCATCTAGCGTATCGGCGAATCTGTCGACATAAGCGCTATATGCCGCCATTTTTTGTGACATAAACCAATGTGAATTGTTCGCCCTTGCTAAATCTAGTTGATAAAGATCTTCTTTACGCGATGCCACACTGCAGGCCATTGCAATGCTCAGTTTTTCAAACCAAACTCCAAAGTCAGCACAATTGCCATAGACTGAATGTAGACATTCAAGCAGACGAGGAGCGTGTTTTGAGAACCTGAGTTTGAATTCAGCTACTCGATTTTCATCTATCTTGCTTAACGCGGCATACAATGCTTTTGCTACAAGTTGAGGGGGTGAAAGCTGCACTGAGTTGCCGACAGACATCTCCTGCTTGCTTGCTTCCATAGGCATACGTAAACTCATATTTTGCTATTGTTCTGTGAATCATTAAACACTTTTAGCACCCAAAAAACTCCCGGACAACTTTGTTAGCCGCCGGGAAAACCTTGGTATATTTAAAAGTTGATTGCACAGGCCAAATGGCCTGTGCACATAAGTTGCACCAACCTGATGAATCGGAAATTCCCGATTTCAGGCTAGTCGCAATGATCAGAATGAATACTTCAATCCAAGCTTGACAGTACGACCGTTGATCGAACGAGCAGCCATGCGGCCATCATTTGATTCGGTGTAGCCCAATGTGTTGAACAAGTTATTCACAGCCAAGGTCACAGTTGCATTTTTGGCAAACTCATAGTTTGCATATGCATTGACCACCGAGAAAGCAGGCAAAGTAGTGCGCGTTCCTGCGATTGGATTGGCATCTTTAGAACTTGTGTTTCCAATCAAACTAGCGCCTACGCTAGCTGCACCAAAGTTGTATGACGCAGCCAGTTGATAGATCCAATCTGCTTGACGATTTGGGACGGTGCCAATATCAGAAGCAGTTAAAGAATCTGTAACTTTAGCTTTGGTATAAGTAGCGCCACCTGACAGTCGCAAACCACCCATGCGATATGCAGCTTCGAGCTCAACACCTTTGGCATCATAGCTATTAGCCGTCGTTTTTTGGGTAGTAGCGTCATAGTTTGACTCTTTTGTGCGAACATCAAACACAGTCACAAAGCTGCTGAAGGCCCCTTGGCGCCATTTCACACCTGCTTCAAGCTGCTTCACCAAATTCAATGGAATTGGTGTGCTGCCATTCAACTGGTAGCCGTTGAACATGATGCGGTCTGCATTGAAAGCCACGCCATCGCTGTAGCGTGCAAAAACAGCTGCATTCGAGTCTAAGCGGTAGTTGGCACCCAAAGAATACGAAGTGTGATTCACTTTGTAATCGATGACTTTTTTGTCGGCCGCATTGAAAACTTGATTTTTCGCTTGCGTGAATGAGCCACTGGCAGTCTGGTTGTCTATGCGGATGCTACCATCCAAATTGAGGGCATCTTTTTCGTAGCTGATAGCGGCATAAGGTGAGGTTGTAGTGTATTTTGCATCGATGTTACGCGTGCAACAACCACCCCATTGGTCAGTACCTTGATTAACCAAGCCTGGTGTCGCATTCGCTGTTTGCAGCAACGCTGGTGAGGAACCGTTGGCCTCCATCAAGTATTGGTTGAAGTTCCATGTCAAACCTACATTTTGCTGCTGTATGAACAAACCCGCTGTGGTCACCAATTTGGCTTTGTCAGCCAAAGTGAAAGTTTTTGACAGCTTTAGATCATTAACAGTGCTACCAAGGTCGTCGAGCGATGTATTGAACACAACAGGATTAAAGGCAAGACCTGTATACGCTTTACCCTTGTTTGGACCCGTGGCATAGGTGTAGTTGCCTGCTTTTGGATCATCAGATGGGAATATACTGATGAACCGACCTGAGTTGGATGAAGTACGGAATTTGTCAGAGATTGTCCAACCATCACCCACTTTGAACTCACCCTCGAGACTTAGTGCGTCGCTCTTAACGCGCAGTCCGTCATTGATATTGGAGAATACTGTGTTGTTATTTTTGTCTATGGACTTATCGAGACTCAAATAAGGTGAGTAGAAACTGGCTTTTCTAGGATCGATGTTGTCGTATTCTGAAATGCTTCCGTTTGTGAATTTAACAGGAACCGGCATATTCATAGGCGTTTTGTCATTCAAATGACTGAAGCCAACGCGGAGGAAGCCATTGTCAACCTTGTGCGTCAGGTTGCCACTGATCTGACCACCATCTTCAGCCGTGACGCCAGCAGGACGTGCGCCATCACCTTTTCGGTAAAAACCAGCAACATAAGCACTGGTGTTTTCAGAGAGTGGTGCGCCATAATCAAAGTCAACGCGCTTTTGATCAAAACCGATGCCTGTGGTAATGCCAATGCTCCCGCCTTTGGTTTCACCCGTCTTACTAATGAAGTTGATGATGCCGCCAGGTGCATTTGTCGCCAGCGTTGAAGCCGAGCCGCCGCGCACCACTTCCAAGCGGTCCAAACTGTAGTCGGTGCGGATGAAACTGTCTGGCGTTGCAAATGCGATATCGCCGAAAAGAACAACTGGCAATCCATCTTTTTGGAATTGCACGTAGCGCGCACCACCTGCGGATATTGGCAAACCGCGCACTGTCACATTGGCGTTACCTTCGCCACCAGAAGATTCTGACCGAATACCAGGAATGGCACGCAAGATTTCCGCAGAATTGGTTGGCGCTGTTTTGAGAATTTGCTCTGAATCCAGCGTACTGATCGACACGCTTTGCTTCATTTTAGAGCCGCCAACAGCTGTGCCGGTTACAACAACCTCATCAAGCTTCAATCCATCTTGTGCACCTGCATTCGGTGCAGTTGCAGCTGCTGTTTGCGCCATTGCGGATCCCATTTGCAACAGCGCCATGGATACAGCTGTAGCCAGTAGGCATTTTTTTGCGCTAGAAATATGCTTCATCTTTTTTCCTTGTTAATTAAGAGCTATCGAACGCAATTTCTTTGCGCCCATCACGGATTCATTCCATCTGCCTGTGCAGCATCAAGTTCAATTGCAAAACACATTTTTCAGACAGACGTACGAACTTTACATATTATTGCAAACGTTTGCATTTAGTGTTTTCCCTAATATTATTCATAAAAACAACTGTATTGCACTGCATATTTCATTTCCAATGCAAACGATATGCAATATTATTGCCTCCACAGCCTTTGGATGCTGTGCATTTTTTTAACAAGCCAATGTGTCAAATAAAACTAAGGGTTTTTCCTAGTTATTTATTTATTTTCCTGAAATACAATCGATTGCATTATTGCATCCAACAGCATAAGCAAAGCTTGCTCAGTCGGTAACTGCAGCATGATTTAAGGATGCTAATAATGTAGGCAGCCCATCATCATTTTGGTGTTTGAAACGGTAAAAATAGGAGAAATTGGCTGATGAACTATGCGCAGCAGCAGCGAAGACCCGCTAAATACTTTGTCGGCATTGCATTGGTTGTCCTTCTGCATGTGTTGCTTATTTACGGCTTGATGAATGGGCTTGCAAGGAAGATGGTGGAAGTCATCAAAAATCCGCTAGAGGCCAAACTCATTGAAGAATTCAAGCCCCCTCCACCTCCACCCGAAAAGGCTCCGCCACCGCCGCCCAAGGCTCCGCCTCCTCCTCCGGAGTTTGTGCCGCGTGCTGAAGTGACTACGACGTCTTCCGCACCAGCCTCAGTGAACGCAATTACCGCAGTATCCAATACGCCACCCGCGCCCACTCCCGAGCCAGTTGCAGTTGTTGCGCCCGCGCCAAAACCCAACGTTCGAGTCGCGCCTGTTATTGATTCTGCCGCTAACTGTAAAAAACCAGTCTACCCTGCTGCTTCGGCGCGAGAGGAAGAGCAAGGGACTGTTGTTTTAGGTTTTCTGGTTGGCAGAGACGGCAAAGTTATTCAAAGTCAGGTGCAGTCGTCAAGTGGCTTTGCTCGACTTGACGAAGCAGCCCGAAGTGCGCTCAGTCTTTGCACATTTAAACCCGGCACTTTAGATGGTGTCCCAGAAGAGGCCAGAGCAAGTATGAAGTACACATGGAGACTGGAATAGTTAGTTTCCACCCCTTTCACCTAAGTTACAAAACCATCGATATCAGGAGACCTTATGTCCATTTTTAAAAATATTCTTCGCCGTGCCATGGCCGCAACTGCCATTGGTGTGTTTGCCATTTCTTTGACCTCTGCAACAGCTGTCTATGCACAAACCCCTGCTCCTGCAACGGCTACCGCTGTTACAGCTGCGCCTGAAGCTATGGCCGCTCCGGCAGCAAAAGCTGCCCCCATGAAAGATATTGAAAAAATTGAAAATCCATATGGGCTAGACGCTCTGTGGAAAACTGGGGATGCTATTGCCAAAGGCACGTTGATCATTTTGATCATCATGTCTATGGCGACATGGTTCGTTCTCATCACCAAATTGTTCGAACAGAGTAAGTTGCTTCGTCAAGCCCGTCAAATCAATGACGATTTTTGGAAAGCTAAATCTCTGCAAAAAGCTGCTGAATCTTTAGCCGATGACAGTGCATATCGTTTTATTGCCGATAGCGGGCTCAAAGCCACCGATCGTCATGAAGGTTTGCTTGATCATATTGATCTGAATACATGGGTTGCACAAGGCATTGAACGCGCCACAGGCAATGTTCAAAGCCGTTTGCGCGGCGGTCTTTCCGTCCTTGCGACCGTGGGATCAACGGCACCGTTTATTGGTTTGTTTGGTACTGTTTGGGGTATTTATCATGCTCTCGTATCGATCGGCATGTCGGGGCAAGCGTCTATTGACAAGGTCGCTGGACCAGTAGGTGAGGCTTTGATCATGACAGCAATTGGCCTTGCCGTAGCCGTGCCCGCTGTGCTGGGTTACAACTGGCTAGTCAGCCGGAATAAAACCTGCATGGAGAATCTCAAAGCCTTTGGCTCAGACCTGCATAGCGTCTTATTGGGCAGTGCCTCCAAGAAATGACTGGCTACACCTTAACTGTTATATCTAAAGGAGCTTACTCATGGCTATGAATGTCGGTACTGACGATAGTGATGAAGACGAAGCCATTGGCACGATTAACACCACGCCACTGGTCGACGTGATGTTGGTACTGTTGATCATTTTTTTGATCACTATTCCGGTTGTTGCCAATATCGTTCCAGTGAGTCTTCCGAAAGAAACCAATGTATCCAGAGAAACCGATCCGAAAGATGTCACCATCTCCGTCAGCGCTGATGGTGGCATTTATTGGAACGAGCTTCGACTGAAAGATACCAAAGACCTCACTGAACGTCTTAAAAAGGCATCCGTGGTTGACCCTCAGCCCAAGGTGCACATTCGAGGTGATGGGCAGGCCCAATATATGGGTGTGGGTAAAGTTGTATTGGCTTGCCAGCGAGCTGGCATCACCAAAATCGCATTCGTGACTGAGCCGCCACCGCGCGGTTAAAGAGGACTTTATTATGGGAATGAATATTGGCGGCGGCGGCAATGAATCTGCCGATCCGGAAGTGATGGTTGACTTGAACACGACTCCGCTCATTGACGTGATGCTGGTTCTATTGGTCATGTTGATCATCACTATCCCAATCCAGTTACACAGTGTCAACTTGGACATGCCGGCGGGCAAAAATACGCCGCCAGTCAAACCGCCTGAGGTGGTGAAACTGAACGTTGAGGCAACGGGCGTGGTGACCTGGAATGGCGAGGCTTTGCCAGACAAAGCAACATTAGAGGCAAAATTGCGTGCAGCTGCGGCCCTACCTGATCAGCCAGAGGTTCACTTACGCCCTGATAAGGCTGTGCCCTACCGGTCGGTTGCTGCCGTTATGGCTGCGGCTCAACGTATTGGCGTCACAAAAATTGGCATTGTTGGTTCAGAGCAATTCGTCGAATGAAGCAAGTAGTCAAAGGGGCTTTTGCTTGGCCCGCTCGGTACAAGCTTTTTTTAGCCGTCATGCTGGCTGCTTCAGCCAGTATTTATGCGCAGCAAATCGTTAGTCCAGCTGTGGCAACTTTGCTGCAAGAAGTACAGACTTTGATGGCGACTCAAAAATATGACGCTGCGAAAAGTAAACTGAGCTCTATCTTGGAGGTCAAAAATGCGTCTGACTACGAAAAATATATCGTCAACCGTCAAATGATTGCCGTTGCAGTCGGCCAAGAAGATGTGACTAGCGCCGCTCGCTACTTTGACGAGGCAGAGCGTCAAGCAGAGAGCGCCCAATGGATGACGCCCACAGAGAAAATACCGTTGCTCAAAGCCATAGCAACCCTATATGCACGAAATAAGGACTATGCCAACGGCGTTATCTGGACTGATCGGTTTGAAAAGGCCGGCGGTGTAGACGCTGCCTTGAGTGATGCTCGCGTACAAATGCTGTTTCGCAATGGCGAATACGCTAGGGCTGCAAAATTACTTGACGCTCAAATACGAATTGCCATTGCTTCAGGCGTTAAGCCTAGCAACATTAACCTTGAGATGTTGGCGCAATCAAGCGAACGCATCAAAGACGACGTGGGCTATGGTGCAAGCTTGGAGCTACTGCTTGAATACTACCCAAAGAAGCAATATTGGCAGGCACTTTTGACCCGACTTTGGAATAAGCCGGACCTGCCCTCATATCTGCAAATTGAGGTTGGTCGACTCAACCTGCGAACCGACACGCTTGTAGACACTGCAGACTATATTGAATTTGCTGAAATTGCCATCAAAGCGGGCTACCCCATAGATGCTGTTACGGCCTTAGACAAAGGTTTCTCATCAAACACTTTGGGTAAAGGTGCCGATGCAAGCAAGCACAATGTACTGCGAACCAAAGCACAATTACTGCTAGAACAAGATCGTAAAGTTGTTAATGAAGATGCCTTGAAAGCTGCGGCAGCCGGTGATGCCAACAGCATGGCCAACATCGGATTCAATCTGGTTTTACTGGGACAAACTGTTAAAGGCCAGCAATTGATGCAACAAGCCTTGAATAAAGGCGTTACAAGACGCCCAGAACTAATAAAGCTGCACTTGGGTATCGCCTACGTTTTAACGGCCCAGAAAGACGAAGCAAAGAAAGTTTTGTCATTACTCGCGACCGCGCCTTCAGGTATCGGCGAAGTGGCACGATACTGGATGTTTTTGGCCGCCTCTGTTTGAAAAAAGTTGCTCGGCTGTTACTACAATAGCTATTGCGCGAGTGTGTTAATGTAATTGCCTATGCGTCCCGCATAATACGAATTACGAACTGGGCTTTTCGATTTCTGATGCACCTTCATGCACCGAACGGACCAAGGCACACTATTTAGGAAAAAGAACATGCCCGAGCCATCGACAAGCAGCGACCCATTGAAACCCAAAAACAAACGTACTAATTTACAAGTAAGTGCTTCGGCGACGCTGGTACCTGCTGATGGGCGGCTGCAGATGGCGGATATTGCGCGTTTGGCGGGAGTCGCTACTTCAACCGTTTCTCGCGCCTTGAACAACAGCCCACTTGTCAATAAAAAAACACGCAAACGCATCGAAGAGCTCGCATCTTCTCTCAACTATTCTATTAATGTCGGTGCACAGAGTTTGCGGCTACAAGAGAACCGCACAGTTTCAGTTGTGGTTCCCTATGGGCGCGATAGTCAGCAATCTTTGTCTGACCCATTTTTTCTTTCGATGCTGGGCAGCGTTGCCAATTCGCTGATTGATCACGGCATGGAAATGTTACTTTCCCGCGTCAATGAAGACCAACTTGATTCTGTTTCTCAAATATTTGCATCAAAACGCGCTGTTGGAGTCATTATTATTGGGCAATGGCACAACCATCAACTCCTCAACCAGCTAGCAGCACGAAACTTGCCGGTTGTGGTGTGGGGCGCTCAATTGGCAAATCAACTTTACCGCAGCGTTGGCAGTGACAACTTTTCTGGCGGCCTACAAGCAACCAGCCATCTTTTAAGTTTAGGGCGGCGGCGTATTGCTTTTTTCGGGGATACCGACTTACCTGAAGCAGCCATGCGTCATGCAGGGTATTTACAAGCACACCGTGATGCTGGCGTACAGCCCGATGAGAAGTTGACCATCGCCATCCCGTTTGCGGCAAGCCAAGCGAAGCAAGCTGTGGCTGATTTTTTAGAAACAAACAAAACAACTTTTGATGCTGTTTTTGCAGCAAGTGATTTGCTTGCTATGACCACTATCAGTGCATTAGGCAAGCGTGGTAAGCGCGTCCCTGATGATGTTGCAGTCGTTGGGTACGACGATATCGAGCTGGCAGCGCACTTTCACCCAGCATTAACAACCGTTCGTCAGCCAGTAGACCTTGCGGGTGAAACCTTGGTTGAAATTTTGATGAAATTGCTTGCTGGAGAAGCTGCGAGCTCTGCCAATTTACCCACATTGCTGCAAATTCGGGAATCAACGGTTGGGCATTGAACGGACTTTCAGTTATGCCAGCATCTATGTAGCGCTCTGAGGGGCGCTATTTTTTTGATTGAACCCATAGAGCACCCTTATTTAGGGAAAATACCAGTACTTTCGGTGAAATATTAATGAATAATTAATGAATTCGGAAAGCATTGGGCTTCGCCGTATACAACCCGCTGACCAGGCTACACGTCAAAGATGCGTCAAAGCCTCAGCATTTAGGAGACTCCATTCATGTTGAAACTATCCAAACTTGCCGCTGCCGTGGCCGTGGTTGCTGCAACCGTCGCCTCTACAGCCTCTTTTGCGGGCGATGTTGAAGTACTGCACTACTGGACGTCAGGTGGCGAGGCCAAGTCTGTCGCTGAACTGAAAAAAATCATGACCGCCAAAGGCCATGTCTGGAAAGATTTTGCCGTGGCGGGTGGTGGTGGCGACAATGCCGCGACCGTGTTGAAAAGCCGCGTCGTCTCTGGCAACCCACCTGCCGCCGCACAAATCAAGGGCCCTGCGATTCAAGAATGGGCTTCTGAAGGCGTACTAGCCAACCTCGACGCCACCGCCAAAGCAGAAAACTGGGACAACTTACTCCCTAAAGTCGTGGCCGATGTGATGAAGTACAAAGGCAACTACGTTGCCGCACCGGTGAATGTGCACCGTGTGAACTGGGTCTGGGCCAACCCAGAAGTGCTGAAAGCAGCGGGCGTTGCCAGCATGCCTAAAAACTACGACGAGTTTTTTGCAGCGGCTGACAAAATCAAAGCCAAGGGCTTGATTGCCGTGGCACACGGCGGCCAAAACTGGCAAGACTTCACCACCTTTGAGTCGGTGGTACTCGGTGTAGGCGGTGCTAAGTTTTACAACGACGCGATGATGAAGCTCGACCAAAAAGCCTTGACCAGCGACACCATGAAAAAATCATTGGAGACTTTCCGCAAAATCAAAGGCTACACCGACCCGGCCGCACCAGGCCGCGACTGGAATTTGGCGACCGCCATGGTCATGCAAGGTAAAGCAGGCTTCCAGTTCATGGGTGACTGGGCGAAAGGCGAGTTCTTAGCTGCCGGTAAAAAACCTGGCAAAGACTTCTTGTGCGCCGCTGCGCCAGGCACAGCCAATGCCTACACCTTCAACGTTGACTCATTTGCAATGTACAAGCTGAAAGACCCTAGCGCTCAAAAAGCACAAGCTGACTTAGCCGCAGCCATCATGGGTACTGAGTTCCAAGAAGTGTTTAACCTGAACAAAGGCTCGATTCCTGCACGCTTGAACATGAAAATGGACAAGTTTGATGATTGCGCCAAATTGTCCAGTGCCGACTTTGTCAGCACGGCAAAAACGGGCGGTTTGGTCCCTTCTGTAGCACACGGCATGGCCATCAAGCCAGCGGCTGAAGGCGCCATCAAAGACGCTGTTAGCCAGTTCTGGAACGACGACAAAATCACTGTGGCCGATGGCATGAAAAACATCGCCAAAGCCGCTGCAACCAAGTAACTTTGCTACGGTTTGCTTCTTTGATCGTTACTTAACCAGGTTGTTGTTCAGTCATGTCACGCACTTTTGAATCCATCTTGCCTAAACTGGTGATTGCACCGGCCTTTGTCCTAGGCTTGGCCTTTATCTACGGCTTGATGGTGTGGAATGGCGTGCTGTCAGTGACCGCCTCGCGCATGCTGCCCAATTACGACGAGTTCGTCGGCTTGGAGCAGTATGCGCGCTTGTTTGAGATGGACCGCTGGTGGGTGGCATTGAAAAATCTCGGTATTTTCAGCGTACTGTACGTTGGCGGCTCGATGGCGTTGGGTATGTGTTTGGCGATTTTATTGGACCAAAAAATTCGCTCTGAAGGTGCTTTGCGCACCATTTATTTGTATCCCATGGCGCTGTCGTTCATCGTGACGGGCACCGCCTGGAAATGGATTTTGAACCCGAGTTTGGGGTTGGAGAAATTGATGCACGACCTCGGCTGGAGCAGCTTCCAGTTTGACTGGCTGGTGCAGGGCGACACCGCCATCTATTGCGTCGTCATGGCGGGCATCTGGCAATCGGCCGGGTTTGCCATGGCGCTCTTTTTAGCCGGTTTGCGCGGCATTGACGATAGCATCATCAAAGCCGCGCAGATCGACGGCGCCACGCTGCCGCGTATCTACTGGCGCATCATCTTGCCGATTTTGCGACCCGTGGTGTTCTCCACCATCATGGTTTTGTCGCACCTGTCGATCAAGAGTTTCGATTTGGTGATGGCCCTCACCGGCGGCGGCCCCGGCTTTTCAACCGACGTGCCAGCCACCTTCATGTACACCATGAGTTTCACCCGTGGCCAGATCGGCCTAGGTGCCGCCAGCGCCACCATGATGCTGGCCACCGTGGCGGCGATTGTGGTGCCGTATTTGTACAGCGAGTTGCGCGCCAAGCCGCATGACCGTTGATGACAGCGCGCTTGCTTTTTTGATCTGCACGATTTTTCAGTTATGAAGACCCACCTCCTTTCCCGTTTTTTGATCTACGCCACGCTGCTGCTTGCAGCGCTGTTTTTCCTGGCGCCACTGTATGTGATGCTGGCCACGTCTTTCAAGGATGCGGAGCAGATCCGCAGCGGCAACCTGCTCAGCCTGCCGCATTCGCTCAATTTTGACGCTTGGACGCTGGCCTGGTCCAGCGCCTGCACCGGCACCGACTGCCGTGGGCTGCAACCGTTCTTCTGGAACTCGGTCATCATGGTCGTCCCCGCTGTGTTGCTGTCCACGCTGTGGGGGGCGCTGAACGGCTACGTGCTGAGCATGTGGAGGTTTCGCGGCAGCGAGGTGTTTTTTGGATTCTTACTGTTTGGCGTGTTCATGCCCTTCCAGGTGGTGCTTCTACCCATGAGCCAAGTGCTGGGCTGGCTCGGTATTTCCAGCTCGATTGGTGGACTGGTGCTGGTGCACTGCCTGGCCGGTATGGCGGGCACGACCTTGTTC
Source organism: Polaromonas sp. (assembly GCA_043775055.1). Classification (GTDB taxonomy): domain Bacteria; phylum Pseudomonadota; class Gammaproteobacteria; order Burkholderiales; family Burkholderiaceae_C; genus Aalborgiella. The sequence continues at coordinate 18,115 of JAYVSU010000047.1, forward strand.
TTCCGCAATTACTACACCGCCATTCCCAAAGAGTTGGTCAATGCTGCACGGATTGACGGCGCAGGCTTTTGGAAAATCTTTTTCCGCATCGTTGTGCCTCTTTCCACCCCGATTTTGATGGTGACGCTGATTTGGCAGTTCACCAACATCTGGAACGACTTTTTGTTTGGCGTCGCCTTCAGCGGTGCCGACAGCAAGCCCATCACCGTCGGACTCAATAACATGGTCAACACCACCAGCAGCGTGAAAAACTACAACGTCGACATGGCCGCTGCCGTGATTGCCGGCTTGCCGACCATGTTGGTGTATGTGCTGGCGGGTCAGTATTTCGTCAAAGGGCTGACGGCTGGCGCAGTCAAGGGCTAATAGGTAAGCATTTTTAGCGGATAAATTCACAAGGTTTCAGGCACATGGCATCATCACTTCATATTTCAGGCATTCGCAAGGTTTTTGGCAAAGCAGACAAAGCCGTTGAAGTGCTTAAACGCATCGACATTGAAGTCGCACCAGGTGAATTTTTGATTCTGGTGGGGCCATCAGGCTGTGGCAAATCCACCTTGCTCAACATCATCGCCGGTCTAGAAGATCCCAGCGAAGGCGAAGTACGCATTGCCGGACGCAATGTGGTGGGCGTTGCACCGGCGCAGCGCGATATTGCGATGGTCTTCCAAAGCTACGCGTTGTACCCGACCATGAGCGTTGCGGACAACATTGGTTTTGCCCTAGAAATGCGCAAAGTCCCCAAAGACGAACGCACCAAACGCATCAACGAAGTCGCCACCATGTTGCAAATTGAACATTTGTTGGACCGCCGGCCCGCCCAGCTCTCTGGCGGCCAACGCCAACGGGTGGCGATGGGCCGGGCTTTGGCACGGGCACCGCAGCTTTTCTTGTTTGACGAACCGCTAAGCAACTTAGACGCCAAACTGCGGGTGGAGATGCGCGCTGAAATCAAACGCCTGCACAAAATCAGCGGCATCACCAGCGTGTATGTGACGCATGACCAAATTGAAGCGATGACGCTGGGCAGCCGTATTGCGGTCATGAAAGACGGCATTTTGCAGCAACTGGGTACGCCTGACGACATTTACAGCCGCCCGGCCAACACCTATGTCGCCACTTTTATTGGCTCACCAACTATGAATTTAATAGCTGGAAAATCAAATATTACGATGGCTGCAGACAAATTTGACATCATTGGATGCAGTTTGCCGCTGTCATGCCCTGCGCCGGGCGCAGACGTTTTATTGGGTTTGCGGCCAGAACACATCACTTTGTCCGACGCTGTACCGTGGCGTGGACAGGTCAGCTTGGTTGAACCCACTGGTGCAGATACCTATGTGGTGATCAATACCGCTGCTGGCATCGTCACCGTGCGCACAGCGCCTAACGTGCAGGTGCGTCCGGGTGATCATGTCGGCCTAGCCGTCAGCGCTGCGCACGCCAGCTGGTTTGACGCTACAAGCGGTATTCGGATTTAAGCAGTAACAGTTTGAGAAGTTGCCAAGCTCGGCAGGCTGATGCTGACCTTCAAACCATGGGGCAATACACTGGTCGCCACCGCTGTGCCACCGTGTTGGCGGGCAATTTCCTGCACAATCGCCAAACCCAAACCACACCCACCAGGCAACTCGCTGGCGCGCCAAAAGCGCTCAAACGCGTGGCTGATTTCTTGCGCGGTTAAACCTGGGCCATTGTCTTCCACCTCAATCACATTGCGGTTGGTGATGTCGTCATAACGAGCACGCAAAGTTACACGAATCACTGTTAGCGGCGTATTAGTAGCAGATCCGCTTGCTAAAGCATAACGTAGCGCATTGTCAATCAAATTACTCAGTGCCTCTCGCAACAACACCCGCTCGCCGCGCACCATCAAACTGTCTGCGCCCTCAAAACCCAAATCAATCCATCTGGCCAGTGCGCGCGGCGTCCATTCGCGCGCCACTTCACGGGCCAAGGCGGCCAGATCAACCACAGCCAAACTGATATCTGCTTCACTGCGTGCCAAAGACAAAAGCTGGTGCACCAAATGTGCACTACGCTGCGCACCAGCATTCACTTTGAGCAAGCGCTCTTGCAAGGCCTTGGGGTCACGCTCTTGCAAGGCCAGTTCAGTTTGACTGATCAGCCCCGCTAGCGGTGTGCGCAACTGGTGAGCCGCATCATTCAAAAAGCGCTTTTCTTGGCTCAGACTACGACGCACTGTTTCAAGTAACTGATTCACTGCGCCGGCCAATGAGTAAACCTCGCGAGGTGCCTCAGTCATCACGATGGGCGACAAGGCGGCCACGTTGCGGTCCGACAATTGCGCCTCTAGCCGGGCCAACGGCCGTAAGCCGCGCTTGATACCGGCATAAACCAAAGCGCTGATCAAGGCGCCCAAGAGCAACAAAGGTACCAACATGTCGGCCACCAACTCGCGCGCTAAGCGCTGCTGCACAGCCAAGCTTTTGGCCACTTGCACGCGTAGGCGCTGCGGCGCGTCGGCATCGCCATAGTTCACTTCCAAGGAGACCACGCGCACCGGTCTGCCATTCAGCTGGGCGTCATACAGCACCGGTTCACCGGCAGCGATGGTGGTCGTGGCGGGCGGCGGTGGCAAACTGGTGTCGTTCTGTTGTTGGGCTTGACCGCGACCCGCTCCCGTACTGATGCCGCCGCCAACATTGCCTAAAAGAAAACTGCCCGGCGGCGACGACACCATGTAGCTGACCCGGTCTTGGGGGTCTTGCTCCAAAATATCTTGTGCGGCTCGGGGGAAGTCCACCAGCAGCCCCGAGCCAATCGGTTTGACCTGCCGCGCCAATGAACGAACCGATTGCGTCAACGACTGGTCAATGCCTTTTTCGGCGTAATTGAGGGCGATGCGGTAGGCCAGCAGCCCGCCGACCAACCACAAAACCAACTGCGGTAGGAGCAACGACAACAGCAACTGGCGTCGCAAAGACGGTGTGGCAGTATGCAAACCGAGGGATGAAATGGGCGTCATGTTGACCTTGCCAAGCTACGGCCCTAAGCACTAAGCTTTGAGCGACTCCAGCATGTAGCCCAACCCGCGCACATTGCGAATCGATAAACCTGAATCCGCCAATTTACGCCGCAAACGGTGCACATAGACCTCCAAGGCATTGGAGCCCAAGTTGGGCGGCGGATTGGCCACATTGGGCAAAGCTAGATCTGCCCCATCGTCTTTCCAAACTTGCAGCACGTCTTCACGGCTCACCACTTGGCCGATTTGCGTGACGAGGAGCGACAGCAGCTCCCACTCGCGTTGGGTCAAGTCGACAGGTACTTCATCGAGCCAAGCGCGTGGCAATTTGGCATCAATTCGGAGTTTTTGCAGACCTTGCGCCACCAATTCTTGCGAGCCGCCAAAAGCCGGTAATTGCGAACGGCGCAGCATGGCTTGCAAGCGGGCCAGCAGTTCGGCCATATTAAAAGGTTTGGTCAAATAATCATCAGCGCCCGCGTTGAGACCTTGCACGCGGTCGTCAACACCGTCACGGGCCGTCAAAATCAGCACAGGGAGTGCCCCAAGTTGCTGCCGAATCCAGCGCAGCACGTCCATGCCGTCTAAATGGACGTCCGCCACAGCGGGTAGCCCCAAGTCCAAAATCACGCCATCAAAACGCGTGGCTTGTAGCGCGCTCACCGCCGCCACGCCATGCGCGGCACTGGCAACGCTGTGGCCACCTTGCTGCAGTTGCGCTGTCAAGGCGTCGCGCAGCAATTCATCGTCTTCAACAATCAATAAATGGGACATGGTGCAAGCATAGCAGGGTGATTTCAACTAAACGAGCTGAAAAGCTGGCAAAGCGGCCACCGCAGCGACGCGGGCCGCGTGAATCAAATCGCCAATGTCTTTGCCTTGAAGCGGTTTGGACGGTACATTTTGACCAACTTCTGCATTTTTAGCCTCTTTTTTAGCTGTAGCCGACGTATTCATTGTATTTTTAGCTATTAAATATGTAGCAATCGATTGCGCCGCCTGCAACGCTTGCAGCAAACGCTCGCGCTGCGGATAGGCCGCCTCTTGAAAACCGAGCCGCCCTCGCGCATCACATTCGCAGGCCAAGAGCACGTCGGCAAAGCGTTGCGGCTTGCGAAAGGCATCGCAGCGCTGCAGCAACCGCACCACGGCAGCGGCGTTAAATTCGCTGCTGCGGTGGATATTGCCATGCTCTCGCGCCACCACATCAGCCAGCTGGCGGCAGTCAGTCGGCACACGTAAGCGAGCGCTCACTTCCTGCAGAAGCCCGGCGCTGCGGTCCTCGTGGCCGATATGTCTAGGCAAAATATCGGCCGGTGTGGTGCCTTTTCCCAAGTCGTGGCACAGGCAGGCAAAGCGCACAGGCAGTGAACTTTGCAGCTGTGCGCTCATGTCAAGCACCATCATCACATGCACGCCAGTGTCAATTTCAGGGTGATACTCCGCCCGCTGTGGTACACCCCAGAGTTTGTCCAGCTCAGGCAGCAGCCGCGCCAAAGCACCGCATTCACGCAGCACCTCAAACATGCGCGAGGGTTTGGCCTCCATCAGCCCCTTGGCCAATTCTTGCCACACCCGCTCGGACACCAAAGCATCGACCTCGCCGCTGTTGACCATCTGGCGCATCAGCGCCATGGTTTCAGGCGCGACGCTGAAGTCTGAAAACCGTGCGGCAAACCGTGCCAGGCGCAAGATCCGCACCGGATCTTCGGCAAAGGCGTGAGAGACGTGGCGCAACACTTTGTCAGCTAAATCCTGTTGGCCGTGGTGCGGGTCAATCAGCTGGGTAATATCCAGCGGGAAATCGACTTTCCAGTCAAAATCAAGGTGTTTTTTGCCTGTATTCGGCGTATTTATTGCTTTGACAGCTATTGAATTGATAGTAAGATCGCGCCGCGATAAGTCATCCTCCAGCTTCACATCGGGCGCTGCATGAAAGACAAAGCCACTGTATCCGGGCGCGGTGCTGCGCTCCGTACGCGCTAAAGCAACTTCTTCTTTGGTGACGGGGTGCAAAAAAACGGGGAAATCTTTACCCACTGGCAAAAACCCAGCTTGGAGCAGCTGCTCAGGCGTGGCGCCCACGACCACCCAGTCGTGGTCTTGCACCGGCAAGCCCAGCAAAGCATCACGTACCGCCCCACCCACCATGTAAATTTGCATGAGAGTAAGTGTACGCAGAATATGCGGCTAGTTCAAAATTCGCTAGGGCTCAACAAAGTGTGGTTCAGCGATGCGTGCGATATGGCTCTTCAAAGTCCAAAAAGTCCTTTTCAGCCAGTGCGTCTTGGATCCATGCTTGCACGCCAGGCAAGGCCGTCACTCGCGCCACGTAGGCGGCAATGTTGGCGGGCAGCGGCAGGGCGTAGGTGTTTAGACGCATGCACACGGGTGCGAAATACGCGTCGACTATGGAGAACTCGCCAAAGAGCATGGGGCCTTTGTAGGTGTCTAGCAAACCACCCCAGAGTTGAACCAAACGCGCCACGTCGGCTTGGACAGCTGGCTTGTCGCGCCAAACCAATTGACCCACGTCGGGCAAACTGGCTTCGATATTCATGGGGCAATTGCCACGCAAGCCGGTAAAGCCTGCGTGCATTTCTGCACAAACACTGCGGGCAATGGCGCGAGCGGTGGGGTCTTGGGGCCACAGTTTTTTTTCAGGGAAGCGCTCAGCGGCGTACTCGGCAATTGCCAAGGTGTCCCAGACTTTCAAATCACCGTCAGTCAATGCTGGCACTTTGCCGGTTGGACTTACCGCGCCAATGGTTTTTTTGAAGCTAGAACCCGTATTGAAAGAGTCAAAACGCACCATGACTTCCTCAAAAGGAATGCCCGCTTGGGTGAGCAACACCCAAGGCCGCATCGACCAAGAAGAGTAGTTTTTATTGCCAACGTAGAGCTTCAACATGCTTTTCTTTCAAAAAATGATTAGAGAGTTCAATGAGAAGCAAGCTTACAACAGGAAAAGCATTTGATTGATGAAAATCAAGCAAGGCACTCATGCCAAGCGCGCATTAGCCCCACGGCCACACGCTCGCATGATTGAACAATAACTTAGAACCGGCCTGCCGTTTTGCGCATGGCCAGCAAGTGCGCTTCTGTGGTTTGTTTGCCCAAATACAGCAGCGCGATGGCTGCTAAAGCACTGGGAGCCACGTCTAAAGCAGACAATCCTGGCAGTTTGCCGCTGGCAACATTGTCGACCCGCATTGAGTCCAAATTGTCACGGCTTAGCATGGGCTCACCGGGTAGAAATCGCATCAAACCGGCTTGCAGCAGCCCCAAAGAGCGCGGCAAGGCCAGCACGGGGCGACCTTGCCCATGGTTGACGCCCGCTACACGTGCAGACAATTGCACCAGCTCTTTCAAGGTAAATACATCGGGCCCACACGCCTCGACGATGGCGGGCATGTAACTTGCCGAAGCTTGCAGACTGTTCACAATGGCTTGCGCCACATCTTCAACCCAAACCGGTTGGAAGCGCGTGGCGCTGCCCGCCAAAGGCATGACGGGGAATACTTTTTGCAGGCTAGCAAAGAGGTTTAGAAATTTGTCTTCAGCCCCAAAAATCACGCTCGGGCGCAAGATGGTGAGATCCAAACCAGCCGCCTGCAAAACTGCCTCGCCCTGCGCTTTAGAGCGCTGGTACATGGAAGGTGCGTCCAGTGCCGCACCCAGCGCGCTTACGTGAATCACACGCTTCACACCGGCTTCATTACATGCCTGCGCCAAAGAGCGTGGCAAGGTAACGTGTGTGCGCTCAAAAGCAGCGGCATTACCATGCAAGATGGCGACCAAATTGATGACAGCATCATGCCCTGCAACCAAGCGCATCAGCGCTGCATGGTCATGAATATTGGCTTCCATCACATCTAACCTCGGCAAGTGCTGAATGTGTTTGGCATTTTCTCGTCGCCGTGTAGGCACAGTAATGCGGTAAGACAAACGGGATAATTTTTCGCAAACATGGCGACCCACAAAGCCAGTGCCACCCAAGACAAGTATTTTTTTCATGTTGTTATTTTTAAGGTAAATCGGTATTGATGTCGGTGACGCCCGCTTCACGCGGTCCAACCATGCCTAAGCGGTTCTTCAAGGACTGTGGTTTGCCCGTCAAAATCGCAGCGTAATTGGTGGTGTTGCTCAACACTTTTTTAACATAGTCGCGAGTTTCGGCAAACGGTACGTTTTCAGCCCAAACAGCCGCTTCCATTTGTGGGCCATTGCGCCAAGTGCGTGGTCGGCCAGGGCCGGCATTGTAGGCGGCAGCCGCCAAAGGCATGGAACCGCCAAAGTCATCCAAAACCAGCTTCAAATAACCTGTGCCGATAGCGATGTTGGTGTCGCGGTCGTTGATTTGGTCGGCGGTGAATGTGGTGAGGCCGATTTTTTTAGCCGTCCAGCGCGCTGTGGCAGGCATCACCTGCATCAGCCCCGACGCGCCTACGCCTGAGCGCGCGTCAGTGACAAAACGGCTTTCTTGGCGAATCAAACCGTACACGTAGGCGGGGTCCAAGTTGATATCGGCGCTACGTTTGACCACGGCTTTTTGGTGCGGCATGGGGAATCGCTGCTCAAAATCTATCACCGTTTTTGTGCGCTCACTGGTGTTGATGCAGCGGTCCCATACCTCACGCTCGCAGGCTAGTTGCGCCGCAGCCAACAGCTCGCGGTCATTCATGCTGCCAGCTTGACCGCTACCGTTGGTTAAATTGGTGCTGTAGTTCCACTCACGCACTCCCTCGGGACGCAAGCCGATGGCGATTGCCAGCAAAGCGCGTTTGAGGCCCGGGTTTTGTCGAACCGCGTCTTTTTCAAGCGTCGTCAAAGGCACAGGGCGCTCAGGCACAGTAATTTTGCGACCCAACTCTTCTAAAGCCAGTTGCTCGTAAAACCCGCGCACACTCGCGATGCTCTCAAACAAGGTGTTGGCATCTTGCATCTCGACTTGCACTGTTGGTGCGTCGGTACGAACAGCATTTTTGGCGATACGCACTTGCGCAGCCGCTTTCAAAGCGCGCGCTTTCCAGTACGTCCAAGTAGCGTCTTTGCGCGCATCATCACTCATGGCGTTGACAGCGCTCAACACCATCGCCCATTGCGGTGAACTGGACGTGTTAGCCGTGCGCAATGCAGCGCGTACTTTCCAGCCCAAGGTGTCGTCGTTCAAGTCTGTGTCTTTGCTCACATTGGCAAAGTAGCTTGATGCTTGGCTGTTAAGACTCTGCGCCGCTTGTTTGCCAATCGCGCCCCAAGCCCAGTTACGCTGCTCAGCCGTCAGTTGCACACTCCATTTGGCATCCAGCTCGGTCGCTGCGCCATCTGGGTTGCTAGCAGCCAATCGAATCAAAGCCAGTAATTCTGCCTCTTTACGCTCCGTGCCCACTGCTGTGGCTCGTCTTTTCAGAAACTTCAACGGGTCGGCTTGAATCTCTGACACCTGATTCGCCACCTCTAAAGAGACGATCTGCAAGGCATTGCGCGCTGCGCGAGGGCGATTCACCTCCATCGCCAAGCGTGCTTTACGCCACGCGTCTTGCGCGGTCATGCCCGTGTTAAAGGTATTGGGATCTTTGATCAAGCGGTCTGCAGCCAAGTTACAACCATCGTCAGCATCGCGTTGCGCATACCAATTTTTGCGAATCTCCAAGCCGCGCTCAATCGGCGTCACACCTGTCAGCCCAGTGGTACCTTGCAAATGGTCAATCAGCAGCGCGTAACAACGCACTTCTTTGTCGTCTCGCATGCGAAATTTGGGGTATTCGGCCGCAAAGTTGCTCCAATCGCGCCGTTGCCCTAAGAGCAGCAACCAGTCGTTGCGCAAGCGGTCATCTTGGTAAGTGCCCGCAAAACGGGTTAAAAAATCTTGCACTTCGGCAGATGACGCTTCTTCCAAACGCGCTTTGAGCTCCCAATATGCCGCCCAAGGCTCCAGCTCGTGGCCTCTGACTTGCGGCAAAAGCGCCGTCAAACGCGCTTTATCAACTTTTTTGAAGGCTTGGTTCATCTCTAACAGCACCGCCTCGGCGCGTGGATTAGAACCGTTTTGAGCAGCGGCCGAACCTGAAAAACCGGTAGCAAAAGCAACAAGCAAGGCAGAAATAAGGAGCTGGGATGTGCGTGGGGTGAAAAGAGGTGTCAAAATCGTAGAACTCTGCTGGTTTTGCATGGATTGCATAAATTGCTGAAAAGGAAAAAATGGACAAGGTTGCTGCGAGAAAAGCGCTCATTGAACAACGCTTGAATTTACCCGATCGCCTACAGCGCGCGGCACTGTTACAAAGTGTGATGCGAATCTGGCTTTTTGGCAAGCCAGACACCGTGATTGGCGCCTATTGGCCCATCAAAGGTGAGTTTGACCCATTACCCGCACTATACCGTTGGCAAGAAGATGCAACTCTGCAGTCATTTTCAGCCAAAAATATGCCTGTAGCTGGCGAAGATGCTGCTCAGATAGCTACTGAATCTGTAGCAAACAGGTCGCCCTGCAAAATTGGCCTGCCGGTGATCGACAAGGTCCATAAAACCCTGATTTTCCACGCTTGGTACCCGGGCTGCCCGATGGAAGAGGATGCTTACGGCATTCCCAAGCCAAAAGGCACCGAAGTCGTCATCCCGACCATTTTGTTTGTGCCGTGCGTCGGTTTTGGCCCCGGCGGCTACCGATTAGGCTATGGCGGTGGGTTTTATGACCGTACTTTGGCTACGCTGTTACCTCAACCTAAAACGGTGGGTTTGGGCTATAGCAATGGCTGGTTGCCTGATTTCACCCCAGAATCACATGACATTCCTTTGCAAGCCATATTGAGCGACACGGGCGTGGCTTGGCAGCAGCCGGAATAATTTTGAAAAAGTGTCAAGCCAGTTTATATTGATTCGACAGAGACAATCTGCCCGTGGTCAAGGCGAACCAGCTTGTTGCAATTTTTGCGGATTGTCTCTTCACTGTGTGACGCAAGTACCAAAATTTTGGCGGAATCTAGCAAGGCAGCCAGTCGCTCATTGGCTTTTTCCATGAAATCGGCATCGCCCACGCTCATCCACTCATCCATCAATAAAATGTCTGATGGAATGGCGGTGGATACTGAAAAGCCCAAGCGCATGGCCATGCCGCTGGAGTAAGTGCGCAGCGGCATCTCCATATAGTCTCCCAAACCGCCAAACTCGACCACGTCTTGGGTGATGGTTTCAATTTCGGCAGGGCTTAAGCCCAAAATTTTGCCACGCAAGTAAATGTTCTCGTAACCAGTTGAGTCTGGGTGCATGCCCAAGAGCAAATTCAACATGCTGGACAAACGGCCTGTCACTTCACAGGTGCCATGCACCGGCGCATAGACGCCCGCCATGACTTTTAGCAAGGTAGATTTACCTGAGCCGTTGTGGCCATAAATACCCACACGGTCACCTTCTTGCAGGTTCAAATTGATGTTGTCTAAAGCACGAATCACGACTTTGTCGCTGCCATCACGCGCTACACGGCCACCGGTGGCAGAACGTAAGAATGTATTTTTAAACGAGCGGCTGGCGATGCCGTAGATGGGAAAATCCACGGTCATGTTGTTGATCACAATTGAAGTCATGGTGTTATTTTCTAAATTTCATTCCAACGCCGTACAATAGGATAGCTTAAACCCAGTACGGAATGCGTGTGCGGTAACGCGCAAACACCAGCATCGTGACCGTCCATCCAACAAGGGTGATAGCAACCACGGCCAGCCACGTAGTAGCTGATGGAGCGTGGCCATACAAAGGTGCGCGCACCAGCTCTAAAAAATGGTACATGGGGTTCCAGTCCACAATCCAAGTGTGGCGGCCTACCATGTCGGCCTTCCACATCACCGGTGTGACAAACATGGTCAATTGCAAAACACTGGTCACAATTTGCGGAATATCTCGAAACCGCGTGCACAGCAAGCCTAGCGACAAAGAAACCCAGAATCCGTTAATAGCAATGACAAAAAGCCCCACAGGCACAAGTAGCAGGTTACTGGTCAATGGCGGTGGGTAAAACATGAACACAATCACCATGATGACGGCGTTATGCGCCAAGATAATCAAATTCCGTGTCACCAAGGAGTAGCAAAAAATCGTGAATGGCAGCTTTATTTGCTTAAAAATACTCTCTTCGGCGACAAAGACATTGCAGGCATCTGTAATCATGCCTGAGAGCAAGGCCCAAATGACGAAGCTGATGGCAATATAGGGCAGATAACTGCTGAGTTCTTGGTTGAACAATTTGCCATACAGCGGCCCCAAACCGACGATAAATGCGCCAGTACTGATGGTCAACCACAGCGGCCCGAGGGTGGAACGGCGATAACGACGGCGAATTTCTTGCCACGCCAATGAAGGCCAAAGGTCATAACGCAAAAAACCAGCGAACAAATCGGCGAATGCCAAACGAAGAGGAGATTGAATAGCCATGCCTCGATTTTACGATGTCGCTGTTGGACCATTATTGTTAAGCACTTCCGTGCTATCGAAACTTTAGCGTAGCTTGTGCAGCAGCGCTTTTGTCGAGCCATCCAAGCCTGTCGTGTCACCAGAAGTCAAGCGCTTCTCAATATCCACAGCCAAAACCTTGCCCAGCTCGACGCCCCACTGGTCAAAGCTGTTGATGCCCCACACGCTGCCCGAGACGAAAACACGGTGCTCATACAGCGCAATCAAAGCACCGAAGCTGGCTGGTGTCAAATCTTCCAGCACCAACATGGTACTGGGGCGATTGCCAGGGAAGTGCTTGTGCCCACCTGCATCCGCCTTGCCCACCATCAGCGCCTGCGCTTGCGCCAACACGTTGGCCAGCAGCTTGGGCTGATGACCCGGCAAGCTGTGTCGGGCTTGTTTGACGGCGATGAATTCCACGGGCACGACATCGGTGCCCTGATGCAGCATTTGGAAGAACGCGTGCTGACCGTTCGTTCCCGGCTCGCCCCACACGACTGGAGATGTCGCAAACGGCAAGGCTTGTCCATCTGCATCAACCCGTTTGCCATTGCTTTCCATCTCTAGCTGCTGCAAATAGGCTGGCAAACGCTTCAACGCGCTGTGGTACGGTGCGACGCAACGGCTGGTGAAGCCGTGGAAATTGCGGTACCAAACGTCTAGCAAGCCCAGCTGGACAGGTAAGTTTGTCTCTAACGGCGCGGTACGAAAGTGCTCATCCATGGCATGCGCGCCGGCCAGCATGTCCGTAAAACCTTGCGCACCAATGGCTATCGCTATCGGTAAGCCAATCGCCGACCACAGCGAGTAACGGCCACCAACCCAGTCCCAAAAGCCAAAGGTGGTGCTGATGCCAAAGGCATTGGCAGCTGAAACATTGGTGGTGAGCGCCGCGAAATGGCGTGAAATGCCCGTGCCTACTTTGTTCAAATCGGCTTTAGCTTTGTAGTTTTCCTCAAACCACGCCTTGGCGGACAACGCATTGGTCATGGTTTCGGTCGTCGTGAAGGTTTTAGACGCAATCAAAAACAAGGTGTTTTCAGGGTGCAAGTGCTTCAACACCGCAGCCAATTCATGCCCATCGACATTCGACACAAAATGCATCCGCTTGCCCGCCTGCGCAAAGCTGTCTAACGCCAATACCGCCATCTGCGGCCCCAAGTCTGAGCCGCCAATGCCGATGTTGACCACGTCGGTGATGGCAGCGTCAGCGCGAATGCGCTCGGCATAGGCCAGCATGGACGTCAAGGTGGCGTGTACTAAAGCCAAAGATTCGGCTAAAAACGTATTTCCAAGTGACATATTTTGGTCGTTTTTAGCTATTGAATTTATAGCTAATTTATCAATATTTACGCCGGCTACAGTCGTTTTTTGAGGCGCTCTGAGCAACCAATGCATGACCGCGCGGTTTTCGGTGTTGTTGATAGCCTCACCGGCAAACATGGCATCCCGATGCGCTTCAACACCAGTTTGCCGCGCTAAGTTCCGCAACAGGTTTTGTGTCTGCTCGTCGACACGGTTTTTCGACAAATCGGCAAACACATACGGCGCTTGCAAACTGAGCTTGTTGAAACGCGTTGCATCTTGCGCAAATGCCTCCCGCGCATCGAAAGTCTGGCCATGGGCGGCGAAGTGGTTTTGCAGTTCAGTCCACGCAGGGGTTTGGTCGCAACGGTTCATATTTATTTTGAAAAATTAAGCGGTGAGGAGCAATTGATCCAACTTGAGAGCATCGGCGACAAAGCCGCGAATGCCTTCAGCGAGCTTTTCTGTGCCCATGGCATCTTGGCTCAAGGCGAAACGGAAAGCAGCTTCGTTCAACGTCAGCTCTGGAATGTCCAGCTTATGCGCATCGACGCTGTCCAAAGCTTTGACCAAAGGCGCGTCATTTGCAGCAAGAGTGGCCAAGAGCGCGGGGCTGATGGTCAACAAATCGCAACCTGCCAGCGCCGTGATTTGGCCGATGTTGCGAAAGCTCGCGCCCATGACCTCGGTTTGGATGGCATGGCGTTTGTAGTAATTGAAGATTTGCGTGACCGACTTGACGCCGGGGTCGTTGGCATTCGCGTTGTCAGCCTCAACCCAGGCAGCACCGGCTGACTTTTTGTACCAGTCGTAAATACGGCCAACGAAGGGTGAAATGAGTTGCACTTTGGCCGCGCCACAAGCCACGGCTTGGCTGAAGCTGAACAGCAGGGTCAAGTTGCAATGGATGCCTTCTTTTTCCAGTTCCTCAGCGGCTTTGATGCCTTCCCAGGTGGAGGCGAGCTTGATCAAAATCCGCTCTTGCGGGATGCCCTCAGCGGCGGCCAAAGCAATCAAGCGCTTGGCGCGGGCGACGTTGGCGGCATTGTCAAAGCTCAAACGGGCATCGACTTCCATCGACACCCGGCCAGGCACCAGATCGATGATTTCGCGGCCAAAACGCACCACCAAACGATCCAGCTGTTCGTCCAGTGGCTTGTTGCGGTGTTGGGTCACCACAGCTTGCAGCAAACTGGCATATTCTGGCTGTTGCACCGCCTGCAAAATCAACGACGGGTTGGTCGTGGCGTCTTGTGGCTTGAATTGGGCAATTTGCTTGAAATTACCTGTGTCAGCAACAACAGTGGTGAATTGCTTGAGAGCGTCGAGTTGATCCATCCTGCCATTATCCAGCCAGTCAGCCCATCAGAACCGTCTTTGGGTTACATCGCAGCAACAACCGACACGCCATGTGCTGCCAAGGTCAGTTTGACCTCTGCACCCAGCAGCAGCACATCGGTCAAATCAGGTGAGACCACAAAAATAGCGCCCAATTCTGTGTCGAAGGTGTATTCAAAAAAGCTACCTAAGTAGGCAGATTTCACCAATTTGGCGGCCATGCCGTCACCCACACGGTGAATCTGCCAAGCCTCGGGCCGTACCGCGACCTTGATGGCACCTGCCGGCACCGCGTTGCGTGGGGTGAGCTGCATAGAGCCAACTCGCACCGCACCCCCACTCAAAGCTGTAGCTGGGAACAACATGGCCTCGCCCATGAACCCGGCGACAAACTCGCTTTTCGGGCGCTCGTACAGGTCTTGCGGTGTACCGCGCTGGGCGATGATGCCGTGGTCCATGACAATGATTTGGTCGCTCACGGCCAGCGCTTCACTTTGGTCATGCGTCACATACGCCACGGTCAGGCCGAGGCGCTGCTGAATAGCGCGAATCTCTTCCCGCATTTCGCGGCGCAAACGAGCATCCAAGTTGCTCAATGGCTCATCAAACAGCAAAACAGCTGGCTCTAAAACCAAAGCCCGCGCCAAAGCGACGCGTTGCTGCTGGCCGCCAGACAACTCGCTGGGCAGGCGGTCGTCAAAACCGACCAAACCAACGTTTTTAAGGGTATCGCTAGCACGCTGACGTGCTTCGGCCTTGGCTACGCCCGACATTTTGAGGCCGTACATCACATTTTCCACCACGTTCATGTGCGGAAAAAGCGCGTAACTTTGAAACATCATGCTGACGTTGCGCTGCGCGGGGCCTAGCGTGGTGACATCTTGACCATTCATGATGATTTGCCCAGAGGTGGGCGACTCCAGCCCCGCGATCATGCGCAGCGTGGTGGTTTTGCCACAGCCGGAGGGGCCCAAAATCGTCGTCAATGAGCCTTTTTCAATCTCAAAACTGATACCTTTAACCGCCAACGGCGCGGAGCTGTCAGAGCCGTAGCGCTTGGTGATGTCTTTGAAGATAACGCCGTGGTTCATGTTTTATACTTTAAAAATTTAAATTTACTACTAATTTAATAGCAAACTATTGAATAAATACGCCGGCTACAGTCATATTTATGCCTTATTTATCAAATTTTCACTTGCATTGAGCCTAAATCGGTTGCAAAGCAGGCTGGGTGGCAACGGCTTGACGTCGCCCCAGTTTTCGCTCACCCACCAGCAGCTGAATCAAGGCAATCGCCAGCGACATCAAAATCATCAGCACCGTGCAATACGCCAGCGCCACGCCGTAGTCGCCATTGCCAACGCGGCCTATGATGTAGGTGGTGGCTAGCTCGTTTTCAGCAGTGACCAAAAAAATCACCGCTGACACTGTCGTCATAGCGCGTACGAAACTGTAGACCAAGGCGGCAATCAGCGCTGGCTTGAGCAGCGGCAGCACGACGCGGAACAGCGTTTGCGCCGTCGAGGCGCGCAGCATCAGCGAGGCTTCGTCGAGTGATTTGTCAAGCTGCTTGAACGCCGCCGTCCCCGCCCGCACCCCCACTGGCAGGTTGCGGAAGGCAAAGCACAGCATGATGACCAAACCCGTGCCCGTCAGTTCCAGCGGCGGCACGTTGAAGGCCAAGATGTAGCTCACGCCCAGCACCGTGCCCGGAATGGCAAAGGCCAGCAGGGCGGCAAACTCAAACAAACCCTGCCCCTTGAACTCGGTGCGCGCCAACAGGTAGGCAATCAAGAGCCCCAACGCGGCGGTGACGGGTGCAGAACCACCCGCCAGTTTGAGTGTGGTGAAAAGTGAGTTCCAGGCCGTACCCGCCCAGACCAGGCCGTATTGACCCCATTCCAAGTCAAACGCTGTTTTAAAGTGCGCCAAAGTCAAGGTGTAGTCGCGTCCCCAGGTTTGCACAAAACCGCCTGCAAAGGCAAACAAATAAACCACGACAGTGAAGGCAATCCATGGCACGGCGACAGCCTTGATGAGGCGGCGCACACCGTCTGGCAGGGGCATGGCCAAGCCAGAATCGCCTTTGCCACTGACGGTGGTGAAGTTTTGCTTGCCCAACACAGCGCGTTGAATGGCAAACACCGCCAAGGCAAACAGCGTCAAAATCCAAGCCAGCGACGCTGCGCGACCTTGGTCGTACTGTGCGCCAACGATGGCAAAGAAAATCTCAGTTGAGAGCACTGAAAACTGCCCGCCGACCACAATCGGGTTGCCAAAATCCGCCATACTTTCAATGAAACCGACCAAAAAGGCATTCGCCAAACCGGGTTTGAGCAACGGTAGGGTAATCGTGTAGAACGTGGCTTTGCGGTCAGCGCGCAGGGTTTGCGCAGCCTCTTCCAAGCTGGGCGCTACACCCTGAACCACGCCGCGCATGATCATGAAGGCAATCGGCGTAAAGGCAAACAACTGCGCCAGCCAGACCCCAAACAGGCCGTAAAACCAGCGCGTCGGCTCCATGCCAAAGGTCCACTCCAAACCTTGGTTGACGATGCCCGCACGACCAAACAGCAAAATCAGCCCCAAGCCCACAACGAATGGTGGCGTGATGATGGGCAACATGGCCAGCACTTTGAGGGGCGCTTGCAGGCGCACGCTGCCACGCTCGGCCATCAGCGCCAGCATGGTGCCTAAAATGACTGTGCCACTGGCGGTGAGCAGCCCCAAAAACAAGGTGTTCCAAGCCACTCCGCAGCGCACGCCGCCGGCCAAACAGCCCAAACCCCACACCCGCTCGTTGCCAATACGTTCAAACAATGCGGAGAGCGACCAGCGCCCTTCTTCGTTCAACAAGGCGCCATACAAGGCCTTGGTCACAGGGTAAGCGATGAACAAAACCATCAACACACCGCAACCGACCACACTGGCAGCAACGAACAAATCGCCTTTGAAATAACCGCGTCGCGCCATACCAAAAGCGCCCAGCATGACCAAAGCCATCAAAGCGATAAAGCCGCCAATGCCGATGCCAAATTGGTTGACGGTTAATTCGCCAAAGCTAATGTTTAATCCATTGAACGCCCAGCCTTTAGAACCGATTAAAAAGCCGCTGACCGCCAAACCCAGCGCACCGAGCAAGCCGCCCGCCATCAGCCAACGGCCCTGCGCTTTGCTGGCCGGTTTGAACAGCGCTACGGCGGCGATGAGCAAGCCCAATGCTCCAACCAACAGCCAAACTCGGCCAAATTTGAGTGCTTGCAGCAGGCCATTGGCAGTCTCAGTGCCGCCAAAGACTTGCGGCAACACGGCATACCAAGCGGTATCTTGAATTGCATACCACGGCAAAAGCAGGTACGACAACGCGCCAGCAATCAGCCAAAAACCAATGGCAGCGTTGGGATTTTTATGCATTGCTAAGTCAAAATATATTTAAGGCTTAGCGTGGCAATGAATTGACTTCTTTCTCCCACTTGGCAATCAAGCGGCGTCGCTCAGCGCTAGCGCCATATTTGGCGTAGTCGTAGTTGATGAACTTGATTTTTTTGAAGTCTGGAATGCGCGGGTCGACTTTGGTGGCTTTGTTTGAGGGCAGTTGGAATTGCTTGGCCGCAGCCGCCATTTCTTGCGCGGCGGGGGTGATGGCCCACTCGTAGAATTTCTTGGCGGCTTCTAAATTGCGCGCACCTTTGATGATGCTCATGGAGCCGATTTCAGCGCCCGTGCCCTCATTTGGCGTGACAGCTTCAACCGGGAAGCCTTGCATTTTTTCGCCCGGCGCATCATGCACAAAACTGATTGACACTGCCGTTTCACCCCGCGCTACAGCCTTGATTGGACCTGTACCTGAGCGGGTGTACTGGCTGATGTTTTTATGCAATGCCTTCATGTACTCAAAGGCTTTGTCTTCCCCCATGAGCTGTACCAGCGTAGCTATCATGGTGTAAGCCGTCCCGCTGGAGGCGGGGTTGGCGACTTGAATGTCACCTTTGTATACTGGTTTCAACAAATCCGCCCAAGACTTTGGAATTGGCAGTTTCTTTTTAGCCAGTAGCTCAGTGTTGTAGCCAAAGCCCAAAGGGCCGGTGTAAATACCGACGGTTTTGTAGCCAGACTGCTGCGCTTGCTGTTGTGCCCAAGGGTAGAGCTGCGGCAGGGTGGGCGATTTGTACTCCATCGACAGCCCTGCTTCTGCAGCCTGTAAATGCGGGTCGCCCGTACCGCCATACCAAATATCGGTTTTTGGGTTGTCCTTTTCAGCAATCAGCTGCGCCAAAGCCTCCCCGGAGCCTTTGAGCGACATGTTGACCTTCACACCTGTCGTGCGAGAGTAAACCGTGGAGATCATGTTGCAATGCTCGGCTTGAACGGAGCAAATGATGTTGACTTGCCCGTCGGCTTGCGCTGCCGTAGAAAGTGCAGCCCAAGCTATGGCGGTGAAAGTGGTTTTTAAAAAGATTGTTTTCATAGTTGTAAGGCTAGAAGCGTGTGTACTGTGGTAATTTGATTACCTTAAATGCTAACTGACTGGGTGGATTTACAGCATCGGGGAAATACTTATTTTTGCCTATTTTCAGGCCAAACAGTTCAAAAATCTGCCAAATTCGACACAAAGGAATGAAACTAAGTTACATTAATCGCTCTGATTTCTAAGATTTTAGTTACGGCGCCATTTTTGGGCTTCAAAAAAATGTTGCGCAAGGCTTCTCTCAAAATTTGATACGAGGATTGACATGAGTTTTGATTTGGTTATTTTTGGTGGTACGGGCGATTTGGCATGGCGCAAACTGTTGCCGGCTTTGTTCCAAGCCTTTCGCCATGGCAGCTTGCCAGATGGTGGCCGCATCATTGGCGTGGCGCGAGATGAGCTCACCGACGAGCAATTTCGTTCACTCATCAAATCGCGCTTCAATGCGGTGGATGCCAGCAAGCGCCCCAACCCTGAAGAATTCGATCGTTTTGCCGCTTTATTGCATTACTTGCGGGTGGATTTGTCCAAACCAGAGGATTACCTCAACCTGGCCAAACTGGTCAACGACCGTGCTGCCGACACGCTGGTGATGTATGTCGCGACTGCCCCTTCGCTGTTCACCACCGTGTGCGAACAAATTGCAGCGGCGGGTCTGAACGGCCCGAAAACCCGCGTTGTTTTAGAGAAGCCCTTGGGGCACGACTTGGCCTCCAACCGTGCCATCAACGACACCGTGCGGCGCGTGTTGACTGAAAATCAGGTGTTCCGCATTGACCACTATTTAGGCAAACCCTCGGTACAAAACCTGTTTGCCCTGCGTTTTGGAAACTCTTTGTTTGAACCTTTATGGCGACGCGAAAACATCGCCAACATCCAGATTACCATCGCGGAAGATTTGGGTGTAGAAACCCGTGGCGCGTTTTACGAAAACACCGGTGCACTGCGCGACATGGTGCAAAACCACGCCCTGCAATTGCTCTGCGCGATTGGCATGGAGCCACCCATCAACGCCCATGCCGATGCGATTCGTGATGAAAAGCTCAAAGTGCTGCGCTCTTTGAAGCCGTGGACGCCTGAAACTCTCAGTCAACATGTGATTCGCGGCCAATACACAGCCGGCAACAGCGGTGGCCAAGCGGTGCCCGGTTACTTGGCCGAAGCGGGCGTCAACCCCAACAGTCAAACCGAAACCTTTGTAGCGCTGCGCTGTGAAATTGCCAATTGGCGCTGGGCGGGCGTGCCGTTTTATATCCGTACTGGCAAACGATTGGCCGCGCGTGATGCGTCCATCACGATCAACTTTCGTCCTGCGCCGCATGCCATTTACCAGTCGCCCATGGGCGCCGCCAACCGTTTGGTAATTAACTTGCAGCCCAAAGATGGTTTAGAGCTGCATTTATTCTCACAAGGTGCCAACCAGCGCACGCAAGCTGGTAAAAATTCGCAAACGCTAGTCCCCGTACAACTGGATTTGGACTTTGACAAGCGCTTCGGCACAGAACGCGTGGGCGCTTACGAGCGCTTGCTGCTGGATGTGTTGGCGGGTCGTTTGAACCTGTTTGTCCGCAGCGACGAACAAGAATGCGCTTGGCGTTGGGTCGAGCCGATTTTGGATGCTTGGAAAGCAGATACGCAAGGCCCACGACCCTACGCGGCGGGTAGCTGGGGACCCAGTGCCTCGAGCGCGATGATCGCGCGGGATAATTTTTGCTGGAGCGAAGAGAACTAACACCATGCTTGAACGCGTTAAAGCCTCCCTCTCATCGCTCGCTCCAGCGGAGCAGCGTGTCGGCAAGCTCGTACTGGGCGACCCGCGCGCGTTTGCCAATTTGCCCATCAGCACGCTGGCTGACCGCGCCCATGTGAGCAAACCCACGGTGGTGCGGTTTTGCCGTAGCATGGGCTACGATGGTCTGTCGGACTTCAAACTCAAGCTGGCGGGCAGCGTCAATGAAGGTGTGCCCTTCATCCACCGCAGCGTTGATGCGGACGATAAAACTGGTGACGTGATGGTCAAGGTGATTGACAACACCGTAGCGGCTTTTTTGAAATACCGCAACGACGCCAGTACCGGCCCGATTGAAAAGGCTGCAACCGCCTTGGCCGAGACCTTCACCACGGGTAGACGCATTGAGTTTTACGGCGCTGGCAACTCGGGCATCGTGGCGCAAGATGCACAACACAAGTTCTTCCGGCTCGGCGTCAACGCCATTGCCTACAGCGATGGCCACATGCAGGTGATGAGCGCATCCTTGCTCGGCCCAGGCGATTGCGTGGTGATCATTTCCAACTCAGGCCGCACCCGTGACTTGATGGATGCTTGCGACATTGCCCGCAAAAATGGTGCTACCACCATCGTCATCACCACCAGCGGCTCGCCGTTGGCGGCGGCGGGGCAGATTCACTTGTCTGCCGACCACCCCGAAGGCTATGACCGCTACAGCCCAATGGTGTCGCGCTTGATGCATTTGTTGATCATCGACATATTGGCGACCTGCGTGGCTTTGCGCATTGGCGGTGCCAAACTACAGCCTTTGTTGCAAGGCATGAAGAATAATTTGCGCAGTAAGCGTTATACTTAACTAACTATATTTTTAATAGCAAACTATTCATCAAATGCGCTGGTTACAGCCATATTTATCATGTATTTGAGTGATTTATTGACTGTAAAAGTCGTTTTCCTAAATCCGATTCTCTTGCACAGCATGACAAGCCACCTTGATGCCATCAATTGCTAAAAGCTGTGGCCGCTCCGTCCGGCAGCGGTCGTTGACCAACGGGCAACGCGGATTAAAAGCGCAGCCTGTTGGTGGATTGAGCGGGTTAGGCACCTCACCCTGCACCGGTGTGCGCTGCCGGCCGGTATCGTGCATCTTAGGAATTGCCTCTAAGAGCATGCGCGTGTACGGGTGTTTGGGGTTGGCAAACAAAGTCTGTTTATCAGCCAGCTCGACC